>JAFVDZ010000096.1 GCA_017478205.1 Spirochaetales bacterium | reverse complement strand
TGTGTGCCATGATACCGATATTTCTTATCTGTTTTTCGCTCATGGCTGTAAAGAATAATAAATTAGCCGTTTCTTGTCATCTCTTTGTTGAGGAAAGACATCGCATTGCATTGATTACACAGATAAGAGCTACACCGACATCTCCAAAGATTGCAAGCCACATGTTGGCAAGGCCGACAATGGCAAGCAGAATGATCAAGACCTTTACAGAGATAGAGAAGAATATGTTCTGCTTTACAATCCTTTCAGTCCTGCGTGATATGATTATTCCATTTGCAATCTTTGAAATATCATCATTCATTATGACCATATCTGCAGCTTCGATTGCCGCATCAGATCCGGCTCCTCCCATCGCAATAGAAACATCTGCAGCAGAAAGAAGTACAGCATCGTTGATTCCATCCCCAACAAAACCTGCGATATTTCCAACTTTTTCCCTCTCGAATGCTTCGACCTTCTCATCTGGAAGTAGATCGGAGACGACCTTATCAAGCTTGAGCAATGATGCTATTTCCTCAGCAGATTCCTTCCTGTCACCTGTGAGCATTACAAGCTTGTTGACCTTTAGTTTTCTGAGATCGGAAATCGCTTTAGCAGCTTCCACTTTGACTTCATCAGATATAACTACATATCCAAGTGGCTCTGTCGCTGTACCGAGAACAGCAATTGTTCCCTTTTCATTCAGTGAAAGATTATAGTAGCTAGGTTTTACTGCAAGGTAGATAGTATCGTCAATCTTTCCCTTGATTCCATAACCCGCAATTTCTTGAGTTTCACTGGAAACAAGATTTGTTTCACCTGCACTAGTTATTGCCTTGGCAATTGGGTGATCTGAGTTCTTCTCAAGTGCGATAAGATAAGGAAGGATTTCTACATCCTTCAGATTTACAACCTTGTTTACTTTGAAAGTTCCTTTGGTCAGTGTTCCTGTCTTGTCGAAAGCCATCATGCTGATCGATGAAATCTTCTGAATGCTTTCAGCACCCTTTACAAGTATTCCTGTCTTTGCAAAGGCACCTATAGATGCAAAGTAGGAGAGGGGAACTGACAGAACAAGTGCACATGGGCAAGAGACAACTAGCAGCATGAGTGCTCTGTAGATGGAAGATGACCAAGCATGTCCAAAGAGAGGAGGTACAAGAGCGAGTATGAGAGCAAGCAGGCAGACTATAGGAGTGTAGTATCTTGCAAAGCGTGTTATGAACTTCTCTGTTGGAGCCTTCTTTTCGTTGCTCCTTTCGACCATGTCAAGGATTCTCTTTGTTGTACTCTTCTCATAACTTGTATTGACTTCGATCTGGAGGACTCCAGATGTGTTTATACTTCCTGAGATAACTTCATCCCCTGGGTGTACACCTCTCTTTACAGCTTCTCCTGTTATCGAACTTGTATCGAGATATGAGTCCCCACTGATGATAATTCCATCAAGTGCGACTCTCTCACCTGGCTTTACAAGAATTATGTCTCCAACCGAAACCTCTTCAGGTTTCAATGTGACATTTTCTCCATCCCTTATGATAGTGCACTCTTCTGGAGTGAGATCCATGAGTGTCTTTATGCTTCTTCTCGATTTCCTGACAGCTCTATCCTGGAAGTATTCACCAACCTGATAGAAGACCATGACTGCAGAAGCTTCAGTGTATTCACCTAAGATAAGGGCTCCGATCGTAGCAATTCCCATAAGGAAGTTCTCATCGAAAACCTTACCTTTGAGGATGTTCTTCAATGCCTTCCATATTACATCGTAGCCTGCGATGAGATATGAAAGGAAATAGCCATAAGTAAAAGAGAAGTAGCTGGATAATGACATGATAACAATTGCGATTATTATCCTGTAGACCCTGAAATCTCTCTTTTCTTTTTCTTCCTTCGTCTCACTCTTGAATACCATATCCTCTTCGACAGAGAAACATATATCCTTTATTTCCTTCTCATTGAGACTTCCTTTAACTTTCAAGCGTCCATTTGGGAAATCGAAAATGGCTTCTTTTATTCCTTCAGTGGAATTCAGTTTGTCTTCCACCTTCCTTGCACATTCAGCACAGTCAATTTCAACACTGAAATTGTATGTTCTTTCATCATCAAGGAAGACCATATCTTCCTCGACTTCCAAACAGATGGCCTTTACCATCTTTCTAGATAGGGTAGTGGTAACAGAGAGTTTACCTCTTTCAAAGTCAAAGATTGCCTTTTCAACTTGTTCATTCTTGTTAAGAGCACTCTCTACTTTGCTCGCACATACAGCACAATCTATTTCGACATTGAAGATATATTTATTCAGGTTACCCATAATTGCTCCCATATTGAATAATTGTACATATGAACAACTATTCATATGTTAAATATATGAGTATCTATATATTGCTGTCAACCAACTTTTTCACTCAATATGGGTTAATCTGAGTCCTATAGATACCATACTTTCCTGAAGCGACGAAAGAAATAACTGTTGCAAGGAAAAGAAGGATCGGCTCTGAGTAGCCAAATAGTTCAAGATCTAGAGTAAAGCAGACAAGAGGGAGATTTGTTCCACCAGAGAGCATTGCAAGTGCACCAAGAGATGCAAGGCCACTTACTTCCAGACCTGTAAATGATGCAAAGGTTGCTCCTGGTCCTGAACCTATTACCAACAAAGGCACAACTTCGCCACCTGAGAATGATGCTGCCAATTTTCTTATAAGATTAGGTTGTAAGAAAGGCAGCAAGTGGAATTGTAAGAATAAGTATTCTATATTCCTTGTTTATCGATGTGCTCTTTGCAACAATGAGTGCAAAGAGCGTAATGAAAAGAGAGGAAACTATACCAGTAAAAAAACCTCTCAGGATCTGGATATGAAAAGTGTATTTTCTCAAATCTCACTCTTCATGAAAGAAAGTCGATCTTTGCAAATCTTCGCTTTCTTTATGTCATCAGGAAGTTTAACGCTTCTCTTTTCATAGTTGGCAAGACCATATTCAAGTATCTGGATTGCTTCCTTTCTGTCAGAGAGCTCTGAAAGAGGAGATTTGAGATAGAATGGATCTGCCATAGCTCCTTCGTAGTACTTCATCTTTTCAGAAGGAAGAGTTTCAGCATTGTAGCTTGCTGCCATCTTCTCGAACTCCTTGATCCTCTTCTTTCTGGACCAATCTCTCTGCCAGAGCTGATTTGCAAGTTCAAGATAGTTTGTCAGGTTGGATCTGTTAACATTGTCCTGGGTATCGAGACACCTTCTCATGTAGCTGATAGCCTGGGCATCGTTTCCAAAGCTCAATGGTTTCTTCGGTAGCTGGTTGTATAGAAGTCCGAGAACATACCAGGAGTCCGATCTATCTGCATTGAAATCATCTTGAACCTTGACGATCAACTCCTGCATTGGCTTTGCCTTCTTGAGGCTGTTCATTGGACCATTTGCCTGTCCAATTCTACCGATAGCAGATGCCTTCCAGTGATAAGCATCAGGAGCAGACTTGATCGCGAGTGCCTTATCAGCAAGTTCCTCTGCAGCTGTATATCGTGCAATCTTCTCATCTTTCTTCAAGGATTCTTCTACTTGATCTGTAATAGTGAGCTGGTCTCTTGAAAGACGCCACAATATTTCATATTTCTCATCATCACTCTTTGCCATCTTGAGTTCAGACTCAAGAATCCTTACATCATCTTCGAATGCTGCCTGATTATAGAAGCGATAATCGCTTTCAGCTGAATTGAAAGTAGCTGAAAGTGAAAGGGATACAAATATTATAAGTAATAATAGATAACATTTTTTCATAACCCATGTATTATAATCAGAAGAAAAGAGGCTTGTTAATCGCTTGCAATATGGAAGATAAAAAAAGTTTTCTTTTACTGTTGACTTAATTCAGCGTTTAAGTTAAGTTTATTTTCGTTGCGCGGGCCGCTAGCTCAGCAGGTAGAGCAACGCCCTTTTAAGGCGTGGGTCACTGGTTCGAATCCAGTGCGGCTCACAACCTTAATAAAAGGTCGAGTCTCCGTCGTATAGTGGTTAGTACACCGGGTTTTCATCCCGGTAACTGGAGTTCAATTCTCCACGGAGATGACAGGTAGTCAGAGATGGCTACCTTTTTTTATCCTTGCAGATCCATCTAACATTTCTATTCCTTAATAATATTAGTAGTACCTGTCAGGGATTCGATATATTCTGCCATTTTTGCTCATCTGGACACTTATATAAGTGAATAAAAGAAGTGCAAAAAATATTTTTTCACTCTATCTCTATATCCATCAATGGATTAGTAGTAAAAGAGAAAAAACTTTGCGAAAAAGTGGCAGAAAGTGCTTGAAAAAAAATCATCAAAGGTTTAATTTCTACATCCGTTGGCCACAACGGCCACGGTTCTTTGAAACATGAGCGAAGGGAAAGAGAGAGTAAGGAAGCG
>JAFVDZ010000095.1 GCA_017478205.1 Spirochaetales bacterium | reverse complement strand
ATGCATCATGAGAAGTAAATATCAGCTGTGCATTATTGCTGTTCACTTCAGGGTCCATAAACAGCTGGACGAATGTTCTTACCAACAGAGGATGTAGTCCTGCATTCAACTCATTAACAAGTAATATACCACCTTTATCCAGAGCCTCCTGTACATATGGAAAAAGAGCAAATTTCTTCAATGTTCCTGACGACTCCAATCCAAACGGTATATATTTAATTTCATCAGAACCTTCAATCTTGTGACCTGCGTCAATTTTAAGAATTCGTTTATCATCACTACTTTTCATTTCTTCGATTTTCAGATCCACAATAGACTTGTCGAATGATGAAAAATATTCAAAGACCTTAATCATCATTTAGGATACTTGATCTCAGGTACCTGACTGGCAGCTTATCCCTTCATATGCAATCAAAGCAGCCTCTTTATCCATATTACATTCAAGCTTATAGAAAGGAACATGACTCCATAAAGACTGGAGTAGCTCCAGTGTTTTCTTCTGAGCCTTTATATCAGATGGTCTATATGTCTGACTAATAAGGAATGGAAGCATATCAGAAGCCGATACTCTCCAGATCCTATTCTCAAGCCCACGATTAAGGAAAACTATACCTTTCAGAGGAACAGATGTATTCCTGTTCCATCCTTCCTTTCCTGCCCAAGGAGTACCATATAATATGAAGTTATCACCAAAGCGACGAATCAATGGTTTGTCCCCATTTACGATAAAACTTCCTTTGATGTTCTCAAGCCACATTTTTGTATGTGTCGTCTTTCCAACTCCAGATGGAGCTGTAAAAAGATAACAGGAATCACCTACAGCTAATGCAGAACCATGGATGAGGAAAACATCATGTTCTGGCATAGTCTCTGCAATCCTTCTATAGACAGCGAGAGTCTCAAGGTAGGAAGCAGAAAAATCCTCATGGCATCGCCCTTCCCTCTCTTCCTGAAGCCTTGCCCTTTCACGCTCTTTCTCTATGTCTTCCTTGCAAACCTTTATAGTAAAATCGACATCTTCAGAGGAAACAATATAAGACGAACACATATTGTAGATTTCGTCATACAAGCTATCGATACGGAATACAAAACCTGCAAGGGAGATATTGAAAGTCATTTGATAAGACCCACCTTCTTGATAATTCTCTTGATTTTAGACAGCACTCTTCTTAAGAAGTTCCTCAAACGCAATATAAGGAAACGAAGTGGCCATGGCCTACACCAGAAAGCTACATAGAGACGATATCCAAGATCATCGAACTTGATAAGCTTACCATTTCGATACACACCAGTAAGGGTTCCCACGATATCTTCCCTTTGGACTATTTCACCCTGAACAAGGTTGTCTCCTACGATCCAGCAGCTTCCATCCTTGTTGATCCTGAGGATTCTATGAACTATATAGTGACCTCTTCCGGTCACACATGGTCTTCTGAAGAGAACTGCGTCATAGCACTTGAATTCCTTTTTCTCGATCAGCATGACATCACGATTCTCTCTCAGTAAAGGGAGCATGCTGATTCCAACGTTTGTGTAGACAATGTGCCCAGACTTTTCAAGTTCTTCTTCAAAGCTTGTTTCCATATTGATCCACCATCATGGTCCGACGAGGATACCTTCCTTCAGAAGATAATTCAGGAAGTTGACAAGATTCTCACCTATCTCTTTATCGGTGCTTTCTGGATACTTCTCTTTAAGATACTTATGCACCTTTTCAGGAGTAGTCTCTTCCTTTAGCTGCTCAAGAATCTCGGCACCAATTGCGTTAAGTTTCAAGATTCCGTGGAAGGTATCATCTCCTACAGGGACAGCAGAATATTCACCACCCATATCCATGACAACAAACTCATATTTCAGTTTCATTTTCTCTCCTCCCAAACCCTACCATCTCATTCCATAGTAAGCAGCGTCATAGGTAAAACTAGAGCAAGACAAACAAGATAGATAAGCAGACCGCTAAAACTCCTGACGAATGTTACAGCATTTGGAGAAATCCTGAAAGACAACATCAAAAGTACAAATGCGATCAACTGACTTATCAGATATATTCTTCTAGCAACAGGTCGTCCTATAGCGCAGAGCAAGCTCTGAGACATATCAAGATAGAATATGACCCAAGCGCAGAGTCCAAACGCTGTTAGGCCAAGCCCTATAGCATGGCTTGTTGTAACAAGCAAGCCTGTTCTTGAAAGCAATGTAAACTCACAATAAGCAAGTAAAAGTCCAAGAGGAATCATAAGTAGATAGTTCCAAGCCTTCCTTGCTTTCAAGACATCCATATATTTCCTCATGAGTCCACCAAGGAGAACATAAGGCAGTGCACGAGTGAAGACATTTGGTGGTAGATATGGTGCGCCGAGGAAATTGAATCCAACAACACCAGCAAGCTCACCGGAGAAAATCATCAACACAGCACAGAGTGCAAGGAGTATCCAGCGCAAAGATCCAAGACGTAAGCGATAAAGAATGTACAGAATAATGTAGGAGTAAAAGAGACTCTGTATAAACCAGATACTTTCCCCCATAGGAAATGGCCATGCACAGAGAACAAAGAAATTGAAGAGAACCCTCTTTCTTGTCAGAGCAGAAAGCACAGCAAGTATATCTGCTCCACTGATCAAGTAGAAGATGATATTCACACTCAAGCAGAGAGCAAAGAGGATAAGGAACATCAAACCTGTCCTCTTGATTCTCCTTTCAAGTCGCTTGAAATTTTCATCTTCATCGATAAGTGCAAAGAAGCCAGAGAGGATAAAGAAACATAATGGTGCAAAGCCAGATAATGTAGAGACTAGATATCCATATCGAAATGGAAAGCCAAATGAGATGAAACATACAAATGGCATTAGCCAGAACTTCAATGCATCTACAGCCTGATAATATTTGAGACCATTTGCTTTCCTTTCAGTATTATCAACTCCTTCATTTATATCTTTCACAACAACTTCTTCTTCCAAACTCATCCTAGCTTTCTCCTCTACATTTCCCACCAGTCAACGCCCTGCATCTTCTCATTTTTTGAGAGATCTGGAATTGATGCATCGATCCTGACAGGTCTATTCTCAGGCATTTGCAGCTCTTCCTTTCTGACGTTACTGAAATCAGTCTGCTCGATCCTTCCATCCTTGATTCTGTATACGCGATCACATAGCTTCAGTACGCTTGGTCTATGTGTCGAAACGATGATGACTTTGTTAGGATCTGTCTTGATAATATTAGAAAGTACTCTCTCCTCGGTTTCAATATCAAGAGCACTTGTTGCTTCATCCAAAAGCAGAATTGGTGAATTTCTCACAAGTGCCCTTGCAATAGCAAGACGCTGTGATTGTCCTTCAGAGATACCACGTCCTCTCTCACCTACCTTTCCAGCAATGCCTGTCTTTTCTACAAACTCCCAGGCACATGCAGTCTTGAGTGCGTTAACTATCTCTTCATCCTGTACATCCTCTCTTACCATGCGCATATTCTCTGCAATGGTTCCAGATAGAACAGTATTACCTTGAGGAACATATGAAAAGAAGAGACGCATATCAGCATTGACCTGAACTTCTTCACCTTCTCTGGTTCTCAGAACAACTGCTCCCTTATCTGGTTCAAGCATGCCAAGTAGCAGTCTCATGAAGGTTGTCTTACCACCACCCGACGGTGCAAGAATTGCTACGATTTCCCCAGGAGATGCCTGGAAGGATGCATTCTCATACACATGCTGTTCTCCATTTCTGCCATCATGATATGAAAATGAGATATCCTTGAACTCTACAGCAAGACCTTTTGTTGCATTCTCCTTCATCTTCTCATAACTTTCTGTGTCATGTTTCTCAGCAGGAAGATCCATGAGTTCACGGATTCTGTGAGCAGAGATTGCACTGTTGAGCATTCCGGGGATGGTACTTACAAGGTTATTGAACCTGGCAGACAGACTTCCTCTCTGCTGCAAGAAGAATGTCATGTCACCATAGAGTATCTGTCCTGTCCAGAGTCTAAAGAGACAGTATCCAAAAGCTGCCATAGAGACTACAGTTCCAACCAGTGTCATCATGATGTTTGTCCTGATGTGGAACATGTTGTAGTCAAGGCTATAATCCTTATACTTCTTCTGCCACTCTTTTAGTTTTCTTCCGTAGTAGCCAAAGACACCGAATGATTTGATCATATCGAAATTGAAGAAGGTTTCTGCTTCGAAACTCATCATTCCAGAGTTTAGTTCAAGAACTCTCTTTCTATATTCCTTCTGACGACGCATTATGCGTCTACTCATCGCAAGCAAGAATGGCGCTGAAAGGATTGCGATCCAAGCCATGATTGAATCGAGGCGGAAAAGGACAATAAAGGTAATTACAAAACTGTATATGTTGATTACAAGATTCGGTATCCAACCGATTGCATTGCCTGCAATCGTTCCAACATCGTTATTGAATCGATTAAGCAAATCTCCAGATGGATAGCTAGATAGCTCTTTCCAGCGAGCATCTAGTATATGCTCGAATATATGACTCTGGATATCATTATTTACGTATATTGATATTCTCGTGTTTATTCGGGAAGAAACAGAACCTAAGACAAGATTGAATACAGTTGATCCAAGCATCAAACCTATCAGAAGACCAAGCTGCTCTCTCTCCTGTCCTACTACAATGTTTATGAGCAGCCTAGATATCCAAGCAGATACCAAAGATAAAGAAGAGCCAAGAATGCCTAAGAAAGTATAAAAGACAATGATTCCCTTATATCTAGCAGAGAAAGAGAATATCCACTTCCAGTCATCAAAGAACTCACGGAAAGTCCCATCTTTCCTCTTATCCAAAATAGATTGAATGGCATCAGATTGTATATATCTATTAAACGATGTGTAATTCATAAGCATCTAAAAGAAAACCTCTCCAACCATAGGAGAAGGAGAGGTGTATTTCAAAAATAATTATGCTAAATATTGTTATGATATTGTATATGTATATGAAGTTGCACGAGAAGAATCTTCCCATTCTTTACCATCAGCTTCACTATACTTTATACCATCCGTGTACCAAGAAGATCCATTATACCAAGCATATGGCACATTACCATTAGTATAACTATCATAATCATTTAAATCATTTAAGTTTGTGCTACTGCCACCATTATAAATGAAAGTATAGTTCGCACCAGATTTTCTGTCAGAATTACCATAAGCCTCGTTAACTTCTGCACCTTTGGTATAATAACGATTCCCGACAGTAAGGGCAGATGTTGCAATTACATCAGCACCACCAAAACGAACAGCCTTAACTTCAGGCTTCATCATCTTTGCCATTCTATTTCTCTCCTCAATAAATATACTATTTTTGTTCAGTATTTGATTATCAACATCTATATATTGAACACCAAATCATTGAATATATTATCACAATATGATATTAGCAGCGGGCGAAAATAACCCAAAAACAGCAGGATAAAATCGCCAGATGGGAGCAGGATAAAATAACCAGCAAGAAGAAATCGCCCAAACTTCAGTTTCTTTAGTCTGGTATCTACTGCTACCTCAGTTCTTCAGTT
>JAFVDZ010000015.1 GCA_017478205.1 Spirochaetales bacterium | reverse complement strand
TTCGTTGCCGAGATGTCAAGAAGATTCGATATCGATGAGAACGAACTAAAGTCTGCCATCTTCGAGATCGTTAAGGCTTTCCTCGCCTCCTTCTCAATCAGCATCAAAAGGGCTGCCTAGTCAAGTGTCAACAATGAGTAATTGATTTCAAGAGCACCTGGGATTTGGGCTATGTGCTCTTCTGTGTCTTTGCAACCTTGTTTTCCATTCTGATCTCGACTATTGTTTCCTTCCTTTTCAAGGACCACTCTGTCAGAGGTGAGTTCATCCAGGCAAGCTACAGAAGCAGTGCCACAATTTTAGGAATTGCATTCATTCAGAGCATGTACTCGACAACCGCAATGGGTCCTTTGATGGTGCTAGGCTGTGCTCCTCTATACAATATATTCGCTGTCATCGTCCTATCTGTCTTCAAGACGGAAGAGAAGGGCTCGAGATGGGAGAAGATAAAGAGTTCGGGAATGAAAATTGTAAAGAACCCTATCATTATCGCAATTCTCATAGGTCTCGTCTGGTCTTTCCTTGGCCTTCCTCTGAAGGGTATACCATACAAGACAATTTCAAATATTGGTGCAACAGCAACACCTCTTGGTGTAATTGCAATGGGTGCAAGCCTCGACTTCAAGCGTCTTGATGGAAATCTTCTGCCTGCGATAATTGCATCGGTTTTCAAGCTAGTTGTCTTTGTCGCGATATTCTCTCCTCTCGCTTATATCATTGGTTTCAGGAACGAAGCTTTGGTTGCAATTATCGTCATGCTGGGCTCTGCAACTACAGTTGCATCCTATGTGATGGCAAAGAATATGGGATATGAAGGATTTGTCTCGTCAGAGGTCATTATGATAACAACACTTCTAAGTGCTTTCACACTGACAGTCTGGTTCTTCATTTTCAAAACTCTTGGTGCAATTTGATGACCAAATGGTCTATCTATTGTCATCTACAATGGAATAATGTTAATAGTTGACTGAAATGATCTATTCATATGCACCAATGGAAGGCATAACTACCTGGTGGTACAGACAGGTAGTCAATCGCCACTTTAGCAATATCGATCGCTACTATACCTTCTTCTTGACACCCCGCTATGGCGCTGTCATGGGAAGGGATGTGCGAGAAATCAGGATTGAAAACAACAGAGGACTCTCGGTAATTCCTCAGATAATGACAAACAAGAGCGATCTATTTGCCAGCTTTGTCAGAGAGATAAAGGAAAAGGGGTATGAGGAAGTGAACCTCAATTTGGGTTGCCCGATGCAGACTGTTGTAAAGAAGCAGCGAGCATCCTGGTTTTTATCACACCTTGAAGAACTAAGAGAATTTCTCGATGGAATCTTTTCATCAGCAGAACTTCCTATCTCCATAAAGACGAGAGTTGGATTCGATTCACTTGATCTTCTGCCTCGTCTGATCGAACTCTTCAACTGCTATCCAATAAAGGAGCTAATTGTCCACCCGCGCCTTCGCACAGATTTCTACAAGGGCAGTGTGAGAATGGAAGCCTTCGATGAAGTGTATAGAAACATCAAGGTTCCATTAAGTTACAATGGGGACATGTTTTCTCCTGAAGATGTAAAGGCATTCAGAGAAAAGTATCCAGATGTAAAACGCATAATGCTTGGTAGGGGGTTGATAACAAATCCTTCTCTTGCGCGTCTGTGTGAAGGGAATGCGCAGTTGACGATGGATGAATTCATCTCATTCCACATGGATATGCAAAGCACGATGATGAGTGTCATCGAAGGCGGAGATATCTACCTTGATAGGATGAAGGAGTTCTGGTGGTATTGGTGCCGGCTCTTTGAAGACGGAGAAAGACTTGTCAAAGATGTCAGAAAGGCGAGAAAGACACCAGATTACAATAGGGCGGTAGAGAAGCTTTTTAACAATGCAGTTATGAAGGAGAGGCCATATTTTCTTTGATTGTACCGCTATGAAATCAAGGCTATAATTGTTTTACAGGTGAAAAGATGCTAGTTTCGACAAAAGGTAGATATGCAATAAGGGCGCTAGTTGATATGGCAGAGCACTCTCAGGAGGCTCCTGTTTCTCTTGGTGATATCGCATCGAGACAGGAAATATCCTTAAAGTATATGGAAAGCATTGCTCGTGAGCTGGTAAATGCAGGTCTCATTGAAGGTTTCAGGGGAAAAAGTGGTGGCTATAAGCTTTCAAAGAGCCCCGAGAAGATAACAATCCTTGAAGTTCTGAGTGTGACAGAAAAGACTGTTTCTCCTGTAAACTGTATAGATTCCTGTTCTCCTGGCTGTGAAAGGAAAGCAGACTGCAGGTCATTTCCGATGTGGAATGAGCTTGGTGGTCTGATCGAAGGCTATTTCAAGGACAAGAGCATAAAGGATCTGATGAAAAGCTGATTTCCCTCCAAATGGAATCGCTTTCACAACAGAATTAAAAGTTGTAATATCCTCTCGTTATGAATGCAGAAAGGAAAGGATATCTATTTGTTTTTGTCGCAGGCTTTTTATGGGGAACGATAGGGCTCTTTGTAAAACAACTTTCACTTCATGGAGCAAATGCTGATACTATCGCTCTTTTACGAGTTGGCTTTTCATTTATCATAATGTTCTTTGTCTGCCTTGCTTTGCTTGGAGCAAAAAGAATGCGTCTTTCTGTAAGACAGTTTATTGCCTGTGCTCTTCTTGGCATTGTTACACAGGCTGTCTTCAATATCTGTTATAGCCTGGCAATTGAGAGTGTAGGTGTTTCCGTCTCCTCGGTTCTTTTATATATATCTCCTGTCTTTACTCTGCTTTTTTCAATGCTACTTTTTTCAGAAAGACTTTCAAAAGAAAAGGTTCTTGCAATTGTGACAAATATCATTGGTTGCATCCTCACAGTCTCCAATGGATGTCTTGATATCTCATCCTTGAATCTCGATGGAATCCTTTTTGGCGTAGCTGCAGGTTTCTGCTACTCGCTTGCTGCAATAATTGGCCGTATAGCAACCAAAGATGGAAACCCTCTGCTAACAGCGATGTACAGCTTCTTCTTTGCAACTGTTTTCCTTCTTTTGAGGTCACCTTTTACCAAGACAGGCTTTGTTTTCAGTTCAGAGATACTTATCTGGGGTTTCTTCTTTGCCTTGATCGCAACCTCAATTACTTACATCGTCTATTACAAAGGTGTTGAGATGATAAAGGAGACAAGCAAGGTGCCAGTCATGGCCTCGACTGAAGTCGTTGTTGCCTCTCTTGTCGGTGTCCTTCTCTATGGAGAAAGGATAAGACTTGTTAGTCTTGTTGGTATCATCCTAGTCCTTTCTTCTATCTTGATGCTCAGCTTCAGATCTAAGAGGTGATATCGAGAATATCCTCGAATGATATTGTTTCATCACCAAGTTGCAAACGGAGGTTTTCAGCTTCCAGCCTGATAATCTTTCCTGCAAGTTTTCTTGTCACATTTTCATCTCTATCGAAGTATGTGAGGACAGCTTCATCTCCCTTTTTGAGACTTTTTAGCTTGTTGTCGATCAACATCTTGCTGTACTCAGAGAGAATGGCTCTCTTTTCCTTTGCCTGCTGCTTTTTCTCTATTGCTTCCTCGTAACCCTTCAATGCAGCAAAGGGAGAAAACTGCTTTGCTCTCTCTTCTAGAGCCATCTGAGGTCTAGTCCTTGAGACGTAGTGGGGCATGTTGATAATATCATCATACTTGCTCATGCCTTGTGCCCTCCAATCTGCTCATTTCGCTCCCTCTGTGTTGCACCTTCCTGAAAGTTCAAACCTTTGAGGATTGCATTCTTTCCAAACTTCTTCTTTATGTCGATGAGTGTCTTTTGGAGGTTCTCTACCTCCTTTTCCTTCTCTTCATCGTCAAAGAGTGTCATCTGCGTGTAGGAAATAGGATGCGTGTTGTTTGCTGTGATATTAAGCCTCCTGATGAGGAGAGATGGGTCTGTAGTTCGGTCAAAGAGTTCAAGAGTTCCATCTGTAATCTTCTTCATGGAGTTGGTGGCTCCTTCAAGAGTAATCGTTCCTCCAGTAGGGTGAGGGACAAGGCGACCATAATAACTTCTGCTTACAACTCCGTTATAGAATTTACTCGAGCTGTCGTAGTTGACAACGATAGCGATAGAATCGCTGACAAGCTGTTTTTCAGCCATATCAAGTGCAAGTGTTTCCGCCATTTCCCTTATCACGACTCTTGCCTTGTCAAACGAGTATGCACATGAAAGCACCTGCCCGATCCCGAGTGAATTCAATTTGGGCTTGTATTTCTTGATATCGACCATCCTGGTGCTTTCATATCCCCAGGCGTGGTCAATGAGAAGTTCGGCATCAACACCGAATGTCTTGTATAGAGTATCTTCGTCGTTCAAAGAGAAGCGACATAGTTCGCCCATCGTATGAATGCCGAGCCTCTCAAGCCTTTCTTGAGTCCCATGGCCAACTCTCCAGAAATCTGTAAGAGGTTGATGATCCCAAAGCAGGCGCCTGTATGACATTTCATCGAGTTCTGCGATCCTGACTCCGTCTTCATCTGCTTCTACATGCTTTGCAACTATATCCATTGCAATCTTTGCAAGGTATAGGTTAGTTCCAATTCCTGCAGTTGCTGTTATCCCTGTCTTTTTCAATACAGAACGGATCATCTCCCTTGCCATCTCATGGGCACTTTTCTTGTAGAGCTTCAGGTAGGAAGTTATATCGATGAAGCACTCATCTATCGAATAGACATGGATATCATCCTTCGAAACATATTCAAGGTAGGTTTCATAGATCTTTGCAGATGTGTCTATATAGAGCTGCATCCGAGGCTTTGCCATTATATACTTGATGTCTTTTGGGATTTCGAAGACTCTGCACCTATTCTTTACACCTAGTGCCTTCATCGCCGGGGAGACAGCAAGACAGATTGTCTTGTCTGTTCTCTCTGGATCTGCGACAACAAGATTTGTCGTAAGAGGATCTAAGCCTCTCTCGACACATTCGACCGAGGCGTAGAAGGATTTGAGGTCAATGGAAATGTAAGTCTTCTCCATGTTTCCAATTCTATCATTAAACATCTTCAAGGTCTCTAAACTAAAAGTGTAAAAAAGTGTGCAGTTTAAAGGAAAAAGTCCTGTAAAATGATCGATTTACAAGACTTTGTGATAAATCATATTTTCGGGCAGGGAGGATTTGAACCTCTGACCCCCTGGTCCCGAACCAGGTGCGCTACCACTGCGCTACTACCCGCTATGTCACAATAGAATAGAACTTGGATTTTGCTTTGTCAAAGGGCAAATAAAATGCCCTCGACCAGAGGGAAGAGGGCTTACTTACCAAATCAATTCTTTTACTTCTTTCTGAAGTATCCGATGAGGTAACAGATGGATGCAATTGCCATACCGTTCAAGGATGGAACACCCCACTTGAGGAGATTTGCTACAACTGCGCCAAGGACTACACCAACAACTGCATACCAGTTTACGATCTCGGATGTTGATGGATCATCATACTTATCCTTGTTGAGGAAGTATGCAAGCACGAGGATGATACCACATGGTGGGAGAGTGCAGTTAAGGATGTTGAGCCAGGAGCAGAAGTTCCAGTAGAGCCAGTTGGCTGTGAGTGTTCCTGCGATACCGGAAACGAGGACCATTGGCTTCTTCTTTGTGTGGAAGATGTTTGCAAAACCAAGACCTGTTGAATAGAGTGCATTATCGTTTGTTGTCCAGATGTTGAGACCAAGAACGAGGACTGCAAGATAGAAGAGGTTGAGGTTGAGCATGACTTCGAAGATGTCGTTGCCACCTACGTAGATGGATGAGATACCACCGAAGAAGAACATCAGAGAGTTACCGATGAAGAAGGCAACTACAGTTGTGATCGCACCGGATTTTCCGCTCTTTGCGAATCTAGTGAAGTTAGGAGTTGCTGTACCACCAGATACGAATGAGCCAATTACAAGACCTGCACCAGAAATTACAGTGAGAGTTCCTGAAGACTTTGCAAACTGCTCGACGAGTGTTGCATCTCCTCTGACGACTGCAAGGATCATTGCGATGGTACCAAGAATTGCTACACATGGAACTGCGATATAGCTGACGATTGTGAGCGACTTGATTCCGAAGTATGCAGAAGCTGTCATACAAGCGCCTGCGATTATTACCAGTGCCCATTCAGCTGCTACAGAGCCCCCAAGAAGTTCCTTTGCAACTGGGATTGCAAACATAGCAACACCTACACCGAACCAGCCAACCTGTGTAATTGCAATCATTGCAGAAGGGAGGTATGAACCCTTCTGACCAAATGCCTTGCGAGCGAGCAGGTCGAGGCTGAAACCTGTCTTTGCACCAACATAGCCGAGGAGGCCTGTGTAGACAGCGAGAATTGCACCACCGAAGATGAGTGCACCAATGAAGCCTGGAAGATCAAGACCATCTGCAAGCTGCTGGCCAACCCACATGCTAGCGGAGAAGAATGTGAAGCCAAGCATGATCATGAACATTGTAAGTAGACTTCTTCTTTCACTCTGAGGCACAGCGCTCTCAGCAAAGTCTACATCGACTTTTGTGTTTTCTGCCATTTTCTATTCCTTTATTTGGTTTTCAAATGAAATACTTTTTCAAGGTTTCTCTGAATTCTCTTATCCTGTCGGATGCAAGCTGTCCAAGAGAAACATTTTCGCACGCTTTTATGAAACCTTTCTCCTGGTTGTACAGCCAGGTGGTCTCTTTTTTGTCAAGGTCGAGGTAGTGGCAGTCCTTTAGCCACTCTTCATATGAGATGTCGAGACTGTGTCCAAGCTTTTCTTCAAGAAGCTTGTACTTGTCTATCCTGTTTGCATTCTTCTCGATATGTTCCCAGAACTCCAGAACCTCCTGGATGTGCTCCTTGATCTCATAGCGTCTTGCGCCGCCATCATAGATTGTGCACTTTTCAAAGAGAGGGTTCTGCATCGAAAGTGTCTGTCTTCTGAATTCAGGTGAGATGATGCCGCCTTTCCAGTAAAAGTCGACGTTTGCAATGTTTATTCCAGAAACACCCTTGTCTCCTTCTTCGTAGCAGCTGAATATTCCTTCATAGTAGACTGTTATGAATCCCTTGAAGTCAGGCCAATATGTCCTGATTTCTCTTGTCAGGTCCTCAAGTAGATCGATTCCTTTGGTTCCACCGATAGTGAAGAAGACGATATTTCTAAGTTTCTGCCCATTCTTTCGATAGTAGTCGATCAGATATCTGAGGCAGTGGAGAAGGGTTGCGCCGGATGCGATGATGTCGCCGATCATCAAAGTGCTGTCTGGAACTAGAGCAATCTTGTCATATTTGATCTCGAGGCCTGCAATTGAACCATCCTTGAAAACTCTTTCACTTGAGAGGAAGCTGATGTCATGAACTCTGATATGTTCATTCCAGCACGCTTCTTCCAGAGGATAGTTGAGAGCACCTCTCAGGATCGAAAGGATATTTACATGGTGGATGCACTTTCTTTCCTTAAGAAAATAGAGCATCTGGGATGTAGAGTGGACCAATGAGCGGTAGACATCGAAGCCAACGACCTCTGGCTGATTCATCAGTTTCCTGGTTTCAGCCTCGGAGACGAGGTAGTATTCATTCAGATAACTTGAATGTTTGAGGCTGTAGCAGGAAACACCCTGATCCAGAAATTCACGCGAAAGCTGAACCTTTTCCCAGTTCTGATCCATAATCTCTCCTTGGTAAATACCCTGTCGCTATGATATTCAGTATGTATTTCTCTGTCTATTGCTACACAGGGCTATATTAGAAAAATGTGTTCAAAAAGAAGAGACACCAAAGGGTGTCTCCTCCTGTCAGTCATTCTTTATCTTTATTATCTTTTTTGTTGGGATTTCGATCTTTACCTTGTTGCGGATAAGATAGCATTGATGGATTTTCATATCTCGCTCGAAATCCTTTCCGATAGTCTCCTTTGAAATATCCTCGACTGAGAATTTTTCAAGGATTCTTTCATCTAGCTTGAAACGGCGGAAGTTGTTGCTGAAGATCAAAAGGCCATCCTTTGCAAGATGCATCATACATGCTTCTATGAGTCTGACATGGTCTCTCTGGACATCGAATGTATCTCTCATCTTGCTGTTCGAGAAGGTTGGTGGGTCACAGAAGATAAGGTCGAACTTATCATATGTGTCCCAGAGATAATCCATTACATCATACTTGTAGAAGAAGTTGTCGAAGTCTGTAGAGAAACCGTTTATGCGGAAGTTCTCATGAGCCCAGTCAAGATAGGTTGCTGAAGCATCGACACTTGTTGTGTGGATAGCTCCGCCCTTAGCTGCGTTCAGCGATGCAGTTGCTGTGTAGCAGAAGAGATTTAGGAATCTCTTTCCCTTTGAATTCTCCTGGATGAACTTCCTTATCGGTCTATGATCGAGGAAGACGCCAGTGTCGAGGTAATCAGTGAAGTTTACAAGGTACTTGAGGTCGTTTTCGTTCACGAGATAGAACTTGTTTGAAGAAGCGAGCTTCTTGTACTGTTCCTTTCCCTTCATCTGGGTTCTCTGCTTTACGAAGATGTTCTCAAGGTCGATCCCTGTTGCTCTCTCGGTTGCAAGCACAAGTTCGTTCAAACGGCGTTCTGCTGTCTCAACTTCGATAGTTGCTGGAGCTGCATATTCCTGCAAATTTATCCACTTTCCTTCATAGATATCGATTGCTGCAGAATACTCTGGCATGTCTGCATCATAGATTCTATAGCAGGTGACACCTTCTGCTTCCATCTTTGGCTTTATCTCGGCAAGGTTCTTCTTGAGGCGGTTGTATGCCATTTCAGCACCTGGAGTGAGAGGCTGTGAAAGGCGTTCAGCCTTTCTCTGCTTTGCTCTTTCGATGAATGCTTCCTTCTCCTCTTCTGTAAAGACATAGTAGTGAGCAAGCTGACAGAGAATTCCACCATTGTAGAGGGAATTGGTCCTGTCTGGTTTCATGTCGATATTTGAAAGTAGTTCACTGTCTCCACAGAGGATTGATGCCTTCCAACCCTTGAAGACATTCTGAATTGTCTGTCCGATAAGAGTATAGAGCTTTGTTGTGTTCTCGCTCACTCTCATTCCATATGGAGGATCTGTAATGATATAGCCTCTTTCGGAAGGAGCCTCTTTTATCTCAGTGAAATCCTTTATGTCGAAAGAGATGAGGTCGTAGACATTTGCCTTCAATGCTGCAGCCTTTGCAGTCTCTACTGCGACGCGGCTAACATCTGATGCATATATCTTTATCTCTCTATCTCTTGCTTCCTCTGCAGCATCTCCAAGCTCATCTATGAGTCTGTTATATGTTTCAGGCTCGAAGGTAGGGAACTTCTCGAATGCATATGGAGTCTTTCTGAGAAGGCCTGGTGCGATGTTAGCTGCCATCAAAGCTGCTTCTACTGGGATTGTTCCGGTTCCACAGAATGGATCGAGCAGTACTCCAGGCTTTCCTTCCTCTACGCTCTTGTACCATTCGGTTCTGTATAGAAGGGCTGCGGCAAGATGTTCCTTGAGAGAAACATCAAGGTTTTCACCTCTATATCCTCTCTTGTAAAGGCCTTCTCCCGAGAAATCTACATAGATGATTACTCTGTTTGCTCTGATATGGACATGGAATGTGATATCTGGGTTTTCGGTGTCGACATTAGGTCGTTCATCATTGAACTTTTCCTTGATCCTATCAACGATTGCATCCTTTACTCTGAGTGCAGCAAAGTGGCCATTGTTGAGCCATGGGCACATCTGGATCGTGTTTGTGATCGCAAAGGTCTTTTCAGGAGTTACCCAATTCTCCCAAGCAAAATCCATAGCCTTCTCATAGAGCTCGTCAGAGCTGTTTACGTCTTCATCGAAGCAGAGGGCCATGAGAAGTCTTGAGGAGACTCTCGATGTGAGACAGAAGCGATAGCCTGCCTCTAGTGAACCAGCGAATTGAACGCCGGATGAAGTTGGACGGACCTCTGTGGCACCAGCCTTGAGGGCCTCCTTTGCAACTAGGTCAGCTTGATTTGCAGCTGACTGAGCAAAATAGATCATTTCTTTTCCTCCTTGTCAAAGAGCGTTTCCACGTCGCTCTTTTCGAAGCTGTATATACTGCCGCAGTTAAAGCACTCGAGATTCAAAGGGAAGGAGCCTTTCAAAATCCCCTCTTTTTCCTTCTGCGGTAATGTTTTTAGATATTTCTTGAAGCCATCCTTGGAGCAGGGGCAAGAAAAACCAATAGGTGAGTGAGCCAATTTTCTTGGCTTGTAAGAGTTGAAGTTCGAAAGCACGTACTCCTCGATGCTTTCGTTTCTTGAAAGTGCAAGGCCAAGGTTTGAAAGCCTTGAGCTCTGCTCTTGGAGAGAATCGAGGATTTTTTCATCACAGCCAGGGAGAGCCTGGATAAAAAGGCCTCCTGCGCCGATGATATTTCCCTTCTCATCGAATTTGAGTGAGATGTAGATGAGTGTTGGAGTCTGTTCGCTTTCAGTAAAGTACAGTGCCAGATCCTTTGCAATGTTTCCATAGCTCATCATTACAGTGCCTGTAACTGGTTCCTTTGAACCCTCAAGAACCTTCGAAACTGAAATGAATCCTGGACCGAAGAGGAGGGATGTATCAAGTGAAGTGAGTGGCTTTTCAAGTGGGATTGGATTATTCATGAGATAGCCTCTGACAGCGCCACATGCCCAGCTTTCAATGCTGATTCCCTTGATAGGCCCTCCACACTCGATCTGGAGCTGGATTCGGTCATTTCCCTTGACGCAGGATGAAAGCAGAATGCCTGCAATATAGGCTTGTCCAAGCACATAGCTTTCAAGAAGGCCTGTCTTGTGGTTTGCCCTCATCTGATTGACTAGATTTGTACAATTTGCAGCGGTTATTCTGACCTGGTCGTCAGCAATGAGAAATATATCCCTGCCATCCTCTGTGATGCTATCGAGGTGCAGCCTTAAATCCTTGTCCAGTATAGGTGTCTTGAGCATGCTAGAGATTATCTTGAAATTGAATGTATTGTTCAAGTCATAAAACTTATTTATGGCGACTTTGTCTATCTTGTAATATAGAAATTCATGACTGATGTTTCTATGGATTGTGTTGCGAAATGGAGAATATATCAACTGATAATGAATAGCCGACACATCTGATCAGTTGCTGAAAGCTATTCGAATGATTCTTTGGAATATGTTCCTATAGGGGGTTCCCTAGTTTGTCATATTTTTATATGAAATTAAATTGAAAATATGACAAGTAAAATGTATGATATATCTAGAAAGCAAAAGGGAGGATTTACCTATGGCCACAATTTCTGAAAAACTAAAAATGATGAGGGAGAAAGCAGGTCTCAGGCAAGGACAGATTGCAGACTATCTAGGCGTGAGTCAGACTTTTATTTCCAAGGTTGAGACTGGAGAAAGAAACCTTACTGTCGACCAGTTGGAAAACCTCGTTAATCTTTATGGATATAGTCTTGCTGCTTTTGAAGGTATAGAGCAAGATGTAAATCCAATCCAGTTTGCTTTCCGTTCTCACGATGTCAGCCAAGACGATTTGCATGTCATAGCTGAAATTGGAAAGATTGCAATCAATAGCAGATTTATGGCTAAAGCATTGGAGGAATCGAAAATTGGATAAGCTGGAACTTAATACAAAGGCACAGGAACTTAGAGAGCTGCTGGGAGAAGATGCCAATTCTCCAGTTGATATTTTTTCACTTGCCAATCATATCGATAAGCTTACACTTGTGTTCTATCCTCTTGGTGAAAATATCAGTGGAATGTGTGTTAACGATAGCGAGATAAAGTTGATAGCGATCAATTCAACTATGTCATATGGTCGCCAAAGATTTTCACTTGCTCATGAATTGTATCACCTGTATTTCGATGGGGGATCAGGGTTCAATGTGTGTTCAAAAAGATTTGAATCCAAAAGTGAAAATGAAAAGTGTGCCGACCAGTTTGCCACATATTTTCTTGCTCCTTATAAATCGTTACGTGCAGAGGTAAGAAAAGTATCTTGCGATAGTTTGCTTTCTTTGCCTCAAGTGATTGCTTTGGAGCAGTACTTTGGAATGAGCCATTTGGCAATGTTATGGCGATTGGTTAATGAAGGATATCTCTCTTCTGATAAGATTGATGACTATAACCATGGTGTCATATCTGTATCTCGAAAACTTGGGTATGACGATAAGCTGTATAGGCCGACACCTCCTGAACTAATGAAAAGAACGTATGGGCATTATTTGAAACAGGTAGAGGAAATGAAAAATAGGGATCTTGTTTCGTCTGGAAAAATCGATGAGCTTTTGCTCGATGCCTTCCGTGACGATATTGTGTTTGGTTTGGATGGGGATGTTCAGGGGGCAGAAGTAATTGATTGAGAAATATTTCTTTGATACAGATTGCCTCTCTGCCTTCCTTTGGGTTCGGGAGGAAAGCATTCTGGTAAAACTATATGAAAAAAGAATTATTTTACCATCGCAAGTTTATAATGAACTAAAAAGAGTTCCACACCTTGTATCAAGGGTAGATGCCTTGAAAAAAAATGGAGAAATTATTGTTGAGAGCATGGAAGTTGGCTCTATGGAGTATAATGATTACCTACAAATGATAACTGATCCTGAAGAAGGAATGAGGATTATTGGGCGGGGTGAAGCTGCAGGAATCGCCATGTCAAAACGAAGGGGCGGAACGCTTGCTAGCAATAATCTTCGCGATATAAAACCATATATTGAGAAGTATAAGATTCCACATATTACAACAGGAGATATTCTGATTAGAGCCATGGAAGAAAGGATAATTACACAAGTGGAAGGAGATATGATCTGGTCTGATATGATTAGGAAACGCAGAATGCTTCCAGAGGCAACATTTTCTGATTACGTATCAAATTACCACAAGTTAGAAGAACAGGAATCATGACAGGAAGTTTGATAGTGAATATGTTTTTCCGAGTAAAGGATAGTGCAAATCAAGGAGATTTTACTCATTTGCATATTTTGAAGTGAGATTATCCCATCTTGCCTTTTCTTACCTGTGTTTTTGATGTATTTCATGAATTCTTTACCTGATATCTACTTTAGAGTCTTGTCAAAGAGATTAGTATTTTTTGTTGGTTATGCTATAGTAGGAAATGATTTAAAATAGGTATCAATAAATGAGTCTCTGTGAGGTTTGTGATGGGCAAGATTTGGGACAAGAGAGTAAAAAAGGAGAAGGTTGGTAAGCTCGTGAACTCTGGGCGAGACCACCTTTTTGTACTTGTTGGTCTTTCACTTGCCTTTGTGACCTTGATTTCTCTTATAATCTGGCTTTCATCATCACTTTTGAAGGTCGAGAAACTCTCGTTGATCAACGATGTAGAAAAGAACTTCAACAGCATTCTCTTCGAACTCGGAGAGGGAAACACCAGCTCCTCTGCGATCATGCACGACGATAGGATAATTGGTGTTGCTGTCTACAACTCCAATGGTTCCATCGTTGCATCCTGGGGAAATGTCTATGCCAGAGTTCCATCTAATGCTCTGCAGGCTGGGCAGGATACAATATCTTTCAATAAACGATATGGGATAATGGAGTACACAAGGTTTTTAAGACAGCCTGTTGTGAACGCCGCATTCAATAGAAACTATGACATCCTATCTCCTGTCCTCCTCGATTTTTCTTCAATTATCTACATCGCTTTCGATGGCTCTGCATATCAAAGGCGAATCAACTTCCTTGTGTTCATCACAGCCATTGTAAGCATAGGACTCGCATTGCTCTTTCTCTACATCATCAAGATCTACCGCGAGAACAGAAGATATAAGGAGAAGATGGTCACTCAGGAGAACCTTGTAAAGCTTGGGCAGGCTGCAAGGACACTTACACATGAGATAAAGAATCCTCTCCAGGCAATTACTCTCCAGATTGCGCTTTTGAAGCATCAACTGAAGGATGATGATACTCTTGATGAAGTCCTACTTATCGAGATGGAGACACAGAGACTTGTAAACCTCACTAACCGTGTCTCAGATTTCCTTCGTCGCCCAGAAGGCAACCCTGTACAGATAGATATTATCGAGGTGGTAGATAATCTTATCAATCTCTTCTCGAACAGAATAGTCTTCAGTCACGAGAAGATAGATAGTGCGATGGTACTCTTCGATCCAGATAGACTTAGGTCTGTTGTCGAGAATCTCATCAAGAATGCATCGGAGAGTGCAAAGAATAGAGATCCTCAGGTCGAAGTGAATCTATCGCTCAAGAAAGGATTTTACCATCTATCTATAATGGATAGGGGTGATGGGCTTCCCAAGGAAGGAAGACAGAAGCTCTTCGATCCGTTCTTCACGACAAAGATACATGGCTCCGGTATAGGGCTTTCGATCTCCAAGCAATTTCTCAATGCACGAGGTGGAGATATAAAGCTATACGACAGAGAAGGGGGTGGCACTGTAGCAGAGGTCACATTCGTCAAGTATTCCTTGATGGAGGAGTTGAAGCTACAGGGTGATAAAGTTGGAGAGAAGCTTAGATGAGAGTATTAGTAGTAGACGATGAGACCAATATCAGAACTTCACTTGTAAAGTTCTTTGCATTGGAAAAGATAGATACAGATGGAGCAGAAAACGGGTTTTCCTGCCAGAGGCTCTTGAAGGAGCAGCCATATGATGCTGTCCTTGTAGATTTGAAGATGCCAGAAATGGATGGTCTTGAACTTATCAGGTGGATCAGGAAGGAAGGTTTCAGGATGCCAATTGTCATGATAAGTGCACATGGTGAAATAAATGATGCTGTCCAGGCTCTGCATGAGGGGGCTCAGGACTATGTCATGAAGCCTTTCAACCCTGAGGAACTTGTCATAAAGGTAAAGAATCTAGTCGGTGCATACAATCTTCAGAACATAATAGAGATAAAGAAGAATAGCGAGGAAAGAGAAAGCAACCTGATCGGTGAAAGTGCGAAGATGAAGAGGATCAAGGACCTTATCAATCGTGTAGCACCAAGTGAATCAACAGTCCTCATTACAGGTGAAAGTGGTACCGGCAAGGAAGTAGTTGCCCGTGAGATCCATGCTCTTTCATTAGTTTCTGAAGGGCCATTCGTTCCTGTCAATATCGGTGGCGTTCAGGAGAATCTGCTTGAAAGTGAACTCTTTGGCCACGAGAAGGGTGCTTTCACAGGAGCAATTCAGAGAAAGATCGGTTACTTCGAACTTGCAGGAAATGGAACTCTGTTTCTTGATGAAATTGGTGATATGCCACTTTCTCTGCAAGTGAAGCTTCTAAGAGTTCTCCAGGAAAGGAAGATTGTCCGTCTTGGCTCGACAACCAGTATCCCTATCAATGCCAGAATTATTGCTGCAACAAACAAAGATCTTGAGAAGATGGTGAGTGAAGGTAGCTTCAGAGAGGACCTCTTCTATAGACTCAATGTTGTAAGATTGGAACTTCCTCCACTCAGAGAGAGGAGAGAGGATATTCCTCTGCTTGCTGCCAACCTTTTGAAAAAGTATGCCCGCAAGGTAAACAGGCCAGTTAAGGGCCTCACTCCAGAGGCTCTGGAATTGCTTTCTGCTCACAGCTTCTATGGAAATATCAGGGAACTTGAGAATGTCATAGAGCGAGCTATGATCTTCACTCGTGATGAAATCATAACAATCGATGACCTCGATCTCAGGTCTTCTGTTTCAAGACCTGGGCAGAAGAATAATTCAAACAACCTAGAAAGTTATGAATCCAAGACACTCAAGGAGCTTGAGAGGGATGCAATAGCGAGAGCTTTGCTTCGCCATGAGGGAAACAGGACAAGAGCAGCCGAGGAGCTTGGAATCAGCAGAAGGAGCATGATAAACAAGATCGAGGAGTATGGCCTCAAGGACTATTGAGAAAAAGCCTTGTCCTCGAATTGTTCTGTGGATAGAATCATAACCCATGAGCACAAACAATTTGCCCCATTGGGATCTTGAGTCAATCTTTTCATCGTCCAAGGACTTCGAGAAGGCTATTTCTGATGTCTCCCTTCTTTGCTCAAAGGCAAAGAAAGAGATAGGTGAGCATAGAGCCTTGAAGTGTGTCATCGACACCCTCAATAGCATTCTATCTTTATATCAGACGATAAATTCATATGCAGAAGCAAGTCTGTCGACAGATACGACAAATCCTCTCTACATAAAAGAGCAGGGTATGGCCGATGAACTTGGCCTATGTGTCCAGGAGGTCATGACTCTGTTTGGTGCAAACATAAAGAGTTATCAGAGTGAGTTCTCTGACCCTGAATTAAGTGAGTATTCCTACTATCTTTCTCATACACTTGAAGAAAGTGAGCATCAGATGAGCCTCGAAGAAGAAAAGCTTGCCTCTGAACTTATGAGAAGTGGCTCTGATGCTTTTGAGAGGCTCTATGATGCTATCTCTTCAACAGCAGGAAATGGAAAGAAGACTGTAATTCAACTCAGGGGGGACGCAACAAGTCCAGATAGAAAGCTTAGAGAGGAGTCATACTATGAGGAGCTTGAAGTCTGGAAAGCAAATGCACTCTCTCTTTCATATTGTCTTAACAGTATCAAGGGAACTGTTCTTACTCTATGCAAGAAAAGGAGATGGAAAAGTCCTTTGGAGGAATCTGCATTCGACTCCCATATCTCAATGGAGGCTCTAGATGCTCTTATCAGGACTCTTGAGAAGAATCTTCCCCTCTTCAGAAGGTACTTCAAGGTAAAGGCGCGTCTACTAGGCCTTACTTCTCTCGATTGGTTCGATCTGTTTGCTCCACTTGGCTCTTCTGAGAAGCGATACTCTTTTGAGGATGCAAGAAATATTGTAGTATCCTGCTTTGGTGAATTTTCGCCTGAGATGGGTGAGTTTGCAGCAAAGGCTTTCAGGGAAAATTGGATAGATGCAGAGCCAAGAAAGGGCAAGGTTGGTGGTGCATATGATACTTCCTTCCATAGTGCAGGTGTTTCCAGGATCCTTGCTAACTACGACTACAGCTATGACAGTGTCTCC
This sequence comes from Spirochaetales bacterium, assembly GCA_017478205.1. Lineage (GTDB taxonomy): Bacteria > Spirochaetota > Spirochaetia > Sphaerochaetales > Sphaerochaetaceae > Bullifex. The sequence goes on along the minus strand of JAFVDZ010000015.1, from coordinate 2,220 downwards.
ACTCTAGCTCATGAGCTTGGGCATGCATATCATGATTCTGTAGTCATGAGTGAGAAGGCAATCCTTGCTGACTATCCAATGACAGTTGCAGAAACTGCAAGTATCTTTGCAGAGACAATTGTCTTCAGAAATGTACTAAAGAGTGCAGATAAGGATGAAGCAATTCTTTTGATGGATCAGTTTGTTGGCTCTGCTGCACAAGTGTGTGTCGATATCTTATCAAGGTTCTACTTTGAGAGATCTGTCTTTGAAAAGAGAGAAGATGGAGAGCTCACAAGTGAAGATTTCTGCTCCTTGATGCTCAACTCTCAGGAGAAGACCTATGGTGATAGTCTCAAGACGAAGCATGAGTATATGTGGGCTGTAAAGAGTCACTATTACTCAACATCTTTCAGTTATTATAACTATCCATATGCATTTGGACAGCTGTTTGCTCTTGGCCTCCTTGCTCGTAGCCAGAACGATAGCGACTTTGCTTGTCACTACAGAGATCTATTGTCTGTGACAGGAAAACTCAGTGCTGATTCTGTTGCTCTGAAAGGTGGATGCGATATAAAGAAGGATGAGTTCTGGCAGGAAGGAATCGATATCATAGAAACTTATATCAAGAGGCTTGAAGAGAGTGCAGATAACAATTGAAAAAATGGTGACCGGAGCTCGGGGAATGGCAAAATGGGATGATGGCAGGAATGCCTTTGTCTCTGGCGTGCTCCCAGGAGAGGTTGTTTCTGTTGGCGATTTTGTTGATAACAGAGGCTATGTCGAAGTAAAGAGTTACGAGATACTCGAGCAATCTGAAAGAAGAGTGAAGCCAACTTGTCCCTATTCTGGTATCTGTGGTGGTTGTGATTTCGACTTTGTATCAGCAAGCGACAGTGCACTTTTCAAGGAAGAAATTGTGAAGGATAACTTTGCAAGAATTTCCCGACTAGAAACTCTTCCTGAATTCCTTCCTCCTCAATATGGAAGTGAAAATGGTTGGAGGGCAAGAGCAAGAGTTCATATCGATATGAAAAGAAGAAAAGTGGGTTTCCTTCCAAAGAAAGGAAATGCGCTTGTCGAAGTAACCCACTGCCCAAGACTTGAAGAGCCACTGAATGAACTTCTAAAGTATCCTGATGAACTGATAAGAAGTGCAAGGACTGTACTCTTTAACAAGGGTGTAAATAGAAAGACTGGATTTATCGAGCTTTCACTTTTCTCTGGTGATGATATGGTATCAATGGAAGAAAAAGAGTGCACAAGGACAATTGATGGTGTGAAATATCACGTCAGCGCAAATGTCTTCTTCCAGTCAAATCCTAAAGTCCTTCCTTCTCTCTTTTCCTTTGTCCGTGAAAATGTTGTGGGAAATAACATAATGGATCTCTATAGCGGGGTTGGTACATTCTCAGCTCTATTTGAAGGAGATGGGAAAAAGGTGATCGCTGTAGAAAGGCAGAAGGAATGCCTTAGGCTTTCAAGGATAAATGCACCAAGTGCATTATCCTTTACAGGTGATGTGAAAGAGTGGGGTAAGGGTAGAGATGAAAGTGTGGATACTGTAATAGTAGACCCACCACGTACAGGGCTTGATAGCGGGGTTCCCGAGATGATTTCTTCCTGGAATCCCGAAAGGATAATATACGTCTCCTGTAATTCTGCAACCCTAGCTCGCGACATTCCTTTCTTCAAAGGATATGAACTTAAGAAGGCACAGGTTCTTGATTTCTATCCTGGCTCATCCCATGTTGAGTGCGTAGTAATGATGTCTAGGGATAAATAGCTATACTGTTATAAGGCTTTATAAAACAAAGAAATAGCACGTTTTCACAGCACCGATAGTATGTTGTATTGCGTTATGTGTTCCCTTTATGCGGGTAAAAACCAAAGAATGCAAAACAGGGGCTGTGTTTGTAGAGATGATGTCTCCCGACACTGCGAAATAATCGTCGCGGTTTTTTGGTGGCTAGTACCTAAAAAACTGTAGTTATGACGCTACATTACGATTCGGTTTGTCAAAGGTGATTCTTGAACTAAAAGCAAAAAAAGTAGAAGAGCCTCTCTGACGGTATAAGACAGTAGTAGCTGGAAGAAAGAACCAGGGCCATTATGGAATTTATTGAGTCCAGATTGGATTTCATTACAGAATATGATGACTCACTGGCAAGGTTTTTTGTTGAGGAGATTTATATTTTTTGAAGACAATTATTCTGTGAAACTCAAGACTGGGGATAATGT
>JAFVDZ010000094.1 GCA_017478205.1 Spirochaetales bacterium | reverse complement strand
GTTTTTTTGGTAATTTAATTATACAATAATTGGGTAAACATTTCCATTCATTATAAAGAATTAGTCATATTTTTTCATGGCTATTTATGTATAGATTTGGCCTCCGTTTGGAGGCCTTAAATCTAAGTGTCAACTTTGAGTAGTTAAATAGTTAAATGAAAGCCCGGACTGGACGCACTCTGTCCTTGTTTTTGCGGTTGTTCCTGTCCTGACTACCACTGTCGAAACCCTGCCCCCACGCGGAAACCGCGCCGCCGTAGTAGTAGTCCTCACTGGAGGACCAGTAGATAGGGTTGTACGAACTATTACCTTCAAAGTCGCCCAATCCTTGTTTGTGGAGGTTTGTATACATCAGATTCAGCTCATCCTTGCTTGGAAGGAACCAGTCTTTGTATGTTACTCCATCTTTTGTATACTCGAGGATATCGCACAGCCTTGCTGCATAGTTAGTTGTTGTAGCGGCAAAACTATATGATGAATAAGTAGCATCACCCATAACATTAGTAAGCAGTTCAGTATTCTTCTTTCCGGTACCTATTGCTGTTCCTGTACAGTTTGAGCTGTCGTGAGTGACTGTTCCATTGACATATAGATTGCTACCGTTATCAGATTCTCTGTAGTAGCCGTAGTAGATTTCATACGCTCCATTTGAATAGCCTGAAAGAGTTGAATCAACAGTAGGAGTACCATTAACAATCCTCAAGTCTGAAGGTGCTGCTTCGAGATATCTCCAACCACATTCACTTGATTTGAGACCATCTGCATTACCTGTGTCATTATCTGCATCACAGTCATAGAAGACATAGCCACTAGATGGTCCTATTTCTCCAACTATGTATGTGTTTGAAACAGTGATTTCTATACTTTCAGACCAGATAATACCAGCCTTCCTGATATATAGAGAAATATCATATGTGCCTTCTAAATTGAATACGCTAGTGAAATCATCAACTTTTCCATCTGTTGCCGTATCAAAACCTGTTGGATTTATATCTGATCCAACAACCCACTGGAATTCAAACTCTGTGATGTTATCAACATTTGCAGATATGCTAACACTCTTCCCTGGTAGAACTTTTGAAGGAGAAGATGTTAGAACAATCTTTGGATTCTTTGCAATGTCATCCTCAATATCCACAGCACTCTTTCTTGGTATGCTTCTTGTCTCTTCATAACCACATACAGTACAAGTTCTATACTCTAATCCATCTGCTTGTGCTGTCGCCTCAGTTCGGACAATCAAATCACCAAAGGTATGCTCTGCCTTGTCAGATACTACATCATGGCCGCAGGTTGCTGCATGCCAATGATGAGTTGAGTTGCTTGCCCAATCTTCAGAGAAAGTATGTCCAGTTGCTTTAAGAGTAAGTATCTTAGTATCAGCATATGTTTTGTCATTAAATGAAAAAGTTGCAGTGTATGTAACAGAACCATCTTCTGTACATGTAGGTGTCTTTACAGTTTCATTGGAGACTTTCGCGTTGACAACCTCAACATGGGTTTTAATTCTGCCACATGTGAAGGTTGCTGTTGCTGAACTATAATCTTCTGACCATGTCCAGACAGGATCTCCATATTCATGACCTAGAACCGGAATATTCATTTCTACTGTGTCAGTATATGTATTTCCATTGAATGAGACAGTTGCTGTATATGTTGCGGAGCCAGCCTCTGTGCATGTTGGTTCTGTTTTGGAATCAGCTGTTATTGCTGCATCAATAATTTTTACATGTGTATTGTCATTGCTACATGTAAAGGTTGCTGTTGCAGAGCTATAGTCTTCTGCCCATGTCCAGGCAGGATCTCCATATTTATGTCCGAGTGCAGATACCTCAACTGTCTTTATATCTGTATATGTCTTTTCATCAAGCTTTACATTTGCTGTGTATTTTATAGTGCCAGTCTCTGTGCATGTAGGTGTCTTTACAGTTTCATTGGAGACTTTCGCGTTGACAATCTCAACATGGGTTTTAATTCTGCCACATGTGAAGGTTGCTGTTGCTGAACTATAATCTTCTGACCATGTCCAGACAGGATCTCCATATTCATGACCTAGAACCGGAATATTCGTTTCTACTGTGTCAGTATATGTTTTTCCATTGAATGAAACACTTGCTGTATATGTTGCAGAGCCATCTTCTGTACATGTTGGCCCTGATGTAGAATCAGTTGTTATTTCAGCTTTTACATTCTCAACATGATCATTGTCATTGCTACATGTAAAGGTAGCAATTGCCAAGCTATAGTCTTTTGCCCATGTCCAGACAGGATCTCCATATTCATGACCTAGAACTGGAATATTCATTTCTGCTGTATCAGTATATGTATTTCCATTGAATGAGACAGTTGCTGTATATGTTGCAGAGCCAGTCTCTGTGCATGTTGGTTCTATTTTGGAATCAGTTGTTATTGCTGCTTTTATATTCTCTACATGATCATTGTCATTGCTACATGTAAAGGATGCTGTTGCTGAACTATAATCTTCTGACCATGTCCAGACAGGATCTCCATATTTATGCCCAAGTGCAGATACATCAACTGTCTTTATATCTGTATATGTCTTTTCATCAAGCTTTACATTTGCTGTGTATTTTATAGTGCCAGCCTCTGTACATGTAGGTGTCTTTACAGTTTCATTGGAGGCTTCCGTGGTGACAACCTCACTATGGGTTTTAACTCTGCCACATGTAAATGTAGCTGTTACAGAGCTATAGTCTTCTGACCATGTCCAAACAGGATCTCCATATTCATGACCTAGAACCGGAATATTCATTTCTACTGTGTCAGTATATGTATTTCCATTGAATGAAACAGTTGCTGTATATGTTGCAGAGCCAGCCTCTGTACATGTTGGTTCTGTTTTGGAATCTGTTGTTATTGTTGCATCAATAGTTTTTTTTACATGTGTACTGTCATCACTACAAGTAAAGGTTGCTGTTGCTGTGCTATAGTCTTCTGACCATTTCCATACTGGTTTATCATATGAATGCTCATGAACATTATTCTCGATAATATTGATAATCGCAGTATCACCACCTGGGACATCCATCTTATCCTTATTGCCTGCAAGTGATGCACCTTCTTCTATTGTCACCTCGCTTGTGAAGTGGAATGTTCCTTCGCCCAAGTCGACATTTGCAGTTCCTGAAATTGATAGGCCACCCGTGAATTCTACAGAATCGGAATTTACTTCGATTTTGGAATTCTCCTTTGCATCAATTGCCTTGCTGCCTTCAGTAGTTGTTATCTTCGTTGAACCTTCAATTACAAGCTCTCCAGCTGTTGTCTCTATTGCATCGAGTCCTGCCTTTACTTCTACATTCGTTCCTGTGATAGTCACATCACTCTTGATTGTTATTACAGCACTTCCACTTGAAAGTGTACTGCCTTCGTTGACAAGGATCTTTCCACCAGCGATTTCTACAGAGCCATTTTCATTGTCAATGACGATACCAACACCACCACTTGAAAGAGTGAAAGTAAAGTCCTGGAAATCCAGTTTGATGTTTGCATCTATTCCTGAGATTGTTGCACCAGGATCTGTAGTATCCCTGAGCATCCTAATAACGTAAGTGACTTCAGATACAGCCTTCCTTGCACTCTTTGTAGAAACAGAAGCAACTGCATCCTCTAGTGTCATGTAGCTCTTGTCACCTACACTGAAAGCATAGGAGAGAGAGGATGATTCTCCCGAGTCTCCTCCACCTCCTCCACAGGAAACAAGACAAAATAGAAGAAGTAGCATCATGACAAGTGATGCTATGACAGAAACAGATCTCTTCATTGGATTACCCCTTATGTGCATGCACAATCACTCTCCTATAGAGGTAGAGTTTTGGGTAATAATAAACCAAATACACACTAACAGCAAATATAATACTACTTATAGTGAATAAAATATATCAATACAGGAAGTTTTCTATATGACGTGAAACAGATTCTTCCATCAATTCTTCAGGAAAATAGCTATTTGGAAGCTGTTGAAGGATATAGTTCCTCCATTTATTCATTCTGCCATCTAGAATATAGACAACTCCCCTATCATCCTGACTTCTCAACAGTCTTCCAAAGCCCTGCTTGAGCTTCATTATCATCTCAGGCATGCTGAGTTCACGAAATGAGCTTCTTCCTTCCCTTTCGAGTTTCTCACTCCTTGCTGAAAAGATAGGTTCATTGAGCTGAGGAAATGGAAGCTTTGTGATCACAACAAGACGGAGAGTATCACCAGGAGCATCTATACCTTCCCAGAAAGATTGAGTTGCGAAGAGGACACTGTCCTTGTCCTCTTTGAACTCCTTCAAGAGAACACTTCTTGAAACTTCAGAATTCTGGATCATCACTCTGAAAGGAAGAGTTTCCTTGAGTCTTTCATAACATGCATTCATCATCTGATTCGATGTGAAGAGTACCAAGGCGCCACCACCTGATGCATTTATCGCTTCACTTATCTTTGGGACAATCCTTTCAACATATTCACTTTCACTCTGATTCGAGTAAAGTGGAGCATCCTGGCTCAAGAGCAACAGAAGGTTGCTCTTGTAGTCGAATGGAGACTCATAGAAGCCAGAGAGGCTCTTTCTCTCTTCAAGACCTACCTGGTGCTTGAAATAATTGAATTCGTTGTCAACTTTTAGCGTTGCTGAGCAGCAGATTACAGTCTCAAGTTGAGAGAAGACAGACTTGTTCAAAATAGTTGCAACTTCAAGAGGTGCAATATTTATGCTGACTGAATCTGTCTGATTCTTCCCATTTCTCTTTCTTGAAAAGTAATAGACATCATCAGTCCACTTATCGAAGGATGAGAAATCTCGGAGGATATCGACAAAGGCTGACAAGTGGTCTATAACGCTCTGGAATGTCTTTTCCTTCTGCTCTTCCCCATTCGAGAAATCTGTTCGTTCGATAAGAAAGAGGCCTGAGACAACAGCTCTCTTCAGCTCTTCAGCAAGAGCCATAGCAAGGGATACAAATTCATCAAGGTACCTGAAATGCTTATCTGTCACTCTGACATCTCCAGGTCTCTTAATAAGCTCAAGAAGATGTTGGTTCATCCTCTCTGCAATCCTTGAAGCGTTTTCCAATGCTGTATTTATCCTTCCATATGATTCAGTATCCCTTGAAAGCATTGTAACTGCTTCAAGGAGGCTCTGCTTTTCATTTCCATACTTAACTCTTGTGAGCTTTCTCATCTGGAAAGTAAGATCCCTATATGAAAAGCTTCGTGTAAAGAGGCTTGTCGCATTTCTATCGATATTATGACACTCATCGATCACTAAGCGGCTATAGGAGGGAAGCACGAATCTTTCATCATAACCTTCGCCATTCTCAAGACGCTGACGAGCATCAGTAAACAAGAGATGGTGGTTTGTCACAATTATCTTTGCATTATCTGCATTTCGTTTGCTTTTATAGAAATAACAGCGATTGAAGTGTGGACACTTTGCACCAAGACAGAGGTCGAAATCACTTGAGATATCACTCCTGATAACACCATCAGGATAGTCACCCTTGTAGTCATCGAGGACGCCTGTTTGAGTTGTTTCAGCCCAAGTGGCAAGCTGTGCTTCAGCTGTCCTCTGGTCCTGAGAGAAGAGATCTGCAAAGGCAGAGTTCTCATATAGTCTTCTCAGGCAGAGATAGTTAGAGCGTCCCAACATCAAAGCATATGGGACTATGACGCCACATGCGTCTAGAAGTGTTGGAATGTCGCGATCGAATAGCTGCTTTTGAAGAGTGATAGTGCTAGTTGCAATTACACTTCTCTCGTTCGGGTTTTCAAGTGCATTCAAAATGGCAACAGAGAGATAGGCAAAGCTCTTGCCTATTCCTGTTCCTGCCTCGAAAACTCCACAGGAGGAGTTGTTATAGCACGAAAGGATGTTCTTTGCCATCTCTATCTGGCCACTTCTATCCTCATAATGCTCTACTGCTTTTGAAAGTACACCTCCTGGAGAAAGAATATCTTCAAGTTGTACTTCATCAATCATCATCCCTCTCCATATTGTATTCAAGTAACTTTCTATGCAGTGTCTTTCGTCCAATTCCAAGTACAGTTGCAGCCTTTGTCTTGTTTCCTCCACAGAAGGAAATAGTTCTGGTTATGAGCTCCTTTTCAACCTCTTCCAAAGATGAACCAAGCTTGACAGAAAGCATATCTTCATTGTCGATGCTCTTAATCTGTTCAGGAAGATCTTCAAGCTCTATAGTCCTTCCGTGACACATAACAACACCTGCTTCGATCGCATTCTGAAGCTCCCTGATATTTCCAGGCCATGAATAGGCAAAGAGTGCTTTCCTCGCCTGAGCTGAGATAGAATCGACTTTCCTGTTGTTCTTGCTTGAGAGAGTTTCAAGGAAGTGAGAGATCAAGAGAGGGATATCTTCCTTTCTCTCTCTTAGTGGTGGAACTTCTATATGCACTACATTCAGTCTGAAGTAGAGGTCTTCCCTGAAATTGCCCTTCTTTACCTCTTCAGCAAGGTTTCTATTTGTTGCTGCAACAACACGAACATCGACAGTGAGAGTTTCCTCTCCACCGACACGCTCGAATTGTCTCTCCTGGAGAACTCTCAGGAGCTTTACCTGTGTAGAAAGGTCAATTTCTCCAATTTCATCAAGAAATAGAGTACCGCCATCGGCGAGCTCGAATCTTCCCTTCTTTCTTGCTATTGCACCCGTGAAGGCACCCTTCTCGTGTCCAAAGAGTTCGCTTTCAAGCAAGGTTGGAGTCAAGGATGCACAATTTACTTTTATAAATGGCTTATCCTTTCTAAGTGAAAGGTTATGCAGAGCGTCGGCAACAAGCTCCTTACCAACACCAGATTCACCCTGAATGAGGACATTGGCATTGGTAGATGCGACTTGCTTTATCACACCCATCATCCTTGAAACCTTTTCACTTTGGCCAATTATCTTCTTGTATCCACTCTCTCTCTTTACCTTTTCAAGCTCTTCTGTAAGACGCTTGTTCTCATCGAGGACCTTTCTGTTTGCAAGGCACTTTGAAACAGTCAAAAGGAGGTGGTCAAGATCGATAGGCTTTGTAAAGAAGTCAGCAGCTCCATTCTTGCATGCCTGCACTGCTGTCTCTATCGTTCCATGTCCTGTGAGGACTATGATGGGAAGAAGAGGATATGCAGATGATGACTTTTCAAGAAGGTCGAGACCTGTCATTACAGGCATTCTTATATCTGTTATTACGAGATCTACACTCGTTGTGTTTATTAGCTTCCAGGCGATCTCGCCATTTTCAGCAGTAAGTACATCATAGCCTTCATCTTCGAATGCAATCTGGAGACCACTTCTGATGTTCTTCTCATCATCTGCAATAAGTATCGTTGCCATCAGATATCCTCCTCTATTGCTCTTCTTTCGCTACCAGGAACTGGTAGCTTTATCCTGAATTCAGTTCCCTGTCCTACCTTGCTCTTCACACTGATATCACCCTGGAGCTCCTTTACGACCTTGAAGACAACAGTGAGTCCAAGCCCTGTGCCATTTGCTTTGGTCGTGAAGTATGGTTCGAAGATCTTTGAAAGTTTATCTTCAGGTATGCCTGTGCCTGTATCAGCAATCTTGAAAAGGACATAGTTGCCATCAAGAAGAGCTGAGAATGTGAGTTTACCACCCTTCTCCATTGCATTTATCGCATTCTTGATGATGTTCAAAAGCGCCTGCTTGAAGTAGCCTGCATCCAGATCGATTCTAGGTAGATAGTTATCGAAGGCAGTAACAAGCTCGATGCCATGCTCTTCAAGCTCAGGGCGTACGAACTCGACAATGTTCATCAAGATTGGAACTACAGATTGAAGGTGTGGCTCGAGGTTCATCGGACGAACAGCAAACAGGAATTCAACAACTGTGCTATTGAGTCTTTCGATCTCCTCTTCTACAACAGAAAGATATCTATCGGCCTTCTCCTTTGAGATATTTCCGCCATTCTTCTCGAATGCCTTTTCAAGCAGCTGAAGGTGAATTTGCATAGCAGCAAGAGGATTCTTTATCTCATGCGCAATTCCAGCAGCCATTGTGGTCATGCTAGCAAGGTTTTCGCTTCGTCTAAGCCTTGCTTCCTTCCTCTTGTCTTCTGTTATGTTCCTCACAAGAACATCTGTGTAGTCACCATCATCGGTCGAGATCATATTGAGAGAGACTCTCACTATCCTGATTTCACTTCCACTGCTCTGGATACTGAATTCAGCCTCTTCGCCGTTTCTGAGTTTCATCTGCTGACGGACAAAGTCAGCAATATCGCTATCAAGACAGATATCTGAGAATTTTACACCTTCACTCTTCTGCCTTAGCTTCCTATCTGCCGGGACAAGATAGAAGAATGCGTCGTTCACGAATTTAACTTCACCTGAATAGAGAACGCAGTGTCCATCAGGGCTCTTGTTGATAAGCTCTGTGAGCATATCAGCTTCGTGTATCTGATCTTCAATGAGGGCGCGCATGTCCTCCCAGGATATGGCCTCAGCTCTATTCAAAGCCTTCTTCAAAAGCTTATTGCTCATCATGGACCTCCTTCAATATGCGCTCCATCATAGTTCTTCTATTCTGGTTATATGTAACAGACTCGTTATAGATTGCTGAAAGACAAGTTATCAGGCTCTGCGCCTTCAATGGTGAAATCTTTCCATCAAGTGTTCTCTCTCTTACGCCTTCAACTACCCTAGAAAGGAATCGGTCATATGCAGAGTATGGGTCTAAAAAGGAGCAAAGAGAAGAAAGCGTAGATGAAAGCGGAGCTTGCTTTGAAAGAAGATTATCAAGAAAGCTATCTGCTTCCTTGATCAGCCTTTCTTGATCGAAGCCCGAAAGATGATAGTAGTAGTCTTCGATTGAATCAAAGTTAGATGCATACATCCTATCTCTCAGGAAGGCTTTCTCCAAATCCTTCCGGATCTCTGGCACCTGATACTTCCTGACTCGTGAAAGAATAGTATCCAGGATTCTCCCCATATTCCTTGAAACAAGGATTATGTATGCTCCTTGAGGTGGCTCCTCAAGGAGTTTCAATATGCTGTTCATTGCTCCTGGAGTTACATCCTCGATATTTTCCAATATGACGCACTTTTTCTTGCTGCTATCATACATGAGATAAGATTGGATGCTCCTTATCTGGTCGATGCCAAAGAGCCCCTTTCCTCCTCTCTTTTCTATGAGAGCAATAGCTTGTGATTCTATTTCATCAAGCTTCTGGAGAAGCTTCTTTTCATCCATATCGAGTGAAATCTCATAGAGAGCATCAGAAATAGTGCTTGCTTTCTCAAAGAGTGATTTGTCACCTGAATCAAGAAGACTCTGATGAAAACTCATCAGGAAGACTCGGATCTGGAAAAGCATCATCTCAAGGCTCTGCTTATTTCTCTTCTTTCTGAAATCAGCAATAGTCGCCTTGATCCTTACAGATGTATCTCTACTTGAGATGATTACGATCTCACTGTGATCAAGAGTACTGAAAGATCCTTCACTTTCAAGAATTGTCATTGCAAGCTCTACAGCTGCAGTCATCTTTCCTGAGTATGCAGGACCTGCAAAGAGCACACATTGTGGGATGAGACCCTTTTCATACTCATCTGAGAGCCTTTTTGCAAGGACTGGTTGTGTTAGAGCCAGGTTTTTAAAGCTCATCCCTTGAAAACCTCATTGAATGTAGAGAGCACAATCTCCATGCCTGTTTCGAATATGTTCTTGTACAGCCAGGATTTCTCAAAGAGAGGTGTGAAGTCTATCACATTCTGGAACTTGAGTATCCAGATGATGAAGCCAATTATGAATGCAGCAATTGCAAGGCCCCAGATGAAACCGAGGATATTGTCGATATATCCAAGATAGAAGGCATCTGCCATTCTATCTAGGAGTGATCCAAGAATGTGTATCAAGAGATATGCGATGATAGCAAGAGTGACAAAGGCTACAAGTGAATAAGCAACCAGGGGGAAATTTGGCACTATCTCTCTGTACTTATCAGCAAGAGGACGAGTGAACATGATGCCTGTAAAATAGGCAGCCATTATTCCTCCCCAGTGTGAAAACTCTGAGATGAAGCCTTTCAGGCAACATCCAACAGAACTTGCGATAAGAACAATTAGCATAACTATATCAAGAATTCCAAATTCCAATGCACCGATTGTCATTGTCCAGCTCATCAGTAAATCTCCTCAAGGATAATATCCACTATTATAGAGCTTGCAGGAAGAGCCTTGTCTCTTCTGCAGCTATCTATCAATCTATTTCTGAGATCACGATCTCTCAGAACCGAGAGGGCCTTGCTTACGAGCTCCTCTTCATTATCACAAACAATTGCCTGACCCTTTGCTTCAAGGTATCTTGCATTCTCTATCTGGTCTCCCCTGCTTGCATTTGTCTTCAAAGGAAAGAGTACCATAGGTGCACATACATATTTCAGCTCTGAAATGGTATTCGCACCAGAGCGAGAAACTACTACAGAAGCTCTTTTCATCAGAGAAGGCAGTTCATCTGTGATAAAGCGATGGTGCTCGTAGTTTCTATGCTCTATATCCCTTCCTGTTACTCCTGTCTGGTGAATCACATATGCTTCATCTGTAAGTTCATCAAGATGCTTATATATGATCTCGTTGAGGCTTTTGGCCCCAAGACTTCCACCAAGCACAAGCATAAGAGGCTTTTCATCCATCTTCTCGTCACACTCCAGGATCTCCCTTCTGATCGGGTTTCCTGTATAGATATACCTTTCATCTTTCTTGGGAATATCGAAGCCTAGGCATATTTTCTTTGCAAAACGAGAGTTGATTCTGTTTGCAAGCCCCATGGAAAAGTCACTCTCATGAGTAATTACAGGAATATGGTGAAGGTATCCTGCCAGTACAACCGGAACAGAGACATAGCCACCTTTGGAAAAGATCAGGTCTGGCTTCTTTCTACCTATTATGAAGTAGGCAGATATGATGCCAGCAAGAAAGCGGAAAAGATCGAGGAAATTCTCAAGTGAGAAGTATCTTCTCAGTTTTCCTGAAGGAATCGAAAGATATTCAAAGCCCTTCTTTTCGACATAGGCTCTTTCATTTACTTTCTTTCCTCCAATGTACAGGATGTCAAAATCTGGTCTTCTGTTTCTAAGCTCCTCAGCTACAGCAAGGGCAGGAATTACATGACCGAGAGTTCCACCGCCTGTAAACACTACTTTCATACGCTATAGAGTACTTTTACTTACCTCATGATGTCAATTAATATTGTAGCAAAATGACACACTAGGGACTAGTCGTTCCCCTGATCTATGATTATACTTAACACATTATGGCATTTAAATTATTTACCACACTTTTCGGTGGCACTAAGCATGATAAAGACATGAAGCGCCTTGAGCCAATTGTCGAATCAGTCAATAGAGAAGCACAGTGGGCAGAAAAGCTCACTGAAGAGGAAATGAAGGCTCAGACAGAGCTCTGGAAAAGCGAAGTTAGAGAAGGAAAGGTAACTCTCGACGAGATCCTCCCTAAGGCCTTTGCTATGGCAAGAGAGGCATCTAGCAGAGTTCTGGGAGAGAGGCACTACGATGTTCAGATAATGGGTGCAATCGTTCTTCATCAGGGCTCAATTCTTGAAATGAAGACAGGTGAAGGTAAGACACTCACCTGTGTCCCTGCTGCATATCTCAATGCACTTTCAGGAAATGGTGTCCATATCGTCACAGTCAACGATTATCTTGCATCTAGAGATGCATCCTGGATGGGACCTGTATACAACTATCTAGGTCTCACTGTTGGAGCTATCCTTTCTGACCAGGACAATGAAAGAAAGAAGCTTTCCTATGCTTGCGATATCACTTATGGAACAAACAATGAATTTGGCTTTGACTACCTCAGAGACAATATGAAGTGGAGGATGGAGGATAAGATCCAGAGCAAGCACAACTTCTGTATCGTCGATGAAATCGACTCCATCCTCATCGATGAAGCGAGAACTCCACTCATCATCTCAGGTCAGGCTGATGATGACTCGAAGCAGGTCATGATCGCAGATGGCATAGTCCCCTACCTCAAGGAGTGTGAAAAGGACCCTGAAACTGGTGAGTACTATGAGCTTTCAAGATTCGAGATGCTCGATAATGATCTTGTAAAGAACTTCGATGAGAAAGGAGACTACAAGGTCGATGAAAAGAGCAAGAACATCACATTCACAAAGCAAGGCATCACAAGAATCGAGAATGTTCTGAGAAAGCAGAATATCCTCATTACCAATACAGATGAAAATGGTGAAGATATCACCAGCATCTATGATGATGGTAACTTCGAATATATCCATTACATCACAGAGGCTGTAATTGCACACAGGATGTTCCAGCGTGATGTAGACTATGTCGTTAAGGATGGTGAGATTCAGATCGTCGACCAGTTCACTGGCAGAATTCTTCCAGGTAGACGATATAACAACGGTCTTCATCAAGCTATCGAAGCAAAAGAGAAAGTATCCATCAAGGGTCAGAGCAAGACCTTTGCTACGATCACATTCCAGAACTTCTTCAGGATGTACTCAAAGCTTTCAGGTATGACTGGTACTGCAGATACTGAAGCTGCGGAATTCAAGCAGATTTATGGAATCGATGTTGTAGTTGTCCCTACCAACAAGCCAATTGCCAGAAAGGACCTTCCAGATCTCGTCTACTTTGATGAAAAGCAGAAGTTCAATGCAATTGTCGAGGAAGTAAAGAAGATTCACCAGACAGGACAGCCTGTCTTGATCGGTACAGTTTCAATCGAGAGATCTGAACTTCTTTCAGAGCTCTTTAGAAGGAATGGAATCAAGCATGAAGTACTCAATGCAAAGAACCATGCAAGAGAAGCTTGGATCATCGGTGAAGCTGGTGCAAAGGGTGCTGTAACCATTTCAACCAATATGGCAGGTCGCGGTACCGACATCAAGCTTGGAGGCTCACCTGAGCACCTTGCGATCAAGAAGGTAGGATCTGAGGCATCTAGTGAAGAGCTAAAGGCTGCTATGGAAGAAATAAGACCTATCTGGCAGAAGAATTATGAAGAAGTAAAAGCTCTCGGAGGTTTGTATATAATCGGCTCAGAGCGCCATGAATCTAGACGTATCGATAACCAGCTCAGAGGTAGATCTGGTCGTCAAGGTGACCCTGGTGTCTCTCGATTCTTCGTCTCCATGGATGACTCTCTCATGCGCCTCTTTGCTTCTGACAGCATCAAGAATATCATCGGCAATCTAGGTCTCAGGGACGGTGAGCCAATCGAGAACAAGATGCTTTCAGGTGCAATCGAAAAAGCACAGATGAGAGTCGAAGAGAGAAACTTCGAGATCAGAAAGCGCTTGCTTGAGTATGATGATGTTCTAAATGAGCAGAGAAATTATATCTATGAGCAGAGAGATGATATCCTTAAAGATGAGAACTTGACAGATAGAATCATTGAAAATGCAAAGCAGCTCACAGAGGCTATCTATGATGAGACAAAGGAGTCTGGCTTCAAGGCCTTCTCTGATGCGCTTATCAATGAATTCACTACTGACTTTGCAATCACAGAGCAAGATTACAATGAGAATATCTCAGATCTCTGTTATCAAAGGATCAGTGAGCTTATAAAGGCCAAGGAAAATATTGTAGGAAAGGAAAACTTCAACATGTTCCTTCGCTCTGTATATCTCAAGAATATCGATAGGAAGTGGATTGACCACCTCGATTCTCTTGAGGATATCAAGGATGCAGCCCACCTGATGAGCTATGCTCAGAAGAATCCTCTTGTCGAGTACAAGAACGAAGCTTCCGATGCATATGATAGGATGCTCAATGATATCAGCAGCACAATCTGTAGAACTGCTGTCGGTGTAAAGATAAGCATTAGACCAAAGAATGCTCCGTCCACTCTTTCACCAAATAGAAAGCTGACACTTGGGCCAAAGAAACCTGAAGGCCATCTGACAGATCAAGTGCAGCAGAACAACACTATCGTAAGAACGACAAAGAAGGTCGGAAGAAACGATCCTTGCCCTTGTGGTAGTGGTAAGAAATATAAGAATTGCTGTGGAAGGAATTTCTAACACAAGAGAGGTCAGAGAAATCTGGCCTCTATCTTTTACACTTGCCACAATTTGAACATCCGTTGCAGATAATCTTCATCGAGCAAGTCAAGCAGTGATCTGGAAAGTAAGGGACATACATCTCTTCCTTCTGTAAAGGAAAGCCGAGTGGGCTTTTCAGGTTGTAGACAAACTCCTTCCCTTTATAGTTCATGTTCGATTTATATGCCATCAACTTTTGCGTACTGCTATTTAGGCGGTAGTGCTTTCCATCCTTTACAAAATTGTTTCCAATTCCAAGGAAAGCAAATGTAGTGTTGCTTTCTACACACTCATCGTGCAATTCTTTAACCCAGTCGAAGTTGCATTCCCTCGCTCCATCATAGTTTTCACCATCACAGAGCACCTGCTCTATTCTACCTGTTTGAAGATATTTCCTTATGCTAACCTTTCCAATGAAGGGTGCACACATTAGCCCAACATGCTTGAAAGGAAGTGACAGAAGAATTGGAATCCTCTCATCTGCTCTTCTCTGGTTTTCACAAGTTACATTCAACATGACATTCTCCCATCCATCATTCCAATCATGAGGGAGAGATGAGAGCACACGCTCAGGACGCTTTGTCAGGAGAAAGAATTTGACATCAGGGCGTTCATGAATTATATCCCAAGCCTCCTTTCTCCACATATCTGCTTCTTCGAGGAAGAAATCACTAGTCATAGAGACACGCAGTGTTTCACCACTTTTTACGATATAGTTCCCTTTTCTGTCCCTGTGCAGGGGATAGTTGAAATTCTTTCCTGTCCTGTAGATAAAAGAACCATCAGAGCCCCGCTGACGGTCAAGAAAATACATATAGCAGTTTTCACACCCTTCTGAGCACTTCTTGCATCCATGCCAAGGGTTCCATATGTCGTGCATCAGTTAAAAGAAGTTTACAGGATCGAGTGCGATACCGAACTGCTCGATCTTGAAATATAGAGTTGGTCTATCTGTCTGACTTGATGATGTTGTGATAGTTCCAATAGTTCTACCCTCTGCAACTTCAGAGCCGACCTTGACATCGATCTGATCGAGGAATGCATATGTAGTCTTGTACCCATCTTCATGCTGGAGTGTGATGAATCTTCCAAGTTCTGGATCATGCCCCACATCGATGACAGAACCCCCTCTTGCTGCAGAAACCAAAGCTTCCTCGGAGCCTGTGTAATAAATACCTTCCAGAGGCTTTCCATCGACAAGCTCACCAAAGGATGCTGTCATGATGCCGATAACAGGCTTTTTGAAGGTAATGCTTTCCTTTACTTCGACCTTCACTTCTTCAATTGGAAGATCTGGAATGATAATTTCCTGACCTACTGTAATCATTTCACCAGTAAGACCATTCAGCTCCTGAAGCTTCTTCCAGCCTAGATTAGGATTGAACTTCCTTGCGATAGTAGTAAGGAAATCACCCTTCTGTACGATATAGAGCTGGCAATCTCGGTCTGGAATTCTAAGCTTCATTCCATCTTCAAGACTTGCAACATTCTTGAGTCTATTTACGCTGATTATTGTCTGGACCTTTAGTCCATAATGTTCAGCAATTGTTAAAAGATCTTCACCTTGCTGCACAGTATGAATTGTGAACTTGATGACATCAGGTTCTGCTTTCTTCAGCTCAGTCTGCTTCACACTGATTACAGTATCATTTTCGTTTGTCTTGTTCTCGACAACCACACTGCTTTCAGAAGTATTTACACTTTCATCTTTTGGCTGTGAAAGGATCATATATGCGATGAGAGAGACTAGAAAAAGGAGGACACAGAAAAGAGCAAGGAGTCCAACATTTCCTCTTCTCCCCCTTGCATTCCTTCTCCTCTCGCCTGAATATTGCATGTCATCGTAGGTATCTCTATTCATTATTTTTGACAATCCTTTACAATATCTCTAATATAACATTCAATGGCTAACGATAACAACAGGCAGGTATTTCGTTTTTTCAGGATTTTGACCTGTGCCCTCTTTTTGCTTCTTGCAACAAGAATTACCTACGTAATCTTTTTCACAAAAGAAGATATCAAGATATATAAAGACCCAAAGATTTCAAGTGAAGTAGTCAGAGGTGAGATCGTAGATAGAAACCAGAACCTGCTTGCGATCCAGACAGAACAATATGCACTCTCTATCGATATCGACAAGATAAGCAATGTCGAAAATCTATCAGTAAAAATATCCCCTTACCTTTTCATTTCATCAGATGAAATAGAAAGGATGATAAGAGAATCACAAAAGAGGACTATTGTAATAGATGGAATCTCAAGGCAGGTTGCCTCATCCCTTTCATCCTTGATAGAAAGGGATAATCTTGAAGATGTGCTTTATCTATTCCATTACAGTGGGCGAAGCTATCCTGCTGGATATCACCTATCCACTCTCATAGGAAATGTCGATATTAACAACCATGGAATCAGTGGAATCGAGAAAGAGTATGATGAAATCCTCCTTCCATACCCTGAACTTGATAAGAAAATTACGTATGGAAGCAACCTCACTCTCACTCTGGACCTTCCAATACAGTATATGCTCGATTCCCAGATCAACCGCCTTAAGGATGTGAGCGAAATCAAAAACTTGAAGGGTGTGATATTAGATGCAAGAAATGGAAATGTCATTGCGTGCTCATCTTACCCATTCGACACTCAGCTAGAAGCAACCTATGAGCCTGGGATGATAATTGAACTATTGTCTGCAGCTCTAGCTCTTGAAAAGGGTCATGAAGATTACATTGGAAGACTTGAGAGCTTAGAAAGTCTTTCCAATGAAGAAATCTACTCATTTTTCACATCTCTCTTTTCATACTCAGACAATACATCAATTCCTGATGAAACTGAAAGCTGGAGCAAAGAAGATAGAAAACAGATTCTCTCAGGTCACAAATTTACATCCGACGCTCTTTCTATTGCTTCTGCACTTTCATCTCTTTCAGATGGCAAAGTCAAAAAACCAATTGTTGTGAAGCAGATATATAACAGCAACGATAGGACAATAGAAGAAAGAAAGGATGAATCGAAGGCTATCTTCTCAGCTGAAACGATAGCAACGATAAAGGGATATCTAAAGAACAGAGCGATCAGCGACCCTTATTTTTCCTCTCTTGAGGATGTTGATGTGCTTTCTGCTAGTATCTTTTCATCTGAGAGATCCTCAACATTCGCATTTGTCCCTGAAGACGAGCCAAAGTATCTTATATACATCACAAAGAGCGAAGAGGATGATAGCAGTCTGAATGGAGACACTGCTCTATTGACACAGCAGATAATAAAAGGGCTTCTGAGCCAAGGCAAGTTGGATGCCAAGAATCAGAAGCGCCTTGAGATTTAACTTACAGGATATATCTAGAGAGATCCTGATGAGATACTACATTCTCAAGTCTCTCATTTACATACTCTTCAGAGATTGGGATCGTCTTACCGACAATCTGGTCAGCCTCGAAGCTTACCTCTTCAAGTAGTCTCTCCATTATCGTATAGAGTCTTCTTGCACCGATGTTATCAGTGTTCTGATTGACTTCATATGCAAGCTCTGCAATTCGTCTAACCCCGCTTTCAGTGAAATCAAGCTTTACACCTTCAGTTCCGATCAGGGCCTCATACTGCTTTGTGATCGCATTGTTAGGCTCAGTGAGAATTCTATAAAAGTCATCTGCTGTGAGATCACTTAACTCGACACGAATTGGGAATCTTCCCTGAAGCTCAGGGATCAGGTCACTTGGCTTTGAAAGAGAGAAGGCACCAGCTGCGATAAATAGGATATTGGTTGTATCGATTACACCCCATTTTGTCGAGACCTTAGTGCCTTCGACAATTGGAAGGATATCCCTCTGAACACCTTCTCTTGATACCTCTCCTCTGCTAGATGGGTTTGAGCCACCTGCAATCTTATCTATCTCATCGATGAAGATGATTCCCATCTCTTCGGTCCTCTTCTTTGCTTCCTCTATCACCTTATCCTTATCAATGGACTTGTCGAACTCCTCTTCCATGAGGATTTCTCGTGCTCTCTTGACAGATAGCTTTCGCTTTCTTGGCTGCTGGAAGATAGAACCAAGGTTCTTCATGGCCTCCTGGATTTCATCCATTCCATTACCATTTCCCATCACCCCAATTTCTACACGAGAGCTAGGAGCAACCTTCATTACAACTTCCCTATCCTCAAGCTTCTTCTGAACAAGTAGCTCTCTGAATTTATCCCTCACAGAAACATCAGTAGTCGTAATTTCCACAGTATTTTCAAGAGATGGGATAATGAGGTCAAGAAGTCTTTCGTTGACAATTCTCTCTATCTCTTTTTCTTTCTTGGCCGAGTACTCAGATTGTACAAGCTGGATAGATGCACCCATAAGGTCCTTTACCATGGATTCTACATCTCTACCGACATAGCCAACTTCTGTATATTTGGTTGCTTCGACTTTCAGAAAGGGAGCATTTGCAAGCTTTGCAATTCTTCTTGCGATCTCGGTCTTACCAACACCAGTTGGACCTATCATCATAATGTTCTTTGGAACGATCTCGTCCCCGATTCCGTTCTCAAGCAGCTTCCTTCTCGAACGATTGCGAATTGCGATCGCAATCATCTTCTTAGCTTCCTTCTGTCCAATGATATATTTATCCAAAGCCTCGACTATTTCACGAGGATACATTTCATCTAGCGTCTTCTCCATCAGATAACCTCACTTATGATATTTGAATTTGTGTAGATGCAGATTCGAGAAGCAATGAGTACGCTCTTCTTTGCAATCTCCTCTGCAGATAGATCTACACCTGAATCGAGATAGGCTTCAGCTGCAGCCTGTGCAAAGCTTCCACCTGAGCCAATTGCCAGCGTGTCGCCCTCTGGCTCCAGGACATCACCTACTCCACTTATCATGAAGAGCTTCTTTCCATCGGATGCAATCATCATAGCTTCCAGATTTCTGAGCTGCTTGTCCATTCTCCACTGCTTGGCAAGCTCTACAGCGGCTCTTGTGATATCCCCATTATAGCTCTTGAGCTTCTGCTCAAAGAGCTCATATAGAGTGAATGCATCTGCAGTTGAACCTGCAAAGCCGATAATTATCTTTCCATCATAAAGCCTTCTGACCTTATGAGCATTTCCCTTTACAACTGTATTTCCCTGAGTGACCTGTCCATCCCCAGCAATACAAACTCTGCCATCTTTTCTGACAGCACATATCGTAGTACCCTGCATTTCTTTCTCCTATGCATGTGGATGAGCTTCGGTGTAAATCTTCTTGAGCCTAGGCCTTGCCACATGCGTATAAATCTGTGTTGTTGAGATACTCTCATGTCCAAGAAGCTCCTGGACGACTCTAATATCTGCACCTCTTTCCAAGAGGTGTGTAGCAAAGCTGTGTCTGAGAGTATGAGGTGTGAACTCCTTCTGCCAACCTAGCCTTGTTTGATATTCAGTAAAGATAATATGAGCAGAGCTAAACGGCAAACGTTTTGCTCTACTTGAGATGAAAAGAGCACCATCATCCATACCTCCCTTTGCCCTTACATACTCATCTCGACTTCCAATATAAGATTTCAAGGCCTTGACGGTGTATGGGCTGAGAAATAGGAATCTGGTCTTTCCTCCCTTCCCCTTTATCCTGATACGCCTCTCATCAAACTCTATCATCTTTATATCTACACTCAAGGCCTCGCTTATTCTCGCACCTGTGTTGTAGAGAAAAAGAAAGAGCATGTGATCGCGCTCATCAAGAAAAGTTTCCCTCTCTATCGCCAAAAGCTCCTTTACTTCGCTTTCGCTTAAGACTGAAGGCAGGCGCTTTGCACACTTTTTCAGCGATACAGAATCGAAGGGATTATCTTCCACTACTTCTCTTTTCATCAAAAACGAAAAAAATGTTCTGATTGTAGTCAATTTCTGAAGAATACTTCCTTCAGAGTTCTCTGCTTCATCTCTTAAATATTGAGAATAGAGTCTCGCATCGTGAAGAGAAAAATCAGCAAGAGTGTTGTCCATCATCTCGAGAAACTCATAGAACTCTCTCAAGTTTCTCTCATATGCCTTTTGCGTATTTTTACTCAGCTGTCTTATTCCACCAATATATGAGACAAACTCGTCCAGAAGCTCCCTGTCACTCATAGCACAAATATAACACTTCATTTGAGTTTCAAAAAGGAAAGGCGATGTGTTTTGTCATAAAGATAGTCCCCCTTCTCATCTTCATAGAGATAACCTGAGGGAGATGTTATTATCTCACTTATCGAGTCGATCACAGGTGCACCCTCAAATGCAAGCTGCCGTGCATATCTATCTTCAAGAGAGGAGCGAAGCAGAAAGAGCGCTCTTCCCTTATCAAGTAGATTCAGCGCGTGGTTATATTCCCAGAAGCCAAGACTTACAAAGACTGTAAATGTACAGTTTTCCATCAGATAGTGGTTATAGAAGTTGTTCTCTCTCCTTACTCCTTCGTCTGGCTCGAAGACTGAAACCAGAGCGCCATCATTTAGGACAATATGGCTAAACAATCGTCTAGATCCGAGATAGCACTTCATCCCACCAGGAAGCAGAACCATTACTCTTCCTTCTCCCTCGATAGACCCATCTAGCAAGGCTCTCCCAGAACCCTTTGCAAAGTAGCTTGTCATATATGGAGTCTTATTCAAGGCACACTCAAGTCCAAGTCTATATGCATCATACAAGCGCTTTGATGAGCCTTTATTTGATGCAATTATCCCAAGACTAGTTTCAAATGGTCTTCCTATGGATGAAAGTACATCGGGAGAATCCTCAAATGAGAAAGGAAAATCAGCTTCTCCCTTTTCAATGAAACTGATTCCATTATTCCAGCACTTCTTTTCTGAAATGGGATAGTTACTTATGTGCAGCAATTTAATTTCACTCATACCTTATCTTTATGGTGAAATTGAAATATTGTATCAAAAACAGGAAATCAAGATGTTTCCAAGCAGCAATACAAGGACTGCGATCAGGACAGGTCTTACGATCCTGTCTCCTCCCTTAATTGCAAGCTTTGCGCCGATCATATTGCCGATGATGGAACAGAGCATACATGGAATGCCGATCGAATAATAGATATTTCCATTTATCACGAAGGTTGTGAAGGCTGCGATATTGGATGAAAAGTTCATGAGTTTTGTGTTTCCACAGGCATCGAGAGTGTCAAGGCCAACAATTGTTGTGAATGCAATAGTCAAAAACATTCCTGTTCCGGGGCCGAAGAAGCCATCATAGCAACCAACAACAAGCCCGATAACAGCAGTCAGGATAATCTTATGGGAAGTTGATATATTTCGTGTCGCCTTGAGATTCTTCTTTTTCAGTGTAACTATTGCGAGCACTGGAATTACAAAGACAAGTAGATACTTTAGATATACATCTGAAAATCTCAAGGCAATCTGAGAGCCGATTGCAGATCCTATAATGGAAAAAGCAGCACCAGTCAAAGCAAGGCGCCAGATGACATTTCCATTCTTCTGATACTCATAGAAGGCAATTGCACCACCAAATGTCGATGAGAATTTGTTGTTGCCAAGAGCATATATAGGAGGAAGCCCTAGGGAGTAGTAGGCAGGAAGACTTATGAGTCCACCACCACCTGCAATTGAATCAATGAAACCGGCAAGAAAAATCAGGAAGAATAACAGTGCATATTGCCATATTTCAAGATTGAGCATCACTCCTCCTCAATTCCAGCAAGTGGACTGAACGTGTCGAAGGCACTCTTTAGACCACTAGTGTCGAGATGAGTATATATCTGAGTTGTCTGAATGTCACTATGTCCAAGTAGCTCCTGCACCTCTCTAACTCCCGCTCCCCCTTCAAGTAGATGGGTTGCAAAGCTGTGTCTGAGTGCATGGACTGTGCTCTGGATACCAAGAGTTTCAACGACTTCATGAAATCTCTTATGCATCCCCTGACGAGTTATCCTCTCTCCACGGCGCCCAAGAAAAAGTGCATTGACATCTCTTCTCTTAAGCTTGTTGCTTCTTGATGAGTTTTCAAGTCGCTTCAAAAGTTCAGGTCTCACATTAACTAGGTAATTATCCAAAGCTTTTTTGGCGTAGGAGCCAACAAAGCAGGTCCTTTCCTTATCTCTCTTTCCAATTACTCTGAGCGTTGCTTCCTCACTATCATAAGAGGAGACATCCAATAGCACAGCCTCACTGATTCTGAGGCCACATGAATAGATGAGTTCAAAGAATGTGTAATCACGAATGGAAAGTAGATCATCATCAGACTTGAAAGCAGAAAGCAGCTTATTAACTTCATCCTTTGAAAGTACATGAGGAAGGTATTCTTCAGTCTTGGGCTTTTCAAGAAGTAGTGCAGGATTGTCCTTCCTTATCTTCTCTATGCATAAGAAACGAAAGAAGGATCTGATTGCAGAGAGGATTTTGGCATCAGTTCTGGAAGAGAGAGCTTCCTGCCTCTCCAACAAGGCTTCCTCTAGATTGGAGATATTCATTGAAGAAATATCGATTTTCTTCTTCATGCAGAACAAAAGGAGGTATTCTACCTCTCTGGTATATACCTCCCTTGTCTTTTCATCGAGTCGCCTCTCCTGATCAAGGTAGAAATCATAATCTCTAACTATTTCACGAGATGCGGCATCGAGCTTACTTGTCTTCGTCATTCAGGTTGTTATATCTCAAGACAGCAGGAGTGTTGATATCCTGTCCTGCAGGTCTATTCTTGAAGCGATCGATGAGATCTTGAACACGATTGATCTTGATCTGATTGAAATCATCCTGATTGCTTCTAGCAGCATATGGTTTTGTGAAGCCTGCATTTGCTGCAGGGTTGAAGCTAGCACTTGGCCTTGGTGCAGGAGCTGGCTTCTCAGCTTGCTTTGCATTGAACACGTTGACCTTTGAGTCAACAGCAGTGCTAGGTCTTGGACCACCCTTAACATCAAAGCCTGTTGCAACAACTGTTACCTTGATCCTATCTCCAAGCTCAGCATTGAAGGACTGACCTGAGATGATGAGGGCATCCTCTGCACAGCGAGACTGTATCAACTCGTTAACACTCTCATACTCCTGGAGTGTGAGGTTATCACTACCACAGATGTTTACAAGCACGCTCTTAGCTCCATCGATAGAAGCATTCTCAAGCAGAGGATTGCTGATAGCAGAGGTAGCTGCATCCAAGGCCCTGTTGGTACCTTCGCCAAAGCCAATTCCCATCAATGCATCGCCCTTGCCCATCATTACAGTCTTTACATCAGCAAAGTCTATGTTGATTTCACCTGGCTCTGTGATGAGCTCTGAAATACCCTGGACCCCCTGGAAAAGAACTTCATCGGCCATAAGGAAGGCCTTTCTTATTGGAGTGTTAGGTTCTGTGACCTTCAAAAGATACTGGTTTGGAATGATGATCAGGGTATCGACCTGCTTTCTGAGTCTCTCGATACCTGTCTGAGCAAGCTGCATCTTCTTTGCGCCTTCAAAGCCGAATGGAGTTGTGACGACACCAACTGTCAACGCACCACAGGTCTTTGAAATCTCAGCAACGACAGCAGCAGCCCCGGTTCCGGTGCCACCGCCCATACCTGCTGTGATGAAGACCATATCAGCAGTCTCTAGCTCAGCCTTGATCTCATCTTTAGATTCGATTGCGGCCTTTTCACCGATCTCAGGCTGTCCACCTGCACCAAGACCACCAGTGAGCTCTTTTCCGATAGCAATTCGGGTTTGCGCATTAGATCTCTGAAGTGCCTGAACATCGGTATTCAGAGCAACAAAGTCAACTTTCTTGAGTCCTTGTGCGATCATACGGTTTACAGCGTTGCCGCCACCACCGCCAACGCCTACGACCTTGATGATAGTAGGAGCACTCTGTTCTCCAGTTGTTGTATCTTCTATATCAAAAAGTCCGAATGCCATATAACTCTCCTAAAATAACCTACCAAATAAACCTTTTATTCTACAAAACAGCGCTCTCGATTCTTTATCTTTTCTTGAGGCTGTGTTACTTGCCATCGCTACCTTCTTGGCCTCGCTCTTCAGCAAACCCAATACAGTTGCATATTGAGGGTTGATGTAATTTCTATCAAGACCCCCCATAGCTTCAGGAAACCCAATTCTTGCTGGCATCCTGAAGATTTCACTTGCAAGATCTGCAACACCAGAGAGAAGAGAGCCACCACCAACTAGAACTACTCCACCACCGAAGCCCTTCTGCAAATTGAGCTTCTCTAGCTTGCTCTGCAGCATTATGAATATCTCGGCCATCCTTGGCTCGATAACTTCAGAGAGCGCCTTCTTGGCTATCCTTTCTGGGGGCATACCTCCAACCTGCGGAACCAGGACCACATCCTCAGGATCGACAGATGGAACATAGCAGTTACCATATTCGCACTTGATCTGTTCTGCAAGCTGCTTGGGCTTGTTGAGGATGTAAGCGATGTCGCTTGTGACTGCTTCTCCTCCCAAGGCAACGCCACCTGCATATACAGGTCCGCCCTGGTTATATGCGATCATATTGGTAGTGCCACCACCGATGTTGATCAATATGGTTCCCATCTCCTTTTCTTCAGCGGAGAGAACCACTTCACTATCGGCAACAGCCTGAAGCATTATCCTCTGGACTTGAAGGCCAGCCTTCTGGATGCACTTTCTCTGATTCTGACATACGGATGTGCTTCCGCCAATAAGCAATACTTTACTTTCTAGACGGTGACCTGTCATATCGATAGGATCCTTGATGCCTGCTCGAGAGTCGACGATGAACTCTTGGACAAGAACATGCAAAATCTCCTTATCGCGAGGAAGGTCTACAGCCTTGGCAACATCGATCGAGCGGAATATATCATCCCGCTTCACTTCCTGCTCCATGTTGTTGATCGGGACAACACCGTTGGAAGGAATGCCGACGATATGATCTCCTCCGATGCCAAGTACAGCTGCGCTGATTTCGACACCAGCTTGCAGTTCAGATTCGTTGATTACGGAGTTTACAACCTTGAGGGCCTGTTCGATATTCAGGATACTTCCTGAACGGACTCCTTCAGAAGGTTTTTCACAGAGGGCATCTATCATGAGCTGACCGTCCCTGCTGACAGAGCCAATTACAGCTCTTGTCATACTGGAACCAATATCAAGGCCCATCATTATTCTGTCTCCTGCCATTACACACTCCCAACTTTTCTTCTGACCAAAGCATCTTTATAGAGGTCATAAACGACCATTTGCCTTGTGATAATCAAAGCAGGATCTGAGCCTACTTCTTTCTCAATTACTTTTATACTATCACTTATGCGACTTTTTGAAACTCTTTCCCTGACAAAAATTGTAGAAAAAAGATTCCCAAGGACCAATTCTAACTGTCCGTAAGGCGTTAAAGTCGATTCAAGATAGCAAACTTTGGTGATCAGATTTCCTTTTTCACTTCTTAGCTCATCCACAAGAGAAATGATTTCAAGAAACTCAGGAGTTGCTCCATATTTTTCCAGATACCTTCTGAATGCAGGATTTATCTCAGTAATGCAATATTCTTCAGAAAGGCTTTTTGCATCCTCTGCAGATATTGAAACGATATTATTACCTGAGAGAAGGTAATAGTTTTCACTGTCAAAAAGGAGGCTGCTGCTTTTTTCCATCTCAAGTTCAACAACAAGGAGACGAGGAAATCTATATCTGATTTTTGCTTTCTCGATTCCAGGCAGCGCTTCAAGATTTCTCTCTGTCTTTTTGAAGGAAATCGAGAAACGGTTTTCTCCATACAGTGGCTTTATGACATCCAGAACAGATGTTGGTATCGCTTCGATACCAAGAACCCTTATATCCTCGATCTCGAAGATTGGGATATAAGGAAGAGAGAGGATAATAAAAACTATAACTATAGAGGCGCATACAAGCTTTACTAGTGGACCAATCTTCATAACATGTCATCCACAACACTAGTTTTTATTATCTTATACAGAATTCCACATTCGATCAGTGTGATAAAAAGATTTGTTCCACCTTGGCTAAAGAAGGAAAGAGGGATGCCTGTAGGAGGAAGGAGACCTGTAACAACAGCGATATTCAATATCACCTGAGCTGTTATTGATGTCGTTATTCCAATAGCAAGCAGGGAAAGGAACATATTGTTTCTTGATATCCTTTGTGCACTTCTTAACCCGATCAAAGCAAGGAAACAGAACAGAAGGATGATGAAAATCGCACCAACCCAGCCAAGCTCCTCAACTATATTTGCAAAGATGAAATCGTTCTGGACTTCTGGAAGAAGGCCATATTTATAGCTTCCTTCTCCCAAGCCCTTTCCAACAAAGCCACCTTCCCTTATTGCATTTATCGCCATTCCAGTCTGATAACCAAGTCCACTTGGGTCGAGCTTTGGGAAAAGGAATGATGCAATTCTTCTCACTCTATAGCCTTCTCCTAGCAAGATATATGCAGATGGAACAGATAGGAAGATGAGTGTTGTAATGATGTACTTCAGCCTGACTCGTCCTGCAATCAAGATAGCAGCTGTGATGATCAGGAACAGAATCATATTTGTGTATGCTCTCTGATTCACGATCATCAAGGAAAAGAGAACTATCGAAAAAAACAGTGTCGAAAAGAACTTCAGCCTATTTTTCCTATACTCAGGGTTGCTCAGATAGTGAGACAAGAATAGTATCATGCTGAATTTCACAACTTCACTTGGCTGGAAAGCAGGAAGATATGGGAGCTCTAGCCACCTTCGCGCCCCATTTATTGTGATGCCAAATGGAGTAAATGAGGTCATCAGCATAGAGAAAACAGAAAACAGCAGTAATGGAACTATCGCATATTTATAGAATCTGAATGGAATCAGATTTACGATAAATGCTGCTACTATTCCAAGGACTGCAAATGCAAGTTGCCTTATGAAAAAGTAGTAATGTGGAAGATTTCTCTTCACAGCCTCAGGGAAGGAAGCTGAGTACATGCATGCAAGGCCAATTACAAGTAAAAGGCCAACGAGGATAAGGAATGTCAAAGGGCTGAGACTTCCTTCATCCGAATCATGCTTGACGTTTGTTTCATAAACTTGGTTGTAATCAAACTCAGAATCCATCTTGACCTCTAAAGCAACAGGGAACAGATCATAGTCGACAGGCAGGACAGAGATAGAAATCTGTCTGCAATCTTTTCTTCACTCATCCCCTTCTTCTGAAAGCTGTGATGAAGAGGTGCGATGAGGAACACCTTTTTATGAAATCCCCTTATCGAGATTATCTGGATCAGGGATGATAACATATCAAGAAGAATGACAAGCATGCTAATCAGCACAACAAATGGTCTTCCTGAAAGGAGCGACGATGTAGCAAGGACAGCACCTACAAGGTGTGCGCCACAATCTCCCATGAAGATTGTAGCCTTCTTCGAATTGTAAAAGAGAAAGGCTAAAAGGACTGATGCCATTATAAGTGGATAATGACCAGCCTGAGTGAATGTCAAAGAAATAAAGATAAGTGGTGGAACTGTACTCTTGATGCAAAGAGAATCAAGACCATCGACTATGTTTGCAGCATTTATTATCGCAGATATATATATAACGCTACCTAGATAGTATATCCAAGCTGGATAATCTTGATACAATCCAACATTATTTCTGACCATATAAGAAATTATACAGGATGAAACAATCTGCATTAATAGTTTTGATATGCTTTTGAGGCCATCTGATGATTTTTTTCTGATCTTAAGAAAATCATCAACAAATCCTATAAAAGCAAACAATATTGCAGCAATGATATATATCTTTGAAATTTCATCGCTAAATGAAAAAAAACAGCCACACAGAAAAGCAGGTAGCATGGCAAGGCCTCCGACTTGCGGAGTGCCCTGTTTATCCTTATGCTCTTCTAGTTCTGCTTTTATAGGTGGTGTTGCTTTTTTCGAACATCCAGTTACTATAGGAACAAGACCAAGTGTGAGAAGGAAGGCTGTAAATAGACACTTTGCAGCCTCTCTAATCATACTACTCTCCTGAGGGCTGAGTAGATTCTCTCCATTTCCATGACTCTACTGCCCTTGAGCAATATGAAATCTCCTTTGTTTGTATCCTTTCTGACCTCTGCTGAAAGGTCATCAAAATTCTTTGTGTAAAGACAGTCTCTTCCAGCACTTCTCAAGACGTCATAGCACTCCTCTATCTCTTCACCATAGAGGTAGATGTTCCTGCAATCTGCTTTCAAGAGCTCTTCACCAATCTTTCTGTGTGCATTTCTCGATTCACTGCCAAGCTCTCTCATGTCACCCAAGACGATGTGCTTTCTTCCCTTCCAGAAAAGTGAAGATACTGTCTTGATTGCACCTTCCACACTGTCATAGGCTGCGTTATAGCAGTCTTCAAGGACAGTTACATCGCCCTCTTTGACAACTCTGCTTCTTCCAAATTCAGGAGTAAGTGTCATGAGGCCTTCAGCAATCTGTCTATCTGTTGCTCCGTAATATCGTGCGATCGCAACAGCAAGAGTTGCATCTTTGAGGTTATGGCGGCCAACCATTGGAAGTGTGAATCTTTCTTTTCCAAGAGTCAGGCCAAAGCCATCGAGGCCTTTGAACTCAATCTCATCAAATGGCAAAGTGCACTCATTGAGGTCATTACATAGTCCTCTAAAGTATGAATTGAAGTCATTATCTTCAAGTACATACCCTCTGGTTCCAGGGAGGAATACACCACCCTTCTCCTTTGCGATATTATCTCTTGTCTTGAAAGATGAGAGGTGGGAAATTCCAATATTTGTGATGCAGGCAGTTTCAGGATGGATGATATCAGTCATCGTATCAATTTCGCCAAACTTATCTGATCCAAGCTCCCAGACACCGAACTCGGTTCCCTTCTCAAGGTTCATCAAGGCAAGAGGAAGGCCATATACACTATTCATGTTTCCTGGAGTCTTAGCTGTCGAACCAACTTGAGAGAGGATACTTGCTATCATATTCTTGGTAGTTGTCTTTCCACAGCTACCTGTAACTGCAATCATTTTTGCTCCACTTTCATAGGCAACAATTGCAGCATAATCCTGAAAACAGCTGAGAGAATCTGATGAGATGATTACAGAGCATCCCTTCTTGACGAAAGGAAGGATTCTATCCTTCTTTTCTTCTGAAATCAGGATTGCAGATGCTCCCTTATTGCTTGCTTCTATTGCAAACTCATGTCCATCTGTATTCTTTCCCTTTACAGCGATGAAGAGAGACCCTTTCTCTACTTTTCTCGAATCATAGGTTGCACTAGTTATGATCGTGTTGCCATAACAGGTTGAGCCTGTGAGAGCTGCAAATTCCCTACTTGAAACTCTCATACATTACCTCTTTGTACGCGAACAACAGAGGCTAGAGTAACGACTTCGTAGTCATCTTCGATATATGCTTCATCGAGCAATGTTTCAGGTGTCTTCTCTTTTGCCAAGGTACTCCTTAGCTCTCTGATATTAGATTCGAGCTTTGCAAGGTTTATTTCCTTTTCAGAGATTCTGGTCCTGTACTCATAGTTCTTCCCCTGTTGGAAGACAGGAAGGAGTATGAAAACGAAAAGAAGAAGAATAAATGCAAAAATTAATAGCTTCTTTGCTGGTGAAAATACGTTTCTCGCTTCTCTTGCTGTCATACGCTCCTCCTTTTTTCAACTACTCTGAGCTTTGCACTTCTAGATGGTGCGTTAGTTTCACATTCCTCATCTGTTGGAATGATTGGTTTCTTTGTAAGAATCTTCAAAAGTGGGTCGTCCCCTGTTGATCTATCTTTGAAGAACCATTTGACTTGTCTATCTTCAAGGGAATGGAATGTAATTACCCCAACTCTTCCCCCAACATTCAATACTCTTACAGCCTCTTCAAGTGCTGGTGTGATCCTGTCAAGCTCATGGTTGACTTCGATCCTTATCGCCTGGAAGCTTCTAGTTGCAGGATGGATCCTTCCGTATCGATATTCTCTAGGGACAGCCTGGCTGATGATATCGGCAAGCTCCTTTGAGGATGTGATTCTCTTTTCTGCACGCTCCAAAGCGATGCGCTTTGCAATTCTTCTCGAATAGCGCTCTTCACCATATTGGTAGATGACGTTTGCCAACTCTTCTTCAGGATAATCGTTGACTACAACCTCAGCAGTGAGGTCAGAGTCAAGATTCAATCTCATATCAAGCTTCTCATCCTTTCTGAATGAAAAACCTCTTTCGCTTTCAACATAGTGGAAGACAGAAATTCCAAGATCGAAGAGTATAAGGTCTGCACTTTCACTCTCTCTTGAGGCAAGGTAGTCATTGAACCAAGTATTTACAGCTGTGAATCTATCCTTGTAATCCTTGAATCTCTCTATCGCTTTCTTCTGGATATCTCTGTCTCTATCAAGGCCAATTACCTTAAGTTTTGGGTACTTTTCAAGAAACTTCGCACTGTGACCGCCTTCACCTGTCGTGCAGTCGATCATAATGGCATCTTCCACCTGTGGGACCAGAGTCTCCAGAACCTCTTTATACATTACTGGTACGTGTACTATTTCCATCATTGATTTCTGCCTTTGCTCAGCTCAGACGCAAGCTTGGTGTAGTCAATGTCAGCATTCATGTACTCGTCATACTCAGCCTTGTTCCAGATTTCTATATGATTTGTAACACCAACAACCATCACTTCTTCCTTGGCAGATATGCCTGCATAGCTTCTGATCGCTTGAGGAAGAAGAATTCTGCCAGTGCCATCAAATTCAATTGCCTGTGCGGTTGCGACAAAGCGTCTTGCAAGTCTCATTACATCTGGATTGAAAAGCTGAAGGCCATCAGTACCCATAAAGGCGTTATTGACGGTTTTCTCGAAATCTTCAGCAACAAATAGAGAGATACATTTCGTATTGTCGAAGCTCTTGGTAATTACAAGATGTGTTGAAGAAAGTGCAGAACGAAGCTTCGCAGGTATCATGACTCTGCCCTTTTCGTCCATTTTGTTGATGTATTCACCCGTCAACATTTTCCACACCCTCTACCACTTATTGGGATAAATTACCACTTTCTACCACAATATTACACACATTTTTCCACTTCTCCCCACAGAATTTTTAAATAAGAGTCTAGGAGTTTAACCATTACGTAAGAAAACTACCTAACACACGTTAAGTTGTTTTTGATAAAATCCATAAAAATTGGGAAATAGAATGTAACTTAGAAAAAGATTTGAGCAAATCGAGTAGGTAGGCCTCAGCATCCGTTTTCCAGCTGAGGCTTTCCTCTCACACCACCGTACGTACCGGTCTGGTATACGGCGGTTCAATCATATTTCAACCCTAACAGTAGTTGTTCGCCACTAGTCCTTGACCTTCT
>JAFVDZ010000093.1 GCA_017478205.1 Spirochaetales bacterium | reverse complement strand
GTTTTTTTGGTAATTTAATTATACAATAATTGGGTAAACATTTCCATTCATTATAAAGAATTAGTCATATTTTTTCATGGCTATTTATGTATAGATTTGGCCTCCGTTTGGAGGCCTTAAATCTAAGTGTCAACTTTGAGTCAATTACTGCAAGATCCTTGAAGAGCACAAAAGGTAGAGCGATAGTAAATACAAACTTGCTGATCTTGTTTGCAAAGTCTTCATCCACTATTCCAATTCGTCGGAAGAGAAGCCCAAGCATCATCATCAAGAAGACGGGCATTGTTGAATTCAAGCTGAAGATAATATTTTCCATATAGCTAATAATATTGTTATCACACCTTTATTCCAACACCATCAAATTGAAGTGCCACATAATATTATCTATAATTTTTACATGTCAATTGTAAGAAATGCCCGCCTTGATGATGCAAGAGAACTAAATAGTATCTACTCCTACTACATCATGAATACTGCAATAACCTTCGAGTATGAACTAATATCAGATGAAGACTTCAAGAAAAGAATGGAAAAGACTATGGAAAGGTATCCATACCTTGTCCTGGAAGAGAATGGAAAGATTATTGGTTATGCCTATGCAGATACATTCAAGGGAAGAAAGGCATACGACTGGTCTGTCGAAAGCACAATATATATCGACAGGAACATGAAAAAGCATGGATATGGAAAGAAACTATATGACGAACTCTTTTCCCGTCTCAAAGATATGGGGATCCAGAATGTATATGCCTGCATAGGAGTTCCTGAAGAGGATGATGAATATCTTGACCACAACAGTGTAAGTTTCCATGAGCACATTGGCTTTGCACAGGTTGGAAAGTTCAATCTATGTGGCTACAAGTTCAATCGCTATTACAGCATGGTATGGATGGAAAAGATAATCAACGAGCACACAATTCCCGCAAAAGAAATAGATGTTTCAAAAAAGGAGATAATTCGATGAGTTTCAAGAATGTTACAGACACTATCACTCTTTCAAACAAGGTCAAGATCCCTTGTGTTGGTTTTGGTACCTGGCAGACTCCTGATGGAGATGTAGCCTACAACTCTGTGATG
Organism: Spirochaetales bacterium; assembly: GCA_017478205.1. Taxonomy (GTDB): domain Bacteria; phylum Spirochaetota; class Spirochaetia; order Sphaerochaetales; family Sphaerochaetaceae; genus Bullifex. Next base: position 25,950 of record JAFVDZ010000093.1, on the reverse strand, counting down.
GCTGCCCTTGAGTATGGCTACCGCCATATCGATACAGCAACAGCATATGGAAATGAAGAAAGTGTTGGCGCTGCGATAAATGACTTCATGAAGAAGTCTGGTGTCAAGAGAGAGGAACTTTTCATCACAACCAAGCTCTGGAACAAGCACCACAGCTACGAACTTGCAAAGAATGCTATCGAGGCTTCATTAAGAATGCTCGGCCTTGACTACATAGACCTCTACTTGATCCACTGGCCAAACCCAATAGCTTTTCGTGACCATTGGCAGGAAGCAAACAGAGAAAGCTGGAAGGCAATGGAAGAAGCATATCAGGAGGGAAAACTGAGAGCTCTTGGACTTAGTAACTTCAGAGCCCACCACATTGATGAACTTCTTGGGAGTGCAAAGGTAATGCCTGTCATCAACCAGATAAAGCTCTGTCCAGGAATCTGCCAAGATGAACTAGTCAACTATTCAAGAGGACTTGGAATGGAAATCGAGGCATATTCACCAATGGGAACTGGCGGTCTTCTTTCTGACAAGACAATTGCAAAGCTTGCAGACAAATACTCAGTCTCATCAGCTCAGCTCTGCATCCGCTACTCACTTCAGAAGGGTTATATCCCACTTCCAAAGTCTGTGACACCTGAAAGAATCAAGGCAAATATGGATGTGTTTGGCTTCGATATCGACATCGATGACATAAAGGTCATGGATACAATATCCCATGAAGGTCTTGGTATCACACCAAACAGAGATCCAGATACAACTACCTTCTAATTGTTTCTTTCAAGCATGTAGGAGATGATATTATCCCTCTCCTCTTTTGAATCGGCCCTGATGAGGAACACATGGTCCCCGATCTCTCTTGCATGGAGAGCGGGGATTTCTGTTTCCATCAATATATTACTCCCAAATCTTTCCCTAATCTCTTCATCTGAGTGGCGGTGGTCAATAGAAGACTTTCTTCCAACGTGAGTAACGTAGTGAGAGAAGTGGCAATTCATGTAGCATCTGTCGTGGATGACCGAATCTGCCCATATTGTGTAGACATCTGAGTCCAATGCATAGTTCATCTCATCTGGGATATAACCACCAGGAGCTCTCATGTTGACTTCAAGAGCTACAATACTGCCCTTCTTTCCCAAGCCCTCCCTATCCTCGTCAAGGCGGAAGAATTCAAAGTGGAAGAATCTATTTCTCACAACAAAGGCTTTGAGAATTCTCTCTCCTGCCCACCTTAAGTCATCTGGAACATCGACACAATAGGAAAGCACATCACTGTCTCTATCTACAACCTCGAGAGGAGCAACTGGCTGTAGCTGACTGAGTGCAACGAGTACATCGCTTTTACTGTCAGTAATGCCATCGAAAGTCTCTATATGGCCTGGAACAAACTCTTCTTCGATGTACGAAATATCGAGCTTATTCTTCCAGAATGTCCTTATTTCATCCTCGCTTGAAAGTTTGTGTGTATCAGCAGCTCCAACACCCTTATCCGGCTTGATCACAACAGGATAACCAACCATGGCTGCAAAACTTATCGCTTCATCAAGATTCGAAGGCAGAATATATCGTGCACAGGAAACACCTGCTTCCTTGAAAGCTTCCTTCATCCTTGATTTATGATTCATCTTCACAAGCTCATCACTGTTTGGGCCTGTCTTTATATTGAAATCACTTCTGAGTCTTGCATCCAGCATGAGCCAGTATTCGTTCTGACTTTCGACATAGTCAATTCTGCCATAGCGGGCAATGTAAGAGGCTGTGGCCCTGTAGACGCTCTCATAATTTTCAAGTGAATCTACATAGATGTAGTCAGTAAGGCCATCCATGAAGCCTTCCCTATCTGAATATGGAACATCTCCGATTCCAAGTACGTTGACGCCTCTATCTTTCAGTCTTGTTGTGAATTCTCTGAAATGCTCAGGATAGTGTGGGGATATAAAGATGAAATTCATTGTCTTTCCTTTTGCTTGAAAACACTAGCAAAAGAGAATAAACAGGGTCAACTTTTCATTCCCCTATAGTAGAAAAAAGGTGACTAAGTAGTCACCTTGGGTATCATTCGTCGGGTTCGCTGGAAATTACTTTACCGATATTCCATCTGCTTGCTGCTGTTTTGGCAGCCTCCATCCTCTCTTCTGGAGTGTTGTATGGAACCTCAGCAGTATGGCAACCACAATCGAGGCAGGAGACATATACGCACCAGCCATTCTCTTCTTCTACAACGCCAACACCATGACAGCGAGGACAATCTAACAATTCTACACTTTCATTAAGATCCAACATATTCTTTATCTTCCTCTAATTTCGACTTTTTTGAAAGCAGAAAAAAGAAAGGAAATGTGCATTCTGAAGTATCAGAAAGATAAATCAACAAGCTTCCTTGAGTCTTGATATCACAAGACCCACAACAAAGCCAACGATGGAAGGAACGACCCAGCCAAGGCCAAGTGAATACATTGGGAAAAGTTTGACTGCAAGATTATCGAATCTTGTAATGCCAAAGGCGTGGACGAAGTCAAATATTGCTGCAATGAGTGCAAAGATAGTGGTCCAGAGGTAGACTTCCCTACGACCCTTGAAAAAGCTATCGAAGAGTACAAGCAGAGTCAATGTTATCGAGAGAGGATAAAGCAGCATCAGCATTGGGATCGATAACTTTATTATCTGGTCGAGTCCTGCATTGGAGATGATGAAAGCAAACAGGACAAACCCTATAGCCCATGCGTTGTAATGCTTTCCTTTTGTGAATGTTTCATCAAAAGCCTTTCCAATACTTACAACAAGACCGATTGCAGTCTTGATGCAGGCAAGTGTAACAATTAAGCCAAGAATGATCCTGCCAGAATGCCCAAAGTAATATCTGCAGCAGTCTGATAAAGCAATTCCACCATTGGAACTTATTTCAATAGCTCCAATGCTGGATGCTCCCATGAAGGTAGCACCTGCATAGATAATGGCCATCAGAAGGCCACAGAAGATACCAGATTTGACTGTAGATGCGGCAATATCTCTATTGTCCTTTATCCCAAGGTTCTTCAAAACATCTACAACTACGATGCCAAAGAGGAGGCCTGCAATTACATCCATTGTGTTATAGCCTTCAATCAGCCCCTTTGGAAGTGGATGGGATGCATATTCTGCTGCAGGCATGAAATCAGATAGGCTTGTGCTCATTGGTTTTGCGATGGAAAAGACAATGAGGAGAAGGAAGAAGAAAAGGAATGCAGGATTTAGTAGCTTTCCAATCGAATTCAGGATTCCATTTGGGCGAAGAGAAAAACCCAACACGATAGCAAAGAAAATGAATGTAACCACAACAATTGGGATACCAGTTCCGTTAAAACCAATCGTATAGGAAGTGGTTGCACAGCGAGGGATAGCAAAGAATGGTCCTATAGTAAGATAGAGGACAGTGGAAAGGATATAGCCATAGCTTTTTGATACCCGGCCTGCGATGTCGAAAAGTGAGTTCTCTCGACTCAGGCCCAGGGCGACAACTGCAAGCAAAGGCATTCCTACTGCAGTTACAAGAAAACCTAAAAGTGCTGGCAGGATATTTGCACCTGCAAGCTGTCCCATATGGATAGGGAATATCAGGTTTCCTGCTCCAAAGAACATGCCAAATAGCATGCTTGCAACAGCAACGGTCTCTCCAAATGTCAAATATCTCTTTGTTTTATCCATGGCGTTATTATAGCAACAAAACGCAACAATAAGAAATATTTCTTTTCATAAACAAAAATAAAGTGTTCCATCCAGTCCAGATATCGGACACATCAGGAACACTTCTAAATGGAAATCAAAGAATTACTGTCTTGCAGCAAGATCTTTGTCGATTGAATAAAGTCCCTTTGCATCGTGGCCAAAGAGTTCATACTTCTTCAAAAGACCTTCTGCATTTTTCTCTTCTTCACACTGCTCCTTTACATACCAATCGAGGAACTGCATTGTTCTATAATCATCAACTTCGATTGCTGTCTTGTATATCTTGTTGATCAGGGCAGTAACATATCTCTCATGCTCGAGACCGAGCTTGAGAGGATCCTGTGCACTTTCAAGCTTTGGATTTGGCTTTTCGATAGCATCGAGAGTGACCCTCTCGCCGTTGTCGATCATGTAATCACGAAGCTTCATCGCATGGTCTCTTTCCTCTCCTGCCTGAACATCATACCACTTTGCAAAACCATCAAGACCTAGATCGTAATAGTAGTTTGCAAAATCAAGATAAAGATATGCAGAGTAGAATTCCTTGTTGATCTGCTCGTTAATCAAAGCACTTACTTTCTTATTTAACATCTATATCCTCCATAAAATAGTCTACTAAGAATTTAACAATTTTTCTTTCCAAGTCAAGGAGTTATCTGACCAGTAATGCAACAAGAGAGGAGGCAACATCCTCAACTTGCTGACTTTTCTTTACTCCAAAACGGCAGTAATAGGCGAAGTGCTCACAATTGTTGAAAACAAGATCATAGCTCCCTTTATGACGCCCTATCTCGTTCCTTGCTCTTCTCACTATTTCATCTTCTGGCAATGGCTTGAGTTTGGACTCACTCTTTTCTCTCATGATGTAAAGCTTCTCACCTTTCAGGAAATCTTTTAGTGTCGTTTCATTTATATCCGCCTCAAGAGGGTTGATCTCCTGACCTTTAGGACCAGAGAAGTGCACTACCTTGTTATCGCCTACATATATTCCATAGTGTTGATAAAGTCCTCCTGCACTATTCTTGCAGATGATATCACCCTTTCGAGGGTATACTCTGACTGCACTGCAATCAGTTTCTCTCAAGAGCAAAGTGAAGGCATAGGTTATTACTGCAACATCATCAACAAGTCCAACGAATGGGAAAAAGTCATAGAAAAGATCAAAAGGTGAGACCATATATATCAGGGCACCTATTATCATGATTTTCAGCGGACCTGGAGTGTTTGGAGATCTGAATGCTTCATAGAGAGATAGGACCTTGTCCCAGATCTTCTCAAGCGGCCCCTTCTTCATACCTCCTATTTTGGCATCGACAAGCTGAATGTCCCTATCTGAGGCTTTAGCCCCCATCTCTTCTGCCATCTTTATGGCCCTATTCTTGTCAAACTCATCCTTCATAATTCTAATATAAGAACAAAGATTCAATTTGTGTGCAAAAAAGTACCCAGAAGTTTTTGTCTCCTGGGTACAAGTTGATATTATGTTAGGAGTATTTATCAGTCCTGTACCAATTCAGGATGAAGCTCTCCCTCACTCTTGGCAACCATAACAGCTGCTGCAGCATCGCCAACGATGTTTGGAATAACACGAGCCATATTGAGAATTCGATCGATACCAGCAAGAAGCGCAATAGTTTCAAGTGGCAGATTAACTGCGTTGAGAACGATTGTAAGCATAACAAGACCAGATCCAGGGATACCAGCTGTACCGATAGAAGCAAGAACCGCTGTCACCATAACCATAATCTGCTGTGCAACTGTAAGCTGAATACCAAATACCTGAGATGCAAACACAACTGCTACAGCCTCATATATTGCAGTACCATTCATGTTCATTACAGCACCGAATGGAATTACAAAATCTGCTACACGGTCACTGACACCTAGGCGCTTTGTACACTTTAAATTGAGAGGAATTGTTGCGACAGAAGAGCAGGTTGCGAATACAAAGAGCATTGATTCCTTCATGGTAGAGAAGAACTTTATTGGATTTATTCCACCATAGAGACCAGCCATCAAGCCACCCTGAATGAATACGGTGAAAAGGAAACAGGAGATATAGCAGGCCGCAATTGTCTTGATGTAAGGCATTAAAACACTCAGTCCATATTTACCAACAATGTTTGCCATGAGGCCGAATACACCATATGGAGTGAACTCGAGGACAATGTTTGTAATCTCCTTCCAAGCGTCTGTCCAAGCACGGAAGAAATTGAGAACAGGAGCACCCTTTTCACCGAGCTTGATAAGTGCAAAACCAAGCAAGAGAGAAAAGAAGATGATCTGGAGAAGATTCTGGGTGCTGAGAGAATTGAACGGATTATTTGGAATTATACCCATCAATGTATCTACAACACTTGGAACACTCTTTGCATCATAAGTCACAGTACTTTCCATAACAAAGCCTGCACCGATTTGCATGAAGTTACAGAGTACAAGACCAATTGCTACGGCAACTGCTGTTCCTGCGAGAAAAATGAAGAGTGTTTTGCCTCCAATCTTTCCAAGGGTCTTGAAGTCTCTTACATCTGCAGCAGCGCAGATAAGAAGACCAAGTACCATAGGAGCAACAACCATTGTAAGAAGCCTTGTCAGGATAGTTCCCAAAAAGGCTAACTTTGCTGCATCTTCCTTTAGGATGATACCAGCAGCGATACCGAGAATAAAGCCAACCATTATTCTTGTGAAAAGGCTGAGGCTCTGCCATTTTTTAAACAATTTCATATTTTTTCTCCTTTTTTTCAGCCAATTAAACGAAGCGACATACGTGGTCGATTGCGATATCGGAAAAACCGTAGGCCTCAGCCTTTGTGAGGCGTCCATTCGCAACCTCATGAATAACATTCAGAAGCTCTGCACCCATTTCCTGATATGTCTTTTCTCCTCTGATAATTGCAGAGAGATCCACATCCATGTTGTCTTCCATTTTCTTGTATGTATTCTCGTTTGCAGTTACTTTCAGAACAGGAACAATTGCATTTCCTGTAGGTGTTCCGCGGCCTGTTGTGAAGATGACCACCTGACAGCCACCTGCAACCATTGAGGTGACGGATGAGATATCATAGCCAGCAGTATCCATTACAACTGCTCCATGCTGCGTTGGTCTTACAGCCTGCTCAAGGACTTCTACGATTGGTCTTGTTCCACCCTTTCTTATACAGCCAAGGCTCTTCTCATCCAGAGTGGATAGACCACCTGTTTTGTTTCCAGGGGTTGGCTGACCAGCTCTGCAATCCTGACCTGCAGAAAGCAGATGCTCTTCATATGCTCTACAAACTTCAATTATTTCGTTGTGGATTCTTGCATTGGCAGCTCTCTTCGCAAGGACATGCTCACCTCCGATCCATTCTATTGATTCACTCATCATAGTGGTTGCACCTTGATCAACAAGAAGATCACTGAGTTCGCCAACAGCTGGATTAGATGCAATACCTGAAGTTGCATCGGAACCACCACATTCGATACCCATCAAAAGCTCTGAAATATCGAAAAGTTCCTTCTGTTGTGCTCCTGCTTCCTGAGCCATTATGCGGGCAGCTCGAACACTCTTTTCGATCGTTTTGAGAGTGCCTCCCTCTTCCTGGATGCCAAAGGAAACAACAGGCTTTTTAGTCATTGCCTTGATCTTGTCTCTGAGCTTGTCGTGACCTACTGCCTCACAACCAAGTCCAATGATAACAACACCATAGACGTTTGGGTTCAGGGCAAAGCCTGTCAGCACCTTCTGGCTCATCATTGTGTTTGCTTCTACATCGGAGCAACCTGTATTGAAGACGATGTTCACAGCACCTCTTACCTGGCTTGCAACGATTCTTGAAGTTTCACTACCACAGGCACAGCTAGGAAGAATGAGTACATGGTTACGGATACCAGGGCGTCCCTCAGCTCTTCTATACCCCCAGAACTTCAGACCATCCTTTGTTTTTACAACCTCTATTGGTTTCTCTTCCTCTTCTTCCTTTACAAGTTCGGAATCATAATCACGAGGAACAGAATAGATGTTCTCGTGGTTTACTAAATGTCCTTTCCCTATTTCACAATTTGTCAGTCCAAGCAGTTCACCATACTTGATGACCTCTTCACCCTTTTTCAAATCTTTGAGGGCGATTTTATGGCAGTACGCTATAGTTTCTTCTGCAATAAGGCTCTCTTTCTTGCCTTTCTTAACATAGACTACTTCGTTACCTTTCTGGACTTCCTCGACACATGTAACTACATTGTCGTGCTCGTTCATCATGAGTGCGTTGATATGCATTCACTACCTCCTCTTGTTGTTGTTCTCTAAGTAAACGGTAGCAGTACATATTCATTCTTTCAAATTTATAAAAAATATATTAATATAATTATAATTTATACTATGGAGCGTTTTGAATGGAACAGGACCTCAAATATATCTGGCAAATCTACAAGGATAGAAGCATCTCCGTTGCGGCAGAACATCTCTTTATAACTCAACCTGCACTTTCGATTGCATTGAAAAGAGTTGAAGACAATGCTGGTGGTCCTCTTTTCGATAGAGGTAGTCGTCCTCTTATTCTAACCGATATAGGCAAGGTCTATATTGATATGATTTCAAGGATGAGACACCTTGAGGAAGATCTTAAAAACAACGTCGAAGACTTGAAAAACCTAGGAAGTGGCAATATCAGGATTGGAGGAACTACTTTCCTGAATTCCTTCATTCTTGCTCCCGTGTTATCTTCCTTTGCAAGAAAGTATCCAAATATAACAATTAATTTGGAAGAAGAAAGTGCTGCTACTTTGCATGAAAGATTAAAATACAGAGATATAGACCTGACCTTCAATTGTGATCCTGATGTTGTAAAAGAATTCATCCATTATTATGCGTTCACAGACCATATCCTTCTTGCAGTGCATGAGGATATAGCTATACCCGAAGATTTACTTCCCTATTCGATGAATCTGCAAGAGGTCCAAGAGAGAAGATATATGGATAAAGATGTCCCTGCTGTTGAATTAAAATACTTCAAGGATGTTGAATTCATAATGCTTAAGGAAGGAAATAATCTTCATGAGAGAGCAATGGAGATGTTCAAGGAGGAAGGGATATCACCAAGGATAAAGATGAGTATCTCGCAGATGGTCACATCTTTCTATCTTGCAGAGAATGCTTTGGGAGCTACGTTTGTCAGCGATAGACAGATTATTGATAGAGATTCAAAGCTCAGATTCTTCAAGCTGAAATCTGATCTTGCAACCAGGACATTCTATGCGATTCTACCTGACAGGGCTTATACATCACAAGCGGTTATAAAATTCGTTGAGTTTGCAAACAAGTACCTATCTTTGTTTCAGTAGCTCGAAGAGCCTCTACTCTCCTGATGTCATCAACAACCTATTATCTTCTATGTAACTCTTCAATTCTCCCTTATCCTTCAAATATGTTATATAAGAGCGAAGTGTAGAGCCAACGAGCACATATTGCTCATAATTCAGCTGGAGACTGTAGTGGTCAAAGAGCTTCTTCAAAAGCTCTTCAAAGGTAATTTTCTCTCTTAAAAGAGAAATAATCGTTTCACAGATTTCATGTACCTTTGCGATGTTAATCCTCGCAAGTGGCTCGATATTCTCTGTCATTTCAGCGTGTGATGGGACAAAGCAACGTGCACTCATCTTGCAAATCTCTTCAAGTGTTTCAAGATAGCTTTTCACATCGACAAGAAAACTTATCTGATACTTCTCAAGTGTCCTTTCAGATGACAGTGCATCTGCAAGGAACACAATATCATCACAAGTTCTGAATCCAACCATATCAAAGGAGTGTCCAGGAAGAGGTATGATGGAAAGCACTTCAGGAGTATCCTCCTTTGTCAAAACCTTTGCTTCACTACTTTCTGCCATGAGGAATTTATGACGAAGCTCTGAAAATGGATTTCCTCCATAGAGATAGCTTGGCTCCAGAATTGGGTGGAGTGTGAAATCACATTCAATTCCTGGTGCATAGATATCACATAGAGTCTGCTTTTGGAGGTAGCGGTTTCCTCCAATATGGTCTGCATGGGAGTGTGTATTGAAGATTGCTTCAAGGTGCAAGGACCTTTCATCAAGGTGCCTTTTCACCTTCTTGGCAGCAGAAGCATCACTACCGCTATCGATCAAATATGCCTTGTCGTTATAGGACAGAAGACCAATCTTTGCAGGACTTTCGATATAAAAACAGTTGGATGTAATGGGAACTAGCTCGTACATAACAGATATTTTGCTCCAAAGAGGTGGAAAAATAGAAGAGAAATTGGTCAAAATCGCATTATGAAACTTTTTTCAACACTTTTTAAGAAAGTGACGAAAAAAATTCTCTATTTCTCTAATTGTGCTAAAATACTCTTGATTGGCTCTTTGCCTAACTTTTGAGAGGTACTATATGGAAAACATGATTAAAGGGAAAAAATTCATCACAATGGGCGAAATTCTTCTGCGTCTAACACCGCCTAGCTATAACAAGATCAGAATGGCAACTTCTTTCGAAGCTTCATATGGAGGAAGTGAAGCAAACATTGCACTTTCGCTCGCAAGCCTTGGTGTAGACTCCACCTTCTTCTCTGTTGTTCCTGACAACTCTGTAGGTAAGAGTGCAATCCGCTCACTCAGATCTAGCGATGTTCACTGTACACCAGTAATCAGATCTACCCCAGAACAGACTCCAACCCACCGCCTTGGAACCTACTTTCTGGAAACTGGCTTTGGTATCAGAGCAAGTAAGGTAACCTATGATAGAAAGCACTCTGCTCTTTGCGAGTATGACTTCTCCGGTTATGATTTCAAGTCTCTGCTCTCTGGTTTTGACTGGCTCCACCTTTCCGGTATCACACCAGCTCTCTCTCCTTCCTGTAGAGACCTCGTTCTCAACATGATGGTTGCAGCAAAAGAACTTGGCCTGACAGTCTCATTCGATGGTAACTTCCGCTCCGCTCTCTGGACTTGGGAAGAAGCTAGAGACTTCTGTACACAGTGTCTTCCATACGTAGACATCCTCTTTGGTATCGAACCATATCACCTCTGGAAGGATGAAAATGACCACTCCAAGGGCGACTGGAAAGATGGCATCCCACTACAGCCAGACTATGAGCAGCAGTCAGAGGTATTCGATCACTTTGTCGAGAGATATCCAAACATCAAGTGTATCGCAAGACACGTCAGATATGCTCACTCTGGTTCAGAAAACAGCTTGAAGGCATTCATGTGGTATGACGGACATACCTTTGAAAGTAGAACCTTCACCTTCACTATCCTTGACCGTGTCGGTGGTGGTGATGCATTTGCATCAGGTCTCATCTATGCAATGCTCCAGGGCTACAAGCCAATGGACATCCTCAATTTCGCAGTTGCTTCCTCTGTAATCAAGCACACAATCCATGGAGATGCAAACATCACAGACGATGCAAATGTCATCAAGAATTTGATGAACATGAACTACGATATCAAGCGCTGATAATCATTTTTTTTCACAATGAAGGCTCCTCGATTTGGGGAGCCTTTACTTTTTCAAAGTGAATTGAAGAATATAGTCACAGCTAGCAAATCTGCAGAGCCTCCAGGAGATAGGTTTCTTTCCATGAAATACTCATCGAGAGCCATGATGTCAGAAAGATTCAAATCCTTCTTTTCAAGTAGCTTCCCAGCTCTCTCAGATGCATCCTTTGCATCCTCGATTCCACCCCGCGATACCATATTAGTATCTTTCTTCAAACCAATCAGGGAAAGAAGTGCAATTATCTGACTAAGGTTCTCATCTTTTCCATCCACACGAGCTTTCTTCAAAGCAGGAAGAGAGTGTTTTCTTACACTTTCAAAGCCACTAAGCAATTCTCCTCGGGCACCAGGCAGACCATACTCTAGATATAATCTTTCACCAACAGTCCTTCCCTTCATAGTTGAAAAGTCTCTCTTCATGCTAGCAGAAGAAAGCTTAATGCACTCATCTGCAATTCTTTCAACATCCTTTTCAAGACCAGTTCCATCATATACTCTTCCCATCGCTTCACATATAGTTCCAAGAAGGAAGATTGCACCCTTGTGTGTGTTTATATTCCCTGTTGCTTCATACATCCTCTTTTCTGCAGCAATGCCAAGAAGACGCAATCTACTGAATGCTTCATCAGAATCAAGAGAAGCAGTTTCGACTCCAAGTGCAAAACACTCTTGCCAATAAGAAGAAAGGGACTCGATACTTTTTTCGAATGTGGATGCATCCATATCATTGTGGCTTCCATTGTTGTTTCTATCCACAAGACCTGGCTTAGGTGTAGTATCAAGCTCCTTCAAAAGAGCACGAGAACAAAGCTTACCAATTCTCTTCTTGTCCAGTTCCAAAAAGAAAGCAAGCATTCTCTCCCTTACAGCCTTCTGAAGTTCAGGGACAGTATGCACCCTTCTTGATGAACAGAAACGCCCTTCACGCCCACATACTATGCAACTTCTTTCTCTCTGTCTTTCTATCTTGTTTCCATCGACATTTATTATATCGAGATCGAAGAGGCGTCCAAGTTCTGACTCCTCCTCTATCTTGATACAGATATTCTTGATTTCATTTGCATCTGCACTGACAGATGATATCAGCTCAGGACCTGTGATCTCATCGATATCGACTCTATCGATAAGCTTTATACCGCTCTTTCCAAGCTCCTCTTCCAAACGAGAGAGGCCCACCTTGAAGGAGCGTATAACAAGTGGGCTTGTCTTTACAGGCCCTGGAATATTCATTGAAAACGAGATTACTGGAAGCTTGTTCTTTTCAATGAGTGCATTCTGTAGATACACTCTCCTTTCTCTCGCTTCAAGCACCTGAGGAAGTGTCACTTCAATCATATCAATAGTGCCTTGGATCCTTCATGGCCTTGATTGCCCTGATTACACTCTCAGCTTCACTGCTCTGAAAGAATCTTGCAGTACTTTCAGGAAGCATGTTGATAACTTCAGGAAGCTTATCATCATGGATAGCCTGCCTTACTGTACTTGCACTGACAGTCTCGCCTTCCTTTGAGAGTCGTTCGACCTCAACGAATCTGATACCATATTTTGGCAGTTCACTTGCCATTACACTGTTATAGAGCCCCGTCACATGGCTTGTCTTCTCACTTCCTGCATAACGGGAGTGGATATCAAGGTGAGATGCTATCTTTGAAAAGATCTTAAGGTCCAGAATTGCATGAGCATTTATTGCAGTATCTTCATCTGCAAGGAAGTAACTTGGGAATGTCGCACTACTTATCATATATGGACCAGACTCATGGAAAATTACATTTTCAAGATCCTTTATCCCCTCCAGAACAAGTTTCTTTCTGACAGCAAATGGTATAGGGCCTGCTTCTTCAGAAAGCAGGAAAAGGTGCACAAAGCTATTTTCACTTGCAGCCTTCTTAATAAGATAGCGGTGACCTAGAGTAAAAGGATTTGCATTCATGACGATGCATGCACTATCCTTCTTCACATCCCCAAGAGAGGAAAGGAAACGTTCAAAGCCACCCTTTCTATTTTCCATGAATACGAGCTGCCCCTCTATTCTAGCTATTTCATAAAATCCGAGGTCTGCAAAGATTCGATAATTCTTTTCTTTTGTATAAAGAAACTGATGGAAGTAGCCATTGTTCAGAAGTCTCTCTGATAGGTGACTTACAACCTGGTTCATCAAGCCTTCCCCTCTGTGAGAGGAGGAAACTGCAAGACAGCGAAGTGTATTTCCATAGCTACTTCCTGTAGCAACAAGTTTTCCATCATCGTCAAAGAGTCCACAGCTGTAGTCAAGATGACCATCACGTCTGATGCCTTCAGCTTTCAAGAGTTCATCCATCTGAGCATTTGATCTACGGTCGAGTGGAGAGATAGTTTCTAGAGAATAGCTCATACTTTCACCTTTTAGTAAGAAAATCCCTCCTCCTAATTAAAGGTGGAGGGATCATGATCATTTTTTATCAGACGTGGTAAGGCTTGATCTTTCTTACAACGTCGAGGATTGTACCATCACGAGCTTCGAGAACAGCAACAACCTTATCTTCCCATTCGAGATCATCAGGTCTACCAACGAGAGAGTAAGCCTTTTCCTTCAGCTCCTCGATTGTTACGTGCTTGATACCAGCATCGTCGAGGCACTTGATAAGATCTGGTCTGAGTGGGTTGACTGCGATACCGTAGTCAGTTACGAGAACGTCGACACAGTCACCAGGAGTTGTAACAGTAACTACATGCTCACATACAGTTGCCATTCTTCCTCTAACAAGTGGAGTGACGATGATACAGCACTTACTGCCTGCAGCTGTATCAGGATGTCCGCCTGGAGCACCACGAAGGACACCGTCAGAACCTGTAAGTACGTTTACATTGAAGCCTGTATCAATTTCCAAAGCAGCAAGAACAACAAAGTCGAGCTTGTTTACGAAAGCGCCCTTGTTTGCTGGGTTAGCATACTGAGATGCGCTCATCTCGAAGTGATTAGGAGTCTGGTTGATCGAGTTTACAGCGTCAAGATCGAAATCCTGTACGTCGATGACCTTGCCAACCTTTCCTTTCTTCAGAAGTTCTACCATTGGACCACAGATACCACCGATAGCCCAACCCATCTTGATATTTCTCTCATCCATGTACTTCTCAAGGAAGAGGTTTGCAGCTAGTGATGGACCACCAACACCAGTCTGGAAGGAGAAGCCTTCCTTGAAGTATGGAGTTGAAGCGATGACCTTAGCTACATTTTCTGCCATCATGAGATCTCTTGGGTTCTGAGAGATTCTAGCAGCTGCAGATGCAATCTTCTTAGGGTTACCGATTGAATCTACGACTACAACAGCATCTACATCGATTGCTTCGACACTTGCTGGCATATTAGGGAAGTCAACGAGACAGTCTGTGATTACAACTACATGATCTGCATACTTTGCATCACTCATTGCATAGCCGAGGCTACCACAGTTGGACTTGCCACCGATACCACGACAGTTACCTACACAGTCACTAGTTGGAGCTGCGATGAATGCGATATCGATATGGACTTCGCCACCTTCGATAGCTCTTGGTCTGCCACCATGGCTTCTGATGATAGCTGGAGTTGGAAGCTTACCTGCAGATACAACCTCACCCATTCTGCCACGGATACCAGAAGTCTGGATACCAACGACCTTACCCTGCTCGATGTAATCAGCAATTGGGTCATGAGCACTACCAAGAGAGGTTGCTGCGATTGTAAGGTTATCAAGTCCGAGCTCTTCGATAGCTGCCTTCATAACCATGTTGACAACGAAGTCTCCATCACGAAGATGGTGGTGGAAGCTGAATGTCATGCCACTCTTTGCACCACAATCCTTCAAAGCCTTTACGATAGATTCAGCAATCTTGCTTTCCTGTGGCTTTTCATATCTTCTTGTTTTTGGTGCAGCCTTCTGGATGTATTTTCCATCCATGTAATTCTTGCCCTGATAGACTTCCTTGCCATTCTTGAGAAGGTAATCAGGAATATCTCTACCTACTTTATTGATCATACCAAATCCCCCTCATACATGCCGCATGCTCTAGCAAGGCGCAGTGTGCGCTCAGCGCCAGGAATGAATGCGATATCAATCATCTTTCCATCAACTGTGAATACGCCAAGACCCTTTGCAGCATTCTCTCTGAATGCACTAACGATCTTCTCTGCCTGTCTGACTTCCTTTTCAGTTGGAGCAAAGACTTCATGGACATATCTGATCTGCTTAGGGTTGATAAGGCTCTTTCCATCAAAGCCCATTGCCTTGTTCTGTCTTACTTCAGCTTCGAAGCCTTCCTGGTCATCGAGGTTGGTAAATACAGTATCGAAGCACTGGATACCAGCAGCTCTAGCTGCGATAAGCATCTGGCCACGAGCAACTACCATATCGATACCATCTCTCTGAGGAGTGGTCTGCATACACTTTCTGAAGTCTCCACCGGAGATTGCAACACCGAACATACGTTCAGATGCAGCACAGATTTCATAGGCATTGAGGATTCCCTTTGGGCTCTCGAGAGCTGCCATAAGGAGAGTGCGACCCTTTTCAACGCCGAATTCCTCTTCTGCCTTCTCTACTGCAGCTTCAACAGTCTTGACATCGTTAGCGCTCTCACACTTTGCGATACGGATACCATCGGCACCACCAGCAACACAGACACGGATATCCTCCTGCCAATGTGGTGTATCAAGGCCATTGATTCTTACGATGACTTCTGTGTCGCCGTAATCGATTGTCTTGAGTGCGTGATAAAGAGAGAAACGAGCTGCATCCTTCTGGTTTTCAGCAACAGCATCTTCCAAGTCGAGCATGATGCTATCGACACCATAGATGTAGGCATCCTTGATGAGTCCTGGCTTCTGCGCATTCATGAACATCATAGTTCTGCGAAGGCGGAAACGTTCTGGTCTAGGTCTTGGAATCATTTGATCATACCTCCCCAGGGGATACTTGCTTCAGACTTGCCACAGCTTCTCATAACTGCGCATTCAACTCTTGCCTTGATTGTGCAATCAAGAGCACCCTTGTCTACCATTGTGACGTTAGCGCTTGTAACGCCAAGACGATCGAGTGTCTCAAGTACGGTCTGACGAATCTGTCTACCATACTGGTTCATGACGCTGCTCTCAAGAGAGAGCTCAATCTTACCATTACCTGGTTCAACTGTTACCTGAGCGTCACTCGATTCAAGTGTTCCTGCCATGGCAGGTTTCAGAATTTCCATGTACTTTCTCCTTTATTTAAGAACGACCTGAATTATTTTCTCACGCTTTTTTAAAGCCGACAATAATTTGTGTTTTCATGTGCTATTTTTAGCACAATGAGAACAAAAACAATTGCCTAGAAAAATTTTACCATCGCTTTTTTATGCTGTAAAATGCATTTATTTTTATAAAACCCATGCGAAAAAACTCATGATAGTATATAATCTGTCATATGGATTTCAGACAATTACAATATCTCACAACAGTTGCCAAGTATCGAAATGTCACAAAGGCTGCCGATGCACTATACATATCCCAGTCTGCATTGAGTCACTATATCAAGAATATCGAAGATGAATTGGGGGTTCTCATCTTTGACCGCTCTACAACTCCAATATCTCTCACTGAGGCAGGGAGGTGCTATATGGAAAGCGCCCAGAGGATACTCAGTGAAAATGAGCGCCTGATGAAGGAGCTCAGGGATATAACAAATCACATGAGTGGTGTTCTCCACATCGGAACCTCAAATGATCGCTGTGCCTATATGATCCCAAAGCTTCTTCCCGCTTTCTATGAAAAATATCCAAACATCCGAATCGATGTAGTCTCTGAAAAGGGACAGGTCCTCGAAAGCATGCTCAAAAGTGGAGAGCTCGATCTTGTCCTGCTCCCTTCCCTTGATAAGGAAGATGAATCCATTTTTGTGTATGAAAAGATGTACGAGGAAGAACTGTTACTTGTAACAAAGAAGGGAATAATAGCCAAAGAGGATAGAATTGATGGAAAGCATATCGTGCACCCAAAACTCATAAACAAGCTACCATTCTTTTTGCAGGAACAGGGACATGTGCACAGAAACTACTGTGATGCATTTTTCAGAGCGAATAAAGTCAGACCTGAAATCAAGCAGGTTTTCAGAAGTAACATCTCCTGCTTCAGAATGGCTGCAACAGGAGAAGGTGTTACGATAGTACCATTCATGACAACGCAACTTGCATATCCAGGAGAAGAAGTCGAGCTCTTCTCAATTGGAAACCCACCAAAGACCTGGAATGTATATATGATATATAGGAAGGAATACTACCTTGGGAAGCCAGAAAAGGAGCTAATTGCACTAGCTAAGGAAATCTTCAGCAAAGAGCGACGATCACCACTGAGATAGATTCAAAGCAGGATGACCTGCCCTGTTTCGATGTCGTACATTGCGCCAACGACACGAAGACCTGTCTTCTCCTTTTCCTGGATTTCAAGGCTCCCCTCAATGACGCTTACACAGTGCTTCACATTGAGACAGCTTGCCCTATATGGATCCTTTTCTTTCCTTATCGCTCTTCTGATATCAGTTACTATATAACCGATAAAGCCATCTGGCTGATGATTGAGTGCAGCATCAACTGCGCCGCAATGAGTGTGTCCAAGAACCATGATGAGCTTTACTCCAAGGTGCTCTGCTGCATACTCGATACTGCCAAGTTGATGCCTATCAAGTACATTTCCTGCCACCCTGATAACAAAAAGATCCCCGATTCCACAGGAGAAGATAGCTTCCGGGATAACACGGGAATCAGAGCAGGCAATTACTATAGCAAATGGCTTCTGCCCTTCTTTTGCACTCTTCACTCTTATCGCAGATGAAATATCCAAAGTCGATACAGTATCATTGACATACAGCTTGTTTCCTTCAAGCAATTTCTCAATCGCTTTTTCAGCTTCGCCCAAAGTACCCCCTCGTTTCTTACAAGAAATCACTGACTATAAAACACCTTTCCCACTATCGTACATCGTGATGCATTTTTCAAAGCAGACATATTTACTTAGTAATGATAGCATGATTCTCGGTTTCACTTACTAAATAATCAAATCATAGAATATACGTAACCCCTTTCCCAGTAAGATTTTAATTTTGTAGACAAGATAACAAATAGCAAGTTAAGATTCAAACAGGTATCTAGATTTTTTAAAACTCAATTGACTTTTTACAGGGGGTAAAAATGCTCAAAAGAATTGTTATTTCTTTTTTGGTAATCCTGGTTATAGGATTTACTTTCGTATCTTGCGATTCCGACAATAGCAAGTCAAACCCTGATTTCAATGCGAGAACTACACCTCTCTCGCTAGAAAACTATGGTTCAAGTGACTTGAAAGTCACAATCAAAGTCTTCAATTCAGCAGCAAATGATAGTAAGCTGAAATACTCGATCGATGATGGAGAAATACAAACTGTCTCTCTAATAGCCGATACCGAAATCACAGTACCTGCTGGAGGAACGATCAGCTTCTATGACGACAGATCAAATACTACTTCTGCTTCATATACTATCAAATGTGATACAGAGTGCTATGTATATGGCAATGTGATGAGCTTGATCAATTCAACAGATTTCAAGGATCTTACTTCTTTGGAAAACCTTGCATATTCATTTGCAGCTCTGTTCTATGAGAATACAAAGATAAAAAACCATCCTTCAAAGCCACTGGTCCTTCCTGCAACAACTTTAGCTAATAATTGCTACCACAGAATGTTTCAAGGTTGTACTGGGCTTACACAAGCACCTGAACTTCCTGCAACAACTTTAGCTAATGAATGTTATGTCGCTATGTTCCATAGTTGTACAGGACTTACAGAAACACCTGTACTTCCTGCAACGGAATTGAAACCTGCATGCTATTACCAGATGTTCATAGACTGTACAGGACTCACAGAGGCTCCGGTTCTAAAGGCAGAAGAATTGGTCACTCGCTGCTATGCTTTAATGTTCAGTGGCTGCATGAACATAAATAAAGTTATCTGTCATGCAACTTCAGACAACGGTACAGCTTCCACAACAAATTGGCTCAATGGTGTAGCATCTACAGGTACATTCAGTAGACCTGCAACAGCATCTTTCTGGGTGTCAGATTCACCAAGCGGCATCCCAAATGGTTGGACCACTACAGATTTGTGAGCTCACACGAATATCCCAAAGGATAAGAATATATTTCACTACTTCCTTGTACATAACACCATGTACAAGGATTCTTTTATTTCTTGTAAAGCCTTTACTTGTAAGCCTTTACCCCTATAGACAAGATAACGGATAGTGAGTTAGGCTTTAATCAAGTATCTAGATTTTTTAAAACTCAATTGACTTTTTTATAGGGGGTAAAAATGTTCAAAAGAATTATTGTTTCTTTTCTAGTAATCCTGGTTATAGGATTTACTTTCGTATCTTGCGATTCTGACAAAGGCAAGGCCGTACCTATCGAGACATCCAGTGAAAAAAAGACACCTCTCACACTGGAAAACTATGGTTCGAGTGACATGAAAGTCACAATTCAATTTTCCAATTTGACAGCAAGTGATAGCAAGCTGAAATACTCGATCGATGGTGGCGAAAAACAGGATGTCACTTTGTCCACTTCTGTCGATATCACAGTACCTGCAGGTAAGACCATCAGCTTCTATGACGACAGGCCAACTACTACTGAAGATTCCACAATCTACACTATCAACTGTGATAAAGAGTGCTATGTATATGGCAATGTGATGAGTCTCATCAATTCAACAGATTTCAAGGATCTTACTTCTTTGGAAAATCATGAAGTTATATTCATGAATTTATTCAATGGGAACACACAAATAAAGAATCATCCAACAAAGACACTGGTCCTTCCAGCAATAAAATTGTCTGTACATTGTTACCGTAGTATGTTCGAAGGATGTACAGGGCTTACAAAAGCACCTGAGCTTCCTGCAGAAGAATTGGCAAGAGGTTGTTATACTTTCATGTTTTCTGGCTGCTCAGGTCTAACAGCAGCACCTAAGCTTCCTGCAGAAAACTTGGAAGAGAGCTGCTATTATCTTATGTTCCAAAATTGCACAAACCTGAAAAAGGCACCCGAACTTCCTGCTAAGACACTGGTCTCATTGTGCTACTACAATATGTTCAGAGGGTGCTCAGATCTCTCTTCTATCACCTGTCTTGCAACAGAAATAGCCATCGGTGCAACAACTCCAACAGATGGTTGGCTTTTTGGAGTAGCTTCTACAGGTACATTTATCAAATCTGCTGATGCAGCACCTGATTTCTGGGCAACAAATTCAACTGATGGTGTCCCGAATGGCTGGGTTGTAGAAAATAACAAGTGATCAAGTTGAGAACAACATGAAGATAATCACTCCACTTCCTTTTGGGAGTGGTAGGTTTTCACTCTCTCAAGAAGATGCATTTCTTCTGTTATGTCAACTGAGGATAGTACGAGAGAAATAAAATCATATCCACATCTCTTTAAATTATTCTGTCAAAACTGTTTATCAATATATGGACAAGTCTAAAAATAGTAGGCTATTCTTCTTTTCTAGTATCTAGATTTTTAAAACTCAATTGACTTTTTATAGGGGATAAAAATGTTCAAAAGAATTATTGTTTCTTTTCTGGTAATCCTAGCTGTAGGATTTACTTTCGTATCTTGCGATTCCGATAAATGCAATACGGGACCACTCGTCATGCCTTACAATGCGAGAACTACACCTCTCTCGCTAGAAAACTATGGTTCAAGTGACTTGAAAGTCACAATCGAAGCCTCATTTTCAGGAACAAATGATAGTAAGCTGAAATACTCGATCGATGGTGGCGAAAAACAGGATGTCACTTTGTCCGCTTCTTTCGATATCGCAGTACCTGCAGGAGGAACAATTAGCTTCTATGACGACAGGCCAACTACTACTGAAGATTCCACAATCTACACTATCAAATGTGATAAAGAGTGCTATGTATATGGCAATGTGATGAGTCTCATCAATTCAACAGATTACAAAGATCTTGTATCTTTGGAAAATCATGAATATGTCTTTGTGGCATTGTTTTATCAAAATACAAAGATAGAGAACCATCCCAAAAAGCCACTGGTCCTTCCTGCAACAACTTTAAATAAAGGATGTTATCAAAAAATGTTTGAAGGCTGCTCAGGTCTAACAGCAGCACCAGATCTTCCCGCAACAACATTGGCTGATTTCTGCTATGATTCGATGTTCTCAGGTTGCTATAATCTTACTTGGGCGCCAAAGCTTCCTGCAGAGACTATGGCTGATTTCTGCTATTATCAGATGTTCCATGATTGTACAAGTCTCACAACAGCACCAGATCTTCCTGCTACAACATTGGCTAACAGATGCTATTATTCTATGTTCTCAGGCTGTACAGGACTATTGGTAGCGCCAGCGCTTCCAGCAACGACAATGAAAGATACCTGCTACTATGCCATGTTTTCAGGTTGTACAAATCTAATTTCGGCGCCAGCGCTTCCAGCAACAACACTTGCTCCAAATTGCTATGAGTCTATGTTCGTATTCTGTTCAAGCCTTACAGTATCACCAGAACTTCCTGCATCGACATTGGCCAGCGCCTGTTACAAAGATATGTTCAAATTCTGCACAAGTCTCACAGCATCACCAAATCTAGGTGCCGAGGCTATGGTCAATGAATGCTATTTCAATATGTTCATGGGATGCACAAACCTCTCTTCAGTATCCTGTCTTGCAAAAACAAATGCATCGCTTGCTACAACTAATTGGCTTTTGAACACAGCTTCTAGCGGAACATTTACCAGATCATCCGCAGCTACTTTCTGGGAAACAGATTCAGCAAATGGTATTCCATCTGGCTGGAGCATTTTCACTTTGTGATTGCGGGATTATTCCATTTTCCTGTACATAAGAAGGGCTAACGCGCCCTATGTACAGGGAATTACAGGATATGTGTAAATCTTTTTGCTGCAAGATTTTTCGTATTATCTCAACAGGTTTTGCCTCCCAGTAGACAATATACTTTATAGTGATATAGCCTTTGTGGCTGTATCTAGATTTTTTAAAACTCAATTGACTTTTTTATAGGGGATAAAAATGTTCAAAAGAATTATTTTTTCTTTTCTGGTAATCCTGGTTATAGGATTTACTTTCGTATCTTGCGATTCCGATAAGGGGAATTCGGCATCCATTGAAACATCTAAAGAGAGAGCAATCCCTCTCACGTTAGAAAACTTTGGTTCTGAAGCCATGCAAGTCACAATCGATATAACTCGTGAAGGAACCGATGACAGCAAGCTGAAATATTCAGTCGATGGTGAAGAAGCAAAAGAGGTTACATCAAAGACCACAGTTATTTCTTTACCTGCAGGCAAAACAGTCAGTTTATATGATGATAGAACAAGTACTGATCATAACTCCACTCATTACGAGATTATGTGTGATGCAGAGTGCTATGTATATGGCAACATTATGAGTCTCATCAATTCAACTGATTTCAAGGATCTTACATCTTTGGAAAATTATGCATATGTCTTCGATCTTTTATTCTATGAAAACACAAATATAAAGAATCATCCAACAAAGGCTCTGGTTCTTCCAGCAACAAAATTAGCCGAAGGTTGCTATAACCACATGTTCGAAAGATGTACTGGACTTACAAGAGCACCAGAACTTCCTGCAAAAGAATTGGCAACAGGTTGTTATTCTTCCATGTTTGTCGGCTGCTCTGGGCTAAAAGAAGCACCGGAGCTTCCTGCAACACAATTGGAAGAGAGCTGCTATTATCACATGTTCCAGGATTGTACAAGTCTGGAAAAGGCACCAAAATTACCAGCAAAAGAATTGAAGGGTGGTTGCTATATGCAAATGTTCGATTCCTGTACAAGTCTTACTGAAGCACCAGTACTTCCTGCTAAGACACTGGTCTCACTTTGCTACTACAGTATGTTCAGTGAGTGCTCAAATCTTTCTTCTGTCACCTGTCTTGCAACAGACATAGCCGTAGGTGCAACAACTCCAACAGAGGATTGGCTTTTGGGAGTAGCTTCTTCAGGTACATTTATCAAATCTGCTGATGCAGCACCTGATTTTTGGGCAACAAATTCAACTGATGGTGTCCCGAATGGCTGGGTTGTAGAAAATAACAAGTGATCAAGTTGAGAACAACATGAAGATAATCACTCCGCTTCCTTTTGGGAGCGGCTGTTTTTCACTCTCAAGGATAGCCACTCTTCTGTTATATCAACTTAGGATAGTACGAGAGAAATATATTCATATTCACATCTCTTTAAATTATTCTGTCAAAACTGTTTATCAATATATGGACAAGTCTAAAAATAGTAGGCTATTCTTCTTTTCTAGTATCTAGATTTTTTAAAACTCAATTGACTTTTTATAGGGGATAAAAATGTTCAAAAGAATTATTGTTTCTTTTCTGGTAATCCTAGCTGTAGGATTTACTTTCGTATCTTGCGATTCCGATAATGGCAAGTCTACACCTGTCGAAACACTCAGTGCAGAGGCAACTCCTCTCACACTGGAAAACTTTGGCTCAACAGCCATGCAAGTCCATGTTAGTGTCTTCACTCCTACCACAAATGACAGCAAGTTGAAATATGTAATCGAAGGAGAATCAGCAGTCGATATTACAGATACAATAGATATTACTGTGCCAGCAAGAAAGAAGATCAGCTTCTATGATGACAGGACAACTACTACTGAAGATTCAACAATCTACACTATCAACTGTGATAAAGAGTGCTATGTATATGGCAATGTGATGAGTCTCATCAATTCAACTGATTTCAAGGATCTTGCATCTTTGGAAAATCATGCATATGTCTTCGCAACGCTGTTCTATGATAATTCAAATATAAAGAACCACCCAACAAAGCCACTGCTTCTTCCTGCTACGACATTGGCAAATAGTTGTTACAATAGCATGTTCAAAGGCTGTACTGGTCTTACAAAAACGCCTGACCTTCCTGCTACAAAATTGGCAGTAAGGTGCTACTATGATATGTTCTCTGGCTGTACAGGACTCAAAACAGTGTCAAAGCTTCCAGCAGAGGAGCTGTTCACCGAATGCTATAGGAGTATGTTCAATGGCTGCACAAGTCTCACTTCTGCACCTGCACTTCCTGCTACAACTTTGGCTGAGAAATGCTATGAAAACATGTTCAAAGGATGTACAGCCCTAATAGCAGCACCAGAGCTCCCTGCAGAGAATTTGGTTAGGGAGTGCTATCAAACCATGTTCCAAGGCTGTTCGACACTAACTTCAGTCACCTGTCATGCAATAACATATGGCCAAGACGCAACAACAAACTGGCTTTCTGATGTAGCCACTACCGGTACATTCACAAGGCCATCTACAGCTACCTTCTGGGAATCAGATTCACCAAATGGTATCCCAACAGGATGGACCACAGTAGATTTGTAAAATCCATATATCCGTATCCTGGAAAAATAACATATTTCAGTAATTCCTTGTACATATAGCAACACAATGCTCTCCATGTACAAGGATTATTTTATTGTAACCCCTTTTCCTGTAAGTTTTTAAACTGTCCGGTCTCATGGTAGACAGATAACAAATAGTAAGTTAAGATTCAAACAAGTATCTAGATTTTTTAAACTCAATTGACTTTTTATAGGGGATAAAAATGCTCAAAAGAATTATTTTTTCTTTTCTGGTAATCCTAGCTGTAGGATTTACTTTCGTATCTTGCGATTGTGACAAACGCGATACGGTACCACTCGTCATGCCTTACAATGCGAGAACTACACCTCTCTCACTAGAAAACTATGGATCCAGTTCGATGCAGGTAAGCATTACGGTCTACAACCAAATGGCCAATGACAGCAAACTGAAATACTCTATCGATGGCAAAGCAAAAATCAGTGTCTCTGATACAGTAAACATCACTTTACTTGCTGGCGAAACGATCAGCTTCTATGACGATAGATCAAATACCTCGTCCGCTTCAACATATTATATCATCAATTGTGATGCAGAGTGCTATGTATATGGCAACGTGATGAGCTTGATCAACTCAGACAATTTCAAGAATCTTACTTCTCTGGAAAATTATGAATGTGCATTTAGAAGCTTGTTCAATGAAAACACAATGATAGAGAACCATCCCAAAAAGCCACTGGTCCTGCCAGCAACAATATTATCTGAAAGCTGCTACTCAAGTATGTTCTATCGATGCACTGGACTGACAAAAGCACCAGATCTTCCTGCAACAACATTGGAAAAACATTGTTACTACAATATGTTCTTGAACTGTACAGGTCTGACAGAGGCACCAGATTTTCCTGCAACAACATTGGCTGAGTATTGCTATTATGGCATGTTCAATGGATGTACTGGATTAACTGCAGCACCAGATCTTCCTGCAACAACATTGGCTGATTATTGCTATTATAGCATGTTCCAAGGATGTACTGGATTAACTGCAGCACCAGATCTTCCTGCAACAACATTGGCTGATTATTGCTATTATGGCATGTTCCAAGGATGTACTGGATTAACTGCAGCACCAGATCTTCCTGCAACAACGTTGGCTGAATATTGCTATCTAGGAATGTTCCAAGGATGTACTGGATTAACTGCAGCACCAGATCTTCCTGCAACAACGTTAGCTGAATATTGCTATCAAGGAATGTTCCAAGACTGTACAGGACTTACAACAGCACCAGATCTTCCTGCAACAACGTTGGCTGAATATTGCTATAATAATATGTTCCAAGGCTGTACCGGATTAACTGCAGCACCAGATCTTCC
>JAFVDZ010000092.1 GCA_017478205.1 Spirochaetales bacterium | reverse complement strand
AGTCAAGAGTTGTATATTTGAAAGCATACTGGTCTGGATAGGTCTCGGCCATCGTGTCGAGAACCTCTCCGAAGGTCTTGTCGATCACCTCATACTTCTTCCATGGGAAGGTGCCAGTGCGAGAGCGATTGAAATAGAGTGATGTACTCTGGTTATCTTCTCCCGAGAGGCGGGAAATATAATTTACAAAGTGGGTGAGGACAATATCTTCATCCTGCACTTCATCATTCCAGTCAACTGCGAAGAAACCTTCGTAGTTAAGTGATCTCAAGGCCTTCAAAAAATCCTCGACCGGAAGTTTTCCTTCCCCGATGAGCACATTTGTATCATCCAGACGGTCTCCAAGCCTTACATAGCGGATATATGCACCGAGAGTCTTTATAGTGGTCTCTGCGCTCTCTCCTCCAAAGAAGAAGGTTTCTCTGACATTCCAGCTTGCGCCAATGGCAGCTGATGCAAAGACGTTGATTATCTCCAATAGTTCACTTGTCTTGGCAAGTGGACCACTTGTTTCGAAGAGAATTTCAATATTCTTCTTCTCTGCCTTGTCGATGGCAGGTGAGAACTTCTCGAGTAATGACAGAGCATCTACCTTGTTCTCAATTGAAACTATGATATTTTCAATTGAAGCCTGGGATGCCATATCTACATATTTTGCAAGTGAGATTGCAGTTACTTCCTTTCTGTCTACAGGAGTTGGAAAGCAGATTGCCGAAACCTCGACTGAGTTGTTCCTTTGAGCGATTCTTCCCTCTGAGATAGATTCTGATCTGAGTACGCTATCAGAGTGCTTCCTTCGTTCATCTTCGGCATCGAATATCTCAAAGCCATCCATATCATATTCTGATGCGAAGCGACAGAGGGATGAAAAGGATGGGCGATCAACATATCTTGTTGAAAAAGCTATCTTCATTTCTGCGACTCCTCATAAGCGATCTTGTTCAGTGCGTTGATATATGCACGAATGGAGGCACCGACGATGTCAGATGAGAGTCCATTTCCCGAGTAGAGTTTTCCTGCATTCCTGAGTCGTACCAGAGCGCTTCCAAGGGACTCCTTTCCTTCGGTAACTGCCTGGATCTGGAAGTCATCTACCTCATATTGATGGCCAACACACTGCTCGATTGCCATGAATGCTGAGTCGATTGGGCCACCACCAACACCTGTTCCGCTGAGGCTCTCACCGTCTCTATCGAGAACGACGTTTGTGACACTGTTGACCTTGTTGGATGTTGTGACAACAAAGGTGAGCAGTTTATATGTTGCAGGGAACTGCATCGCACTTGATGCGATGATTGCTTCAAGCTCTTTTCTTCCAATTGATGTCTTCTTCTCGCAAACGCTCATCAAAGCTTCATATACCTTGCCGTTGTCCTCTGCTGTGAGGTCATAGCCAAGAGATTTTACTGCCTGGGTTACCTGTTCGATAGTGCTTTCTGAATCTAGGAAGACAACTGAGCTGTCGAGGTTGAAATCATCCTCAGTTTTCTTCTTGCTCTGAATCTTCTTCAACATCGAGTCGATATCAGAGT
>JAFVDZ010000091.1 GCA_017478205.1 Spirochaetales bacterium | reverse complement strand
GTTTTTTTGGTAATTTAATTATACAATAATTGGGTAAACATTTCCATTCATTATAAAGAATTAGTCATATTTTTTCATGGCTATTTATGTATAGATTTGGCCTCCGTTTGGAGGCCTTAAATCTAAGTGTCAACTTTGAGTTACTTTATATTCAAAATCCTTGGTATAAAGAGATATTATGAAAAGACTTGCATCATTTTTGATAATCATGATGGTTTTCACCTCCCTACTTCCTGCCATATCACTCTATGATAGGGTCAATGTAGGTATCAACGAGGGACATACTCGAAAAATTAAAGACAACCTAGATTTCAGGACCAACTTCCTCCTCGATAACAGATTGGGAGCTGAAGTTGCAATTAATGAGAATCTGAATCTTTTTCCATTTGCACTAGCTAGGTTTTCATCAAGGACTATCACTGCTCCTATGATCACATTCAAGTCCCATTTCGACATTGGATTGGGAGCTGGTGTAAATTACTCACTCAACAGAAAACTACGACTCAACGCAGAGCTCTATACAGGTACAGGCTTATACCTTAAGTCAGATACAAAGCTTGCATTTGTTGGTGTCAATTTAGGTATGGAATATCTAATAGGCAAAGGCGTCTATCTCACTCCTCAGCTCCAGCTTGAGAGAGCTAGCTATCAGGATTCCTTTGCATTCACTCTTGGAGTAGGAGCTAAATTATGAAGAAGATACTTTTGCTTTGCTTGATTTCATTGCTCCTTTTTACGGGGTGTGAATTCTTTTCCGATGTTTCAAAACCAACTGTACATCTCATTTCAATATGTTTCAGCTACGAGGACAACGACAAAGTCAACAACTTGACTGGAACACATAATGATATGAACGCTATGTATGAGCAGCTTTCGACAATGTACACAAGTGAAGGCTATGAATTCTCTGCAACCCTCGTCTATGACAGTAACAGCAGTATCTATTACAAGACACATAGAAATGGAACACTGTCTGCTGAGACATCTTTTGGCTCAACTAATATCTTTTCTGATACTACAAAACTTGAAAACCTGATCGAAAATGAAAATATCGGAAAGGATGATATTACAATCATCCACTATTCAGGTCATGGTAATGATAATACAGGTTATTTGGTTGGCCCATACTTTGTTCCTAATAGCAATAACGATACTATTTCGCCTACCAGATTACTTTCCATCGTGAAAGCACTAAAAGGATACAAGGTATTGTTGCTCGATTCCTGCTATTCAGGAAACTTCTCATTTGATGAAGAAGGAGACACAAGCGTTTCCGATGCCTATAGAAACCTCTTCTCAGATGACGATCTTGATCTGACATATACTTGGGGTGCCTTTGCATCATCTTCAAATGAACAATCAATGGAAGTTACTGTAAACAAGTGGATGAAGAGACATGGTGCATTTACAGCAGCAGTTCTCAACAGCCTTGGATTTGACCTGACCACAGAGACTGCTAGAACACCATCTAGAACGATAACTGTCAGCAGCCTATTCAATGATACAAAGAGCTATATCGATGTTCTCAAATCAAACAGTAGAATAATCACTCAGACGACAACAGATAGCTCTAATTTTATCGATCTTGTCCTTTTCTCAACTAAATTTTGATACAATATTTAAAATTTGGTGACAAAGATAGTCATGAACAAAATCATGACTATTTTTTTATTTCTTTTGTTACCGTGCTGTCTTCTGAGTGCTATCTCAATATCAACAGAAGCCACTTTCTCTCTGTCCCCTACCTTTTCATATCCAGATGGACTTGAAATCGATAGTAATGAAGGAAGGACCTCAGCTAGAGCAAGATTGGATATCGAACCAATAAAGCTCAAACTGTGGCGCTTTTCCTTAAGCCCCTATGGAGCCATAACAAAACAAAGTGACACAGTAAGTCGAAATGATATTGTGTTCCTAGGTTATGACCTGGTCTCTCTCGGTATCAGTCTGGACTATGACATCACAAAAAGACTCTCTTTGGGTCTTTCCTTTGGTGCAGGCGAAGGCCACTACAGTTACAACAAGACAATATTTGCACTCTATGAGAGCACATTCAGTTTCGATTATCTGATCAAGAAACCCTTCAAGATAAGAGTTGGAATGAACTATTCCAAACGAGAGGGTGCCTATGACCTGTCTCCGTTTGTTGGCATTTCGACCTTCCTGGGAGTAAAAAGATGAAAAGATACATTTTATTACTCCTCTCACTTTTCATTCTTTCCTGCGAGATGCCAACTGAAGAGAAAGGCTCTGTCTTTCTTATCTCCTGTTCTCTTGACTATGAGAATACAACAGTAAGTTCACTTGAGTGTACGAATGAAGACCAGATGGCTGTGATAGAGCAATTCTCTTTTCTCTCATCACTCCAGGATAAAGCCTTCTTCTCCTACTCTCTCACTCAGGATGGAAACAATATATACGAAAGGACAATGACCAATCCTATCTTCGGAGACAGCGTAGATAGGAAAGTATATTTCGACTTGTCAAATTTCAAGAACAGACTAAAAAAGATATTCGACAAGGTCAGCTTGATATCAAATCCGGAAGACCTAATAATCTTCTACTACGCAGGACATGGAGTGAATGGATATAGCAGCAACGATATGGATATAAGATATCTCAATGGTTCTCTCGTAATGGGAAATATCGAGTTTCCAGATATTGGAGACTGGAAGAAGCTCGATAGCAACATGAAGTATCTATATCCACTAGATGAACTCAGGATCGATATTTCCTCAATCCCTGGGAAAACGTTGATCATCCTGGACTCCTGCTATTCAGGTGAGATAATAAAAGACGAACTTGAAGAAGGAGACATACAAACTCTTCTAAAGCGACTTGCAAAACCATCAAGAGTGTACTTTGATGGAATTTGGGAGCTATCAGGGTCAAGGTATGATGAAGAGTCTTTCGAGGAGCTCTTTGATGATGATGTATATCATGGACGATTTACATCTGCATTGCTCACAGAATTGGGATATCAATATGGCGATACTTGGGAAGGCCCAGGAGAGCCAAGGAAAGGAAAGATAACAGTCTACTCACTCTATGAAGGAGTAACGCAGAGGATAAATGACAGAGACCAACATCCTGATACATCTCTATCCTTTATCGACCTAGTTATTTTCAATCATCAAGGAATTTACCGGACTTGATAAGCTCGATCTCATCACGAAGCTGTGCTGCACGTTCGAATTCAAGCCTCTTGGCACATTCGAGCATCTCCTTTTCAAGCGTCTTGAGATACTTCTTCCTCTCACTTTCCACAAGGAGATTAAAGCCAGCTCTCTGTATCTTCATCTCAGCTTCTACAAGCTCACTCTTTTCAGCTTCCTGACGCTCTATGAGATCTTCAACAGCTTTCCTTATCGTCTTTGGTGTAATTCCATGAGCAATGTTGTATTCGTTCTGGACTTCTCTCCTGTGCTCTGTTTCAACGATGGCCTCTCTCATTGCATCGCTCATCATATCAGCGTACATGATGACTCTGCCATCAGCATTTCTTGCAGCACGGCCAATTGTCTGGATAAGAGAGGTTGCAGAGCGAAGGAAGCCAATCTTATCGGCATCCAGGATTGCAACAAGAGAAACTTCAGGAAGATCAAGGCCCTCACGAAGCAAGTTGATACCGACAAGGATATCGAACTTGCCAAGCCTCAAGTCTCTCAGGATCTCAACTCTCTCTATAGTCTCTACCTCGCTGTGAAGATATCTGACCTTGAGACCAAGACCTGTCATGTAATCTGTGAGGTCTTCAGCCATCTTCTTTGTGAGGGTTGTTACAAGTACTCTCTCGTTTTTTTCAATTGTCTTCCTGATCTCACCATAGAGATCTTCCATCTGTCCTTCAGTTGCTCTGACTTCAATGGTTGGATCGAGAAGACCAGTTGGACGGATAAGCTGCTCTACTATCTGTGTGCTCTCTTTGAGCTCTATCTTTCCAGGTGTTGCACTTACATAGATTCTCTGTCCAACCTTCTTGTCAAATTCATCATATTTCAAAGGTCTGTTATCAAGTGCAGATGGAAGACGGAAGCCATAGTTTACAAGGTTGGTCTTTCTGGACCTGTCACCTTCATACATCGCTCCGATCTGCGGCAGTGTTACATGAGATTCATCTATGAAGCAGACAAAGTCATCTGGGAAGTAATCGAGGAGGACTGCAGGGCGCTCGCCTGCAGCTCTGCCAGCTAGCTGCCTCGAATAGTTCTCGATGCCTGAGCAATGCCCTACCTCTTTCAGCATCTCCATATCATATTCGACACGGCTTTTAATTCTTTGTGCCTCTATAAGCCTTCCTTCACCTTCAAAGAAGGCAACTTGGTCTCTGAGCTCGTCCTCTATCCTCTTTATAGCACCAGACAATGCACTTTGAGGCATGACAAATTGCTTTGCTGGGTAGAGGTTGACGCTATCGACTCTGTCCCCTTTGATAAGGGTCACAGGATCGAACCATTCGATTGCGGCAATCTCATCCCAATCAAGAATTATCCTGAAGGCATTCTCAAGATATGCAGGATAGATTTCAATGATATCACCACGGACACGGAAAGTGCCTCTGCTTAGGACCATATCATTTCTTTCGTAGAGCATCCTGACAAGTTGCTCAAGCTCTACTCTGTGGTCGAATATCTGTCCTACACGGAATGTGTGTATCATATCCCTCAAAGAGACAGGGTTACCAAGACCATAGATACAGCTGACTGTAGAGACGACAACTACATCGCGTCTCTCCATAAGAGAAAACGAAGCAGAGAGTCTCAGACGATCTATCTCATCATTGATATCAGTCTCTTTTTCGATGTACAGATCCTTACCAGGGACGTAGGCTTCTGGCTGGTAGTAATCATAGGTCGAGACGAAGTATTCGACTGCATTGTTCGGAAAGAAGCTCTTGAACTCCTTGTAAAGCTGGGCAGCAAGAGTCTTGTTGTGGGAAAGGATTAGAGTCGGGCGCTGTATCTTTTCGATTACCTTGGCCATCGTATATGTCTTTCCTGAGCCAGTTACACCCTTGAGTGTCTGTGCCCTATCACCACGCTTTATACCTTCAGATAGGGATTCTATCGCATCTCCCTGATCCCCAGATGGTTCATATGGTGATACAACCTTGAATGGGGTATAACCGCTTCCGCTAGCCCCTTCATGCACATTGCTTACTTCTGCTCCGCCCCAGGAGGCGTCTGGAATATTTTCTGCCATTATCTAATAACCCAACGGGTATTCTCCTCTGTCTGTTCTACAAGGACTACGCCCCTGACTCTGGTCTTCTGCCCGTTTCGAAGAACCTCTATATCGAATTTATCACCTGCCTTGGTAGAAAGCAGGGCTGTGTAATAGTCGTTTATATCCTCAATTACAGTCGACCCTATCTTTGTGATTATATCACCACCTAGATATATTTCGCTGTTACCATATTGGACTCTATTATTTCCACCTCTGAGACCACCCTTGTCAGCTTCTCCCGAAGGGACTACCTGGCTAATCAGGATGCCACGAGTATTTGTAGGAACACCCATATAATCTGCAATGATAGGGTTCATCTCGACAGAAAGGATATCAAGCCAACCCCTATTCACCTTTCCTTTTCTGATAAGGTCTGTCGCTACAGTCATTACAGTATCGATTGGAATAGCAAATGAAATTCCCTGTGCTGTTCCAGTAGTTGTATATATTGCTGTATTGAGTCCAACTATCCTTCCGTGCCCATCCAAGAGAGGACCTCCGGAGTTACCAGGATTGACAGCAGCATCAGTCTGTATCATGTTGGCAAGAGGAATTCCACCACTACTTGTTACGAGACGCCCAAGACCTGAGATATTTCCTATACTCTGTGACCAGGACCAACCAAATGGGCTACCTATTGCAATTACCTTCTGCCCGACCTTGAGTTCGTTATCCAAAGCAAAGCTGAGAGGGATATACTTCTCATCTCGCTTTTCAAGCTTAATGACAGCAATATCTGTCATCTTGTCGACACCAACAAGCGTTGCTGAAACAGCAGAGCCATCTTCCATAAGACAAGTAAAGCTGTCACCAGTACCGATTACATGGCCATTGGTTATGCAATATCCATCAGAGGAAATGATAACACCACAGCCAGAGCTCCTGTCATAGAGACCAGATAGTGAGATGACCTCGACAACACTCTTCTTCGAGTTTTCATAGACTGTCATGTTCTGAAGCTCATCTGCTGAATAGTTCCAACTATCTGAGCCCTCTGCGAAGATTATTGCTCCATCATCACCATAGAAGATGTTGGTAAGTTTTATTCCAGCAAGGGAAAGCAGTGCGGCCTCTCCTCCCTCTTTCGTGACTTTATCAAGCTCTCTTCCAAGCTCCTTCAATCTACTCTTTTCCCTTATCCTGCCTGTCCAGGCAAAAAGAATTGCGAGTACCAGGATGATAAGGATCAGGAGGAGAATTGGGACGATGAATTTGTGATGCTTTCCAACTTTCATATCTGAAAGCTAACACCTAGTAAAAAAGAGGTCAATTGAAAGAGAGGACAAGAGCACCTATACTTTATGTATGGATGCAAAGGAAATCAATAGAATTGCCTGGAACAACGAAGTTGAAAAACGTAACTATTGGACTATACCTGTAAACCATGAAGAGATCGAAGACGCAAGAAAAAAGGAGATAAAGATACATCTTACTCCGATGAAATACATGCCAACTTCATTTCTTGAAGGAACAGGTGATAAAGCACTTCTCCTTGGTGGAGGTGGTGGTCAGCAAGGTCCATTGCTTGCAGCCCATGGAAAAGAGGTCACAGTAGTCGACATAAGTGAAAGACAGCTTGAAAACGATCAAATTGTATGTGAAAGAGAAGGCCTTGAGATCACAACTGTAAATGCTGATATGTGCTCTCTTGATTTTATCGAGGATGGCTCTTTCGATTTTGTCATGATTCCACAGTCCATAAACTTCATCAGCGAGCTTGATAAACTCTACAGCGAAGTAGATAGAGTCCTAAAAAAGGATGGTGTACTCATCATAAGCTTTGCAAATCCCGCTCTCTACATATTCGATGTCAAGAAACTCGAAAGAGGCAAACTCAAGATAAAATATACACTTCCCTTCAATAGTGAAGTTTCACTTTCAAGAAAGGAAATCGAGAGAAAGCTCGACACAATGGAATATAGCCATACACTTGATGAAATAATTGGTGGCCTACTGAAAAGAAACTTCACAGTTAGTGATTTCTATACAGATGGAAGCGACACAGAGCCTATCGATAGCTATCTTGTCGACTGCTACATAGCGATGAAGCTTATCAAACGTTGACAGTCCTTCCATCCTCGGTCAGCAGAATTCCCCTGATGCCAAGCTTTTCAAGTAGCTTGATACCCTTTTCCTCTCCCAGGACAAAGACTGCTGTACTCAATGCATCGGCAAGGCAGGCATCACGGCCAATGATTGTAACTGAAACGAGGTCATTATTTGCAGGATAGCCAGTAGATGGGTCCATTATGTGGTGATATCTGACACCGTCTGAGATGAAATATCTCTCATAGGAGCCTGATGTAATTACAGCGCCTTCATCTATTTCTACTGTTGTAAATAGCCCGTTTCCTTCAGGGTTTCTGATACCGATCTTCCAATTCTTGTCCTTTCCCTTCTTTCCAATTGCATATACATTACCGCCAAGGTTTATCAGAGCCTTCTTTATTCCCTTTTCTTTCAGATAGGAAGAGACAACATCACTCGCATAACCCTTTCCAATTGCACCGAGATCCAAAGCTGTGTTCTCATCGCTCAGGTATACAGTCAGATTGTCTTCATCAAGCGCGATCGCTCCAATTTCGAGATGATGTACAAGATTATCTATAGTTTGCTTGTCAGGTACAATTTCATCACCTGAGCCAATATTCCAAAGGCTCGTTATCTTGCCAAGGAGAGGATTGAAGGCCCCTTCAGTAAGCTCCTTGAGTTCAAGCGAACGCTTTACAAGATCAAAGGTTTCTCTAGAGACCTTTACACTGTTTTTTCCAGCTGCACTGTTTATCTCGCCTATTTCACTATCTACAAGCTTTGCACTTATACGTTTTTCGATTTCAGAAAGGATTTCAAAGCAACTCTGGATCTCCTTTTCATCACTTTTACTGAATACGCTGACTGAACAGTTGGTTCCCATTACAAGTCTGTCTTGCCTTATAGGCTCAGAGCAGGATATCAACAACACAAGAAGTAGAGAAAGAAGAAGTGCTTTTTTCATGACTCTAAAGGATAATCGAAACTCTATCTTATTGAAAGAGCATGTGTATGCTGATACATTTTCTAAATATGAATAAGAGTTCAAGCAGAAAGCTATCACCTAATCTTTTCAGAAGGATCTCAATAGTATCCCTTCTGCTTGTATTCTTCTCATCCTGTCTTTTTGTTCTTTTTCTGCATCGTGATGTAAACATATTCTCAGCTAGAACTCCCCTTCTAGCTACAGATTCTCTTTTATGGGATATATATATCGATGATGAAAAAGTCTCTGATGATGTAGTGCTGCCTCAGACATTGACAATAAGAAATGGACAGACTATAAGGATCGAAACTGACATAACTCCTAAAGTAGACAAGAGCTTCAATTGCTACCTCGTAAAAAGTAGTTTTTCCGCAATAAGGATTCTTCTAGATAATGAAGAGATTTTCATTTATCCACAGAATAGGAAATATCCAGCATTCCTGCTTGGATGTGAAAACGACTTCCTTGGTTTCTTCGACAGACCTATCCACAATAGCCATCTTACGATCGAATACAGCTTTGGAAGCTTCATCTCTTCAATAAGCATAAAGGTCCACCCTGTCAGAATTGGTAGCTTTTCTGAAATAACTAGATTGCAGCTTCCCGATTTTCTGGACCTCTATCTGAATTTCAGCTTCTACTCTGTCATGATCACAGGCCTCGTCCTGCTCTTCATTCTGGTAAGGGATATCAGGTACAAGAAAATCATATCCTGCTTTTCTCTGCTTTCTCTCTTGCTCATGCTATTATCTATCCTGGACAATCCAATCACTGGCATAGTTTTGGAAAACCAGCTCGCTACATCCCTACTTCTCATGGTTTCATATGTTCTATTCCCTTCCTCGATCCTTTTGTTCCATAGGACCACAGGACATCATAAGAAACTCAAAAGTCCTCTTGTTGCCATAATCAGCTTCATACCTATCATGCTCTTCATAATGTTCTGCATAGCACTGACAGAAAAGGAATACTCCTCATCTGCAATTGCAGACCTCACTATCTTTTCTTCTGTTTTCTCTGCGTTGGCAATATCAATCATCGCACTTGTCTCGAATGACTCACAACAAAGCCATCAGGCTCAGGATTTCGGTATCGCTTTCTCTGCCTTCTTCATTCTCATAAGAGGTGTCTTACTGTTTTCAAAGGATATTTCAAGCACTGGGCACTATATCCTTTCCTTCTGCACATACCTTCCATTCCTCTTTTCTGCTCTCAACGGAGCTGTAGCCTACATGAAACTTGAACGCACTCACATGAACAGTAGAGAGATCGAAGAATATGCATATCAGGACATTCTATCCAACTGTCTTAACAGAAGGAGCTTCGATGATTTCATTCTGAAGCTTGGAAAGGATACAGAAATTGGAATCCTAAGCTTCGATATCAATGGAATGAAGAGCATAAACGATGGCTTTGGGCACACAGAAGGAGACAAGCTCCTTGCCCACTTCTCGATTTTGAACCAGATGGATGAATTCAGGAATGCTAAGACATTTCGCTCCGGTGGAGATGAATTCATCATATTTGTAAATTCAAATGATGAAGAGTATCTGAACAAGCTCACAATGAAGGCCAAGAAACTTTTTGCGACCTCTGCCCCATATGGTGCAACCTTGAGCGGTGGCTATAGCGTCAAAGTGAAGGGAGAAGATATCCATCAGGCTATCAGGCGTTCAGACAAGAGAATGTACAAGGACAAGAGAGAAAATAGGCAATATAGTCTCTACGATATTGCAAGGGGGCGAAGCTATGAAGAGAGGTAGTATTTCAATTTTCTCATTCTTTATCGTGCTTTCTTTTTTTGCTTTCAGCCTAATGGCGATAACGGGAGAAAATTATCGCAATACTGGCTTCACACACTCTCTTACGCAGATAGATGAGGATATCGAGCTTTACAATAGGTACGGGCTTTATGCAACAATTGCAAATGGATCTTATGTAGATGATACTGTCTACGATGTTGATACTGTCTATTACATTACGCTGAATCATCTACCAAATGAAGAGCTCAAGGAGCCTGCAATAGGTATCACCACATCTGTCTGTGGAGTAAAGATATACAACAAGAATACTCTACTATATTCTTTTTCAGGCTCAGAGCATCCTCTTTTCAGCTATCATGGATATACCAAG
The DNA here is from genome assembly GCA_017478205.1 of Spirochaetales bacterium. GTDB lineage: Bacteria > Spirochaetota > Spirochaetia > Sphaerochaetales > Sphaerochaetaceae > Bullifex. Next base: position 79,071 of record JAFVDZ010000091.1, on the reverse strand, counting down.
AATGCGATTGCTCCTTTCGGGCCAGACAACAATGAAGGCCAGATCACAATTAAATTCGACGTTCCTGCAGGTTATCCACTGAAAATTATTGACCTCGTATTTGGCGAAAGGACGACACTCATCAGATATTTCAATAGCGATGGTCTATTTAAGATATATCTCACAAGTGCATTCTTCATTGCCTCTTTTGTCTGGCTCTTCACATCCTTTTTCTTCAGAAAAAGCTTTGTCAGAACATCTCTCATGAGCTATGCATTTCTTGCATTCTCTGTCTGTATATTGATCGCAGTCAATCTGAAATCATTCCTTGTCTACAATCTTAACAGTCTCTGGAGAATGGATATAAGTCATGCAGTTGTCTGCCTTTTGCCTCTCATCCTCATAGTCTTTCTCTACAACAACTATGACTTTGAGTTCATCGAACATTTTGATCTGATGCTGAGCATCGCATATATACCTATCATGCTATTTTCAATCTATGAGATATTCTCGATTCTGCTTGAAAACCTTGGCATATTCACATATTTCCAACTTTTCAACATGTGGGTGATCATCTTCCTTCTAGTCCTCATCTTCCTTATATGCCTTCTAAACAGGAGTCTCGATCCAAGGCATGGCCCACTACTTCTATTTGCACTGCTTCTTTTCATCAGTGCAATTTCCCTTATCATCTTCGAGCTCTTCTTTGTCGACAGGAACATGCAGTTTGACAATGCAATTGTCATCCTGCTCTTCATAAGCATGAGTATCTTCACATATCAGTCGCTGCAGATGTCATCAGAAAGTTTGACATCAAGCGCTGTCAGGAAAAGTTTGATGCTCAAGCTATATACAGACCCAATGACAAAACTTCTCAATAGAGAAGCCTTCGATACTATAATAAACAGCATGGACAGAAAGAAAAACAGCTACTGTATCATCGTAATAGATATCAATGGTCTGAAGGTGCTGAACGACAGATTTGGTCACGATGCTGGAGACCGCTTGATAAAGGACTTTGCAGAAGCTCTCCAGAAATCTACTCAGAAGTACTCCTGCCAATGCTTCAGATTAGGTGGCGATGAATTTGCAATTCTAGTTGAAAACACTACCACAGATGATGTAAAAACAATCATAAATCAACTGGAAAACAACTTCAGACCACCTGAAGTTAAGGGAAAGAGCTTTGCGTATGGCGTTGCATTCTGCTCTCCTGGGGACAACTTGACTGCAAAGTTCAGGGAAGCTGATGAAAAGATGTACTACGATAAGGAAAAGTCCAGAAGAGAGGTGATAATTTGATGAAAATTAAGAAGCTGCAATGGATAAATGCTCCAAAGAAAGCAAAGATTGTCAACTCACACACTTTCTCCTTTCTCTCTGAGACTGAGCATCGCCTTGTAAACACATTCGAAGAGGGTTCCTTTGGTGCGACCATAGAAAAAGATGAGGGCGTTCAGGATGCTCTTGAAATCATCATTTCCCACAGAAGCTTTCTTAGAGTCTCAAGAGAAAACAACCTGACACTATTACATTTCAAGCTTTCTGATATCGAATCCAAGAGCTATTACAAGACTTTGTACAACAGCACATGGACTGTAGAAAAGCAAGCCTCTTTGGTTACGATCTACCTTGCTGATGAGAAGATTTTCTCCTTCGAGGCCCCTACTACAGAGAAATCCATTTCCGTATGTGTCCTCACAAAAGGCTCAGGACAGGTTATTTGTAACTTCAAGTCCTGATTTTTTGTTCCAATAGATATTTCTTTCTGCTAGAATCAACATAAAATCCAACCACAGGCCCCTTTGGAAGGGCAAGGAGGTTATCTATATGGAAGAAGTAAAGAATACTGAAGCTTCCACTGAGCGTCCTCTCAACTTCATTGAGAAGATCATCGAGGACGATCTTGCAAACGGAAGGGTCAAAGACAACACTATCGTTACCCGTTTCCCACCAGAACCCAATGGCTATCTTCACATTGGTCACATCAAGTCGATCTGTCTCAATTTCGGCCTTGCAGAAAAGTACAACGGAATCTGTCACCTCAGACTTGACGATACAAACCCGGCAAAGGAAGACATGGAGTACATCGATTCCATCAAGGAAGATATCCACTGGCTCGGTTTCGATTGGAAAGAGCATGAATATTATGCTTCCGACTATTACGACCAGCTATACAATATCGCAATTGAACTCATCAAGGAAGGAAAGGCATATGTAGATAGCCTTTCTGCTGAAGAGATGAAGGAATACAGAGGAACTCTTACACAGCCAGGCAAGAACAGTCCTGACAGAGATAGACCTATCGAAGAGAACCTGAAACTTTTCATGGAGATGAAGGAAGGAAAGTATCCTGAAGGTAAGTATACTCTCAGAGCCAAGATCGACATGGCAAGCCCAAACATCAACCTCAGAGACCCAGCACTTTACAGGATCAAGTATGCAACCCATCCAAGAACTGGAGACAAGTGGTGCATCTATCCAATGTATGACTTCACTCACCCTATCAGCGATGCAATCGAAGGAATTACACACTCTATCTGTACACTCGAGTTCGAAGATCACAGACCTGCATATGATTGGGCAACATCTATAGATGGCATCGAGCACACTCCTCACCAGTATGAATTTGCTCGTCTCAACATCAACTACTGCCTCATGAGCAAGAGAAGACTTCTATACCTTGTACAGAATGGCTTCGTCTCTGGCTGGGATGACCCAAGAATGCCAACCGTAAGTGGAATTCGCCGCCGTGGTTACTCACCAGAAGCTATGAAGGATTTCGTATCTCGTGTCGGTGTTGCAAAGGTTGAAGGCACTGTCGATTACTCACTCATGGAGTTCTGCGTCAGAGAGGACCTGAACAAGAGAGCAAAGCGCCTCATGGCTGTTCTCGATCCTCTTGAGATTGTCATCGACAACTATCCTGAAGACAAAGTCGAATACTTCGATGCAGTTGACAACCCTGAAGATCCAGAGAGCAAGACTCATAAGATTGCATTCTCAAAGAGAGTATACATCGAGAAGGAAGATTTCATGGAGAACCCTGTCAAGGGCTATCACCGCCTATTTTTAGGCAATGAAATCAGACTGAAGCATGCTTACTATATCACCGCACAGAGCATCGATAAGGATGAAGATGGAAATATTCTCAGAGTACACTGCACCTATGACCCAGAATCCAGAGGTGGTCAGACTCCTGATGGAAGAAAGGTCAAGGGAACAAGCCACTGGGTAAGTGCAGACCATGCACTCTGTGCAGAAGTAAGACAGTATGACAAGCTCTTCAAGGCTGAGTATCCTGGTGGAGATACAGGCAACTATCTTAATGACATCAATCCTGAGTCTCTCGTTGTAATAGAAAAAGCTTATATCGAGAAGGATGCTGAGAATGCAAAGGTGGGCGACTACCTCCAGTTCATCAGAAATGGCTACTACTGTGTTGATTCAAAGGACAGCACAAAGGAGCACATGGTGTTCAACAGAACTGTCACCTTGAAAGATAGCTGGGCAAAGCAGAAGTCAAAGCTCGGTATCAAGTAAATTAGCAATATAAACACAAAGGAGAGGGTCTCAAAGGCTCTCTCCTTTTTTGTTTTAAGGTAAAGAAAACCCCTTCAGTTACAAACCAAAGAGGCCATCATAGATAGTTATTTATCTTCTTCGTTCTTGTTTCTCCAGAAGAATGAAGAACCTTCTCCACTTCTGTCTCTTGAAGAGCGGATATTGTCAAATCCATAAGGTTTTACAGAACCTTTGGAACCATATCTTGGCTTTTCATTTCTATCAAAATCTCTTCTTGGTCTATCGGAATAATCTCTTCTTGGACGATCTTCAAAGTCTCTTCTTGGTCTGTCAGAGTATTCTCTTCTTGGACGGTCATCAAAGTCCCTTCTTGGTCTGTCGGAGAAGTCTCTTCGTGGACGATCTTCAAAGTCTCTTCTAGATCTGTCGGCAAAATCTCTTCTTGGACGGTCTTCAAAGTCTCTTCTTGGTCTGTCAGAGTATTCTCTTCTTGGACGATCATCGAAGTCCCTTCTTGGTCTGTCAGAATAGTCTCTTCTTGGGCGGTCCTCGAAGTCCCTTCTTGGTCTATCGGAGAAATCTCTTCTTGGACGGTCATCGAAATCCCTTCTTGGTCTGTCAGAGTATTCTCTTCTTGGACGGTCCTCGAAGTCCTTTCTAGGTCTATCGGAGTATTCTCTTCTTGGGCGAGCATCTCTCTTCTGTGCTCTTTCTGCTCTCTTAGCCTCAATCCCGGCCTCATCTGCTTCCATTGTAAGTACCAACCTGTCTAGGTACTCATCCTTCACTTCTTCCATTTCCTTGTTTTCCTTTGCCGGATTCTTGAATACATCGAGGCTCCTTGCCTCACTTGGATCATACGTCTTTTTTGGACGAACGACCTTTCTTACCGGCTTCATATGAGCTGTCTTTTCCAATAACCATACACGACACTGTCCAGCCTTACCGTTCACAAAGCCTTGTGCGTGTATATCCTTTGTAATCTCTGTCACCTTGAAGGCCTGCTTCAGGCGATTCTTCTCAATGCCAAAATTACCTAGATTGGATGAAAATATCAATACACCATTATCATCCAGAAGATGATTGATCCTGTAGATCCAATCGAGATAGTCACATCTGATATCGAAGCACTTTTCCATCTTGTGAGAGTTGGAAAAGGCAGGAGGATCGAAGATTACAAGATTGTATTTCCTCTTTTCCTTCAATGCTTCATCAATAAATACATCTGCATCCTGTCTGATACAGCTGTAGCGCTCTGTGATATAACCATTTGCCTTGAGATTTCTTTCTGCCCATGCAGAGTAGGTATTGGAAAGATCTACACTGGTAACGCTCTCTGCACCACCATTAGCTGCATAGACGCTGAAAGAACCGGTGTAGGAAAAAAGATTGAGAACCTTGAGACCCGAAGACATATCACGAACAAGTGAGCGCACATTGACCATATCAAGGAAAAGCCCAGTATCGATGTGGCTGGTTAGATCCACTTCAAAGGTGAGGCCATTTTCCTTTACGTTCAGGACAGTGCTGACTGAGCTTGGCGCTGTATGCTGCTCTATCCCCTCTCTCTTCTTTCTTCTCTGGAAGTAAATCCTGTCACTCTCGATATAGGCCATACGGTTGACTATATCTTTTGTGATCACGATTTCTTCATCACTCATTCCATCTTCTGAATAATCGACAACCTTGGCACACTTTCCAAAAAGTTCGACAGTTACAGGAAAACTAGATAGCTGACGGTCATAGATTCTGACAGCTTCGCTATCAGTGGCCTTCATCCATCTTCTTCCCTCTAGAGCCCCGCTTTTCAGGAGCTTTCCAAAATCTTTCTTGTCGTATTCATTCATATTTTAATTAATTAACCCGCAATGACTTGAGAAGAATATCTTTCTTTAGTGAAAATAACAAGATGGATTTTAACATACAGTGAACTAATTTTATGGTATTCTTTTCTATGTATGGAGTTTCATATTGAACGACGAAGCATTTGATTTCATTAGAAAACTGGAAGAACAGCTAGGTGCAAAAATAAGTTTCAAGGCATTCTGCACCTTCTATGCGGACAACAAGGGAAACATAAGAGAAAGCGGTGTATTTCTCTGTCGCTTTGATAACAGCATCTACTACGAGGATTTCGAACCTCAGCACAACGACCTTGTTGAATTGATCTTCAATAGGCAGAGAAAGAAAAAGGAATTCATAAAGACCAGCTGGAAGTTCGACCTTGATCAGGTTGAAAGCATGAAGATTGTCAATCAACAAGCTGCAAGGAAGAATCCAAACATAGAGCATAAAAACTCTGGAGCACTTTCCAAACTACTTGCAAGACAAGTTGTAGAGATAAAACTGAAGGATGGCTCTTTGCTATTCTTTGAACCGATAGACAAAAAAGAATTCATTAAGAATTTAGATATTTAATTTAGGAGGCTTAAATGGGTGCTTTCAAGGCATATGATATCAGAGGCATATGGAAAAAAGACTTTGATGAAGAGACAGTATACAGAATCGGTTATTTCCTTCCATCTCTTCTTAAAGCTGACAGGATTGCTGTTGGACGCGATGTGAGACTTTCTAGCCCTACAGTCTATGAAAACCTGACAAGGGGAATAATGGATGCAGGTGCAAATGTGCTCGACCTGGGACTGTCGACAACTCCAATGGTCTACTTTGCAACGAACTTCTTGAAAGTCGATGCATCTGTCCAGATCACAGCAAGCCACAATCCACCAGAATACAATGGCCTCAAGATCAGCAGAACAGATGCTATCCCTGTTGGCGGTGATTCAGGACTCAAGGACCTTGAGAGGATGGTAAAGGAAGATAAGGTTATAATCAAAGAGCAGCGTGGAAAAATCATCCCTCGACCAGAAGTCAAGGATGAGTATATCAAGTACATGAAGGGCTACCTTCCAGATCTCTCCGCCTTAAAGATTGCAATGGACCTTTCAAATGGTATGGCAAATCTCGTTATCAAGGATATCCTTGCTGGTAACAATGTCAGCTACATCCTTGACACTTTCGATGGCTCCTTCCCTGTCCATGAACCAAACCCACTCGATGTTGAAAACTGCCGTCTTTTGATGGACAAGGTTGTAAAGGAAAAGGCAGATGTCGGTGTTGAATATGATGGAGATGCAGACAGAGTCATGTTCATCGATGAAAAGGGTCGATTCATACAGCCTGATTATGTTACAGCAATCTTGGGATACTATTTCAGCAAGAAGGAAAAGGGAAACTGTCTTCAGGATATCAGAACATCAAGATCGACAACCGAATACCTTGAAAAGCTTGGTTTCAATGTAACTTCCTGGAAGGTAGGACATGCGTTTGCAAAGATGAAGATAAGAGAGATCAAGGGTGTCTTCGGTGGAGAGCTTGCAGGTCACTACTATCTCAGAGACTTTGGAAATTGTGACTCTGGCATACTTGCTTCCTTGATGGTTCTTTCTGTTGTTGCAGATCTAAAGAAGCAAGGAAGGACTCTTTCCTCACTCGTTGATGAAATCATCACATATGCAAATTCAGGAGAGACCAACTTCAAGCTCGAAAACAAGGATGGAGCAATTGATGCGCTCTATGAAAGATTTGTTAAGAATGACAAACCAAACAAGGTACTGGATTTCGATGGATACAGAATCGAATTCGATTCCTGGTGGTTCAATGTAAGGAAATCCAATACCGAGCCTTATCTCAGAATTGTCTGCGAAGCAAGAACCCAAGCAGAACTCGAAGAAAGGATGAAGGAAATATCCAAGATCATAAAATCATTCAATTGATTATCTGGCCCCTCTCTGGGGCCTTTTTCATACCAAAAAAAAGGACCCAGGAGTTCATCCTAGGTCTCTTTGCTCCCCCTGACGGATTTGAACCATCGACAGGCGGATTAACAGTCCGCTGCTCTACCGACTGAGCTAAAGGGGAATGTTGTCTTGCAACGTTGACTACTCTAGCAAATGGAGATTTTTTAGTCAACATATTTAGAATAATTTTTGAAAATATTGATTTTTGCCCTTAAAACGCAATTTTTCCAATAAATAAAAAAAATCCTGCAGATAACTACAGGACCCTTACGATTATATATGATCAGTCTCTAATCACATAAGATCTTTTGCCTTGCGAGCTGTGTTACCAGTCTTCTCGCAAACAGCAAAGTGGCGGAGCTTTCCGTTCTCGAAAACACTCTTCATCTTGATAACACCACCCCATCTGCTGGTGAGAACCTTAGCACCTTCACGCTTAGCGTTCTTAGAAACATTACCTGGCATATTTATATTCCTCCGTCGTTATGGACAATTTTCTGACTAATCGTATCCCATATAGACACAAGTGTCCACTGGTTTTTTGAATCAGGACTTCTAGAAGGTACATAAAATGAAGATTTGTTTCAATAGCTTTGAGAAAAAAACATCTCTTTACAATATATATATTCACAGAAGAATTATCCAAAGATAAAAAAATTTTGCTAAAAAAGGGGTTGATTAACATTAAAAATACCTCTAATATACCTAACTGTCGCATGACGATGCCGACTTAGCTCAGTTGGTAGAGCAGCTGATTTGTAATCAGCCGGTCGTTGGTTCGAGTCCGACAGTCGGCTTTAGAAAGGAACTACAGCAATGTGGTTCCTTTTTTTCTCTCATCGCGTATAGATCATGAAAACAAGAACAAGCAGAGAAATAAGAAGCAGGAAGAAATCTCTTTTTCTGAATGCAAGTTCATGCACGCTAGTTCGCTTTTCACCTGGGATATAGCCACGAGCTTCCATAGCATCTGCAAGTTCATATGCTCTCTCGAAGGCTATAGTAAACAGAGGGACAACCAATGAAAGCATAGACATTACCCTTGAGATGATGTTCCCTTCGTCAAAATCGACACCACGTGATTTTTGAGCATTTATAATTCTCCCAGCTTCAGATGAGAGAGTTGGAATGAATCTCAAAGCAATTGAGATCATCATCGCAACATCGGATGTAGGGAACTTGATGATTGAAAGAGGTGAAAGGATATACTCGATTGCAAGAGTCAGCTCTAAAGGTTTTGTGGTTGCAGTAAGACAGGTTGTAAAGATGAGCATCAAAGCAAGACGAAGTGTAATCTTGGATGTAAAGCTCAGTGCATCTGAGTAGACCTCAAATCCCATTATATCTAGTACCACGCTACCTCTCTTTAATGAAATAGCATTCACGATCAAAAGAAAGGCACACAGGAAAAAGAGTGGCTTGAGGAGTGTCCTTAGAATGAATCCAATCTTGAGGCCAGACAGGAAAATTGCAAATATCGAGAGTGACGCAATCAGGATAAAAGGATAGAAGGAGGATGGAATGAACACAGAGATGACAAGAAGAATGACACTAACAAGTTTTGCTCTAGGATCCAAAGTATGCATATATGAGTTGAGTGGAAGAAACTTTCCAAAGCCAAAACGCTTCATCCCTTTATCCTCCCCGAAACTTCATTTGCAATTTCTTCAATTGTTCTTGCACTACTGCTTATATTAAAGCCACGAGATGAAAGAAGATTCTTAAAATGCACTATATGAGGTAAAAGAAGCTTGTTTTCTTCAACAAGCGCACTGTCATTGAAAAGAGATAAGGTGTCCCCATGGTAGGAAACTCTACCATTTTGCATGACTACAGTGTCATCTGTATAGCTATAGACCATATCGTTGTCATGGGAGACTATGATTATTGTCTTATTCTGGTTTTTGTTGAGGTCAAGGATCAAATCGATAAGTCTTCTTGAACCCTCTGGGTCAAGTCCTGCAGTTGGCTCATCAAGCACCAGAACCTTAGGATCGAAAGAAAGAATTCCAGCAATTGCTACCCTTCTCTTTTGGCCACCAGAGAGCTCCATCGGATTTCTTTGAAAGAGGCCTTCATCTATACCTACACTCAAGAGCGCTTCTCTTGCTCTTTCATATGACTCTTTCTTATCAAGACCAAAACGCATCGGACCAAATGCTACATCGTCAAGAATCGTCTCTTCAAAGAGTTGATACTCAGGAAACTGGAATACAAGTCCAACATCTCTCCTGAGACTCTTGAGATTCTTATTTCTTTCATTTGCACCTACATGATGATCACCAATATCAACACTCCCTGCTGTTGGAATCAAGAGTGCATTCAGATGCTGTACGAGTGTGGATTTTCCCGATCCTGTTTCTCCGATAATTGCAGTTATCTTACCTTCACTGATATCAAGATCGATATTGGAAAGCGCAGTATGTGCAAAAGGAAGCTTCCTGTCATAGATGTAGGTCAGTTTTTCAAAGTGTATTGCCATAACTCACCTACTATCTCTTCTTCACTATCTCCTTCAAGGAAAATCCCCTTCTCCTTGAAGGCTTCTTTCACTTTGCCGACAAAAGGAACATCAAGACCGATTGCTCTGATTCTTTTTGCATCCTTGAAAACGTCCTTGCCCTTATTGTGATCACACACGCGACCATCACAGAGCAGGATGCAATCATCTGCTTTGTAGGCTTCTTCGATATCGTGTGTGATCGAAATGATTGTCAAACTTTTATCTTTATGGAGCTCTCTTACAAGATTCTTTATTGTATCTCTCCCCCTAGGGTCGAGCATGCTTGTCGCTTCATCGAGAATGATTATATCGCTCTGCATCGCAAGGACACCTGCAAGAGCAACCCTCTGCTTCTGGCCACCAGAAAGAGCCTCAGGCTCCTTATCCAAAAGGTTTTCAAGACCTACCTTCACAGCAAAACGATCTACAAGGTTCTGCATATCTTCATGTGAGACACATCTATTTTCAAGCCCAAATGCAATATCGTCTCTCACAGTTGCTCCGATGAATTGATTATCAGGATTCTGAAAGACGATTCCCATCCTTGCTCTTATCTTCTTGATATTCTCCTCATTAAGTTCAAGACCATCGATCGTAATCGAACCTCCATCCGCGCTCTCAAGACCCATAAGCAACTTTGCCAAGGTGGACTTACCTGAGCCATTTCTTCCAACGATAGCGACATAGTCCCCCTTGTTTATATCAAAGGAGACATCATCAAGAAGCTGCTGCTTCTCGTCGTAGCTGAATTTTAGGTTCCTGACGCTGATAAAGCTCATGTGAGTAATTATAAATATTAAAGTAGGAATGACAATTACCCGATTGACTTTATGATAGTAGGTTTTTACTATTCTTAGTATCAATGACGTCTTTGGGGCAGGGTGAAATTCCCTACTGGAGGTATAGTCCTCGACCTGCTTTGCAGCTGACCTGGTTAGATTCCAGGACCAACGGTACAGTCCGGATGAAAGAAGAACGTAATCTCTTTTATCAAAGCACACCCCAGGAGGGTGTGTTTTCTTTTTAGGGCGTTTTTGAAACTTGATATTTTCAAGAGGAGAAAACAGAAGATGAACACAAGTTCAAGAAACAGACAGAACACCAGAATGATTGCAGGCTGTGGTGTTCTCATCGCAGTTGCCGTTATTTTGCAATACATAGAAGTTGCAATTCCAGTCATGCCATCATTCGTGAAGCTCGACTTTTCGGACCTCCCTGAAATCATTGGAGCCTTTGCATATGGTCCACTTGCGGGAGTTACAATCACGATCATAAAGAATGTAATCCATATGCTCGCATCCCAGTCTGGCTTTGTAGGAGAGCTTTCCAATGCACTTTTAGGCTGCACCTTTTCATTCGTTGCAGGAATTGTCTACATGAAGAACAAGACAAAGAAGGGAGCAATCATAGGAGGAATACTTGGCGCCGTCATCATGGCCATCGTCTCCTTCCCTACGAACCTTTTCATCATCTATCCAATGTACATCAACATCATCGGCTTCCCTCTTGAAGCCATCCTTGGAATGTACAAAGTGTTAAATCCAAATGTCGAGACACTTCCTCAGGCTCTACTTTGGTTCAATGTACCATTCACACTCTTCAAGGGCCTTGTGGATGTTCTTCTCTGCATTCTCATCTACAAGAGAATATCTCCACTGCTTCACAATACAAAATGAAATATATACTCGAAGGAAAGGTTATTCATGGTAAAGGTCTTGGGCATCGCCATGGCATGCCCACGGCCAACCTCGATATTGAAAAGACCGATATCCCCTTCGGTGTATATGCAGGAATTGCTAAAGTTGATGACATGTCATACTACTGTGTAACAAATGTAGGTACAAGACCAAGTGTCGATGACTCAAAGAAGATGACGCTTGAGTCTCTTCTGATCGATTTTGACAGCGACATCTATGGAAAGACACTAAAGATCGAACTCTACCACTTTCTCAGGCCAATTATGAAGTTCGAAGGTGGAATTGAGGATGTAAAAAAGCAGCTTAGGTTCGATATCGAAGCTGCTTTAGAATATTTCAGGGAAAATAAGATTACACTTACTTATTGAGGTCTGGCCTCAGGATCTTAGCACCATGAAGATAGACCATTTTGGCCTCCTTCTTTCTTGGGTGGTTTACCTGAAGCAGGATCCTGATTGCCTTTTCAAGCATGTTATCGACCTCAGCCTCCTGGACACAGAAGAGAGGAACAGAATGACAATGCCCTCCCTTTCTGAGAGCTCCTGCTGCATTCAGACTCCTGATATCACTTGTCTGGGAAAGGAGACAGAATGAAAGCTCACTTTCCTCAAGTCCATTTTCCTCAAGCATACATTCAAAGAGCTCATTGACTCTTTCTACTATCTTTTCCTTATCGTCACTTTCGACTGTGGTTGCGCCTCTAAGTGCATATATCTGTTCTTCGCTCATATTGAAACTCCCTTAACTATGAATATGTTTCCAACCTCAAGTGCAAATGCAAGCAGGCTGCAGACCAACACTCTGATTATTGTCATTATTAGGTATCCAAATGGAAAATCCTTCATGACAACAAGGTGAAGAAGGATAAAAAGAATGATCCACAATCCAAATAGAATCAGAGTCCAGGAAAGTAATAGCAGACAGTAATTGATCATGTACAAGATATCACTTTCAATATCCAAGGCAGAGGATATTGCCATGAGCACTACAAGAAAGATGTAGAGCATCAACATAAAGCTATGAACTCTTGATGAAAAGGCGATCAATCTTCTATTGGATAGCATATCGAACTTATTATATCAAATCTGGGATTCTATACAAGGAAGCAACTCAGCATCAAGTCTCATAAAGACAGCACCTTTGACAAATCCTTCTATCTTTTCATCCCTCACCCTATTAGATAGGCTAATCCAGGAATGAGTGAGAAGCGCATCCTTCATATCCCACACAAGGCCAGTAGTTGTAATTTCTGCACTACTCTGTGTTGCAGGAAAGAAGCTGATATCTTTTCCAATTGGAAGAGTAAATGAGAAATGACCTGTGAGAGATAGCATGAGATCCCTTTTGGTAAGCCAGAGGCGCGGAAGTGGATATTTATCGAAAAGGCCCAAAAGAGAGACAAGATGGTCGACTCTTCCACCACCACCTCCAAAGAGATCATACCTATCACCATTAAGGAGCTTGAATGCAAGCTCTGTGTCGCTAAAGTCCTTATCACGGGGACAAGCCTTGAAGCCCATTTCCTCCAAAGTCTTTCTTTCGTGTGTCGAATCGAAGTCACCAATTACTTCATTTATCTTATAGCCAAGACGAAAGGCAAGGTCTGCACCACTATCGGCCGCAATGATGCGATCATATTCAAATTGGGGATTTTTTTCAGGTCCCTCGCCTCCTGTCAGAACTAGAGTAAGCTTAGTCATAGGAAAATATTATGTGAATTTCTTTACTTGCGCTAGCACGATTATCGATTTAAGATTGAACTAGCAACAAATTGCAACAAATCCAGAGAGAGGTGTATATGGACGATAACATAAACTCAAGACTCAAGTCCTGCGGAATCTCAGTCTCCGACATTCTTCTCCCAAAAAAGGGAGTAGATCTCGAAAAGTGGGCTGTTGTCGCCTGTGATCAATTCACCAGTGAGCCTGAATATTGGGATAAGGCAGATAAACTAGTAAAAGATGCACCATCGACACTCAGAATAACATATCCTGAAGTCTATTTAGGTAAGTGTGACAATGAAAAGAAAATCAGAGATATCAACAATGAAATGATGAGATATCTCAAAGAGGGAATCTTCCAGACCTATTGGGACAGTGCTGTCCTAGTAGAGAGGAAGACCGAAACAGGGACTCGCTATGGTCTCATGCTCTCCCTAGATCTCGAAGCCTACTCCTATGCCAAGGATTCCAAGACCTTGGTAAGAGCAACAGAGGGAACAATCATTTCAAGAATTCCTCCAAGAAAGGAAATCAGAAAGAATGCACCTCTAGAGCTTCCTCACATCATGGTCCTGATCAACGATGAAAAAAGAAGTGTAATCGAACCACTTGTCAAGAAGAGAGACAAGCTCGAGACAATCTATGACACCGATCTCATGCTAGATGGCGGACATCTGAAAGGCTACCTTGTCAACAGCGATGAGGACCTTGGCAATCTAGCTACTGCAATCGAGGAATTGAAGAAGAATCTTTTGCCTGAAAATCCTCTCCTCTATGCAATGGGCGATGGAAACCACTCCCTTGCAACTGCAAAGAGTTGCTGGGAAGACATCAAGCAGCTTATCACACCAGAAGAGCAGAAATATCATCGTGCAAGATATGCGCTTGTAGAAATCGAGAACATCTTCGACCCTGCATTGCAATTCGAGCCAATTCACAGAGTCTTCTTTACCACAGATATAAAGGATTTCAATTCTGAAGCTGATAAACTTTGTAAGAGTGTGAAGGTTGAAAAAGTATCGTCTTCAGATGATATCTTATCATCAATAAATGACAAGAACTCAAAGCAGAGCTTTGGCCTCATTACAGATTCTGGATACTATGTCTACTCTCTTGACGAACCTAAGTACAGCACAGCAGCAAAGACAATGCAGGAGATAATCGACATCATCATCGAATCAAAAAGAGGTGAAATCGACTATATCCACGGTGTCGATGTAACAGAGAAGCTCGGAAAGGAAAAGGGAAATATTGGTATCATTCTTCCAGATGTTTCAAAGGAGACTTTCTTTGATGCTATAATCAAGGATAAGGCTTTCCCAAGAAAGACCTTCTCTATAGGACACGCACACGAAAAGCGATACTACATGGAAGCAAGAAAGATAACTTGATTTATAGTAAATAATTAGATAAAAGGGATTGGCAAAATACCAATCCCTTTTCTTTCACTCAAATAGCTTCTTGATATCGAAAGCTCCTTCACGAAGAACCTGCCAAGGAGTTTTGGTGCAATCGACAAGTGTCGAAGGAAGTCCACCTTTTGGCATTGGCTTTCTTATGATGAAATCAACAAGAGAAGAAAATGATTTTTCAATCTCTTCAAAGGTTGTAAGAGAAGGTTCACCTGAAAAGTTTACACTAGATGACCAAATTGCACCCGAAAGTGGAAGCAGGCGGGAAATGAAATCATCGCAAGGAACCCTTACGGCATGAGTTGATCCACTCTTATCTGAAAGAATTGCTGTAAGAGGTGCTGGCCAAAGGGAATATAATTTTTCTGGAACTTCAAGATCACTCTTCTTCAATAGTTCAATTGATGTCAATGTAATGAAACTCTTGTTCTTAGGTCTTCTCTTGATTTCAAGAATTCTTTCAGCTGTTTCCTTGTCAGCTCTGGCGCTGATTCCATAGATGGTATCACAGGGAATGATTCCAACCTTCCCTTCATTTATCAATTTTGCAACCTTTTTCTCTATATCTTTTTCATCAAAATCAAAAATCGATGTCATCATAGCTATCTCTCCTCTCTTTTTTTGCTCTATTTGCCCTTGTTGGATTATCAAAGAAGTGTTTGGAACCAACTCTCATAGATAATAGATAATGAAAAAGTGTCTGCAAAAGGAAAAGGATCATTCCACAAAGGAGACTCAAAAAAACAATCAGAAGTTTAGACATTCCAGTAAACACTTGATCACTTTCCTCCACTATCACTTCATCTTTTTTCAAATCTTCATCACTTGAATCGAAGTAGAAAACCTTTTCTCCTGTCTTTTCAAATCCTATAAAATGAGCTAAATCCTTTAAGCCATCCCCTTTGCTGTTTTCTATCTGATTTTCAAGAGTCTCTATTTCAACCTTGTAAAGCTCACTTCTTTTTTCGAGCTCTTCATATCTTTTTTCAAGGCCTCTTGTCACAAGAAAACCGTCCTCACCACAGGTTAAAGTAAGAAAAATGAATGAAAGAGTTATGTATAAAGCAATAATTGCAAGTTTTTTTATTGTCATTAGAAATCCTATTCCCTATAATAATTAATGAGTATCTTTATGTACATACTTCCAACTGGAGGCTATTAAAAAATGGGTAAACCACACACCACAGCTAAACTTGTATTTGTCAGTTTGATTCTTTCAATCATTGTCGTTGCTTCTTGTGCCCTGGTATTCATCAATTATCTTGCTCCTTCAATGAACATCAATAACGAGCAGATTTATAAAGCACTATCTGCTATCTTCCCTCTTCTTGTTGGCCTAATTCTTTTTGAAATCGGCTGTATCAAAGGAGGCAGAAACAGCAAGAAGAGCAAGAAAATCGAAGAGAGAAAGATTGCAGAAGAAAGTGTGGCTGCCCCAGCTGTAGAAAAGATTGTTGAAGTTGAGAAGTTTGTTGACAGAGAGGTTCCAGTTGAGGTCATAAAGGAAGTTCCAGTAGAAGTTGAAAAGATTGTTGAAGTCGAGAAGGAAGTTCCTGTAGAAGTCATCAAGGAAATTCCAGTCGAGGTCACAAAGGAAATCATCAAGGAATACCCAGTTGAAATCGTAAGAGAGATAGTTGTAGAGAAGCTTGTTGGCGATCCAAAGCCAAAAGAAGTCTACCTAGATCAGGATCAGGTAATCGAAGAAGAGATCAATTTCTGTAAGGGGTGTGGTAGCAGAGTTGCTGTTGTTCTCTTCAAGCTTTCAGATAGCGTAAACGAAGATATCTTAAATGAGCTTTATGGAAAGTATGGCTATGTCTTCAAGAATGGTGAGGATAAGATTGCTCTCCTCATTCCTCATGCAACACAGAATGAGACAGAAGAGATCATCAATTCTAGTGTCGATAGAATTCCAGAAGCCTGCTATGCAATCCTTTCTGTCGAGAGCGACAAGCTCACAACAGGTGACGCTCTTTTGAAGGAAGCAGATAATCTATTTATCTAATTTAAGTTAATTCGAGGGGATCTGTATCATCAGGTCCCCTTTTTTTTAATAAAGGAGTCAAAATGAACGTAACACTTACCAATGGTAATTCGAAACTTGTTATCTCCACTCTTGGCGCTGAACCACAGAGCCTTGTAAAGGACAATGTCGAGTACATCTGGAATGGAGATAAGGAATACTGGTTCAGAAGAGCACCTCTTCTTTTCCCTGTAACTGGTCCAATCAAGGATGATACAATCATCTACAAGGGTAAGAGCTACAAGATTCCTAATAATGGTTTTGCAAGAGATACAGAGTTCAAGCTTGTCAGTCAGAAGGAAAATGAAGCTGTCTTCCTACTTGAAGAGAGCGAAGAGACCAAGAAATGCTATCCTTTCAACTTTGCTCTGACAGTAACCTATACACTTCTTGAAAATGGATACACAGCAAAGGCTGAAATCGATTCAAAGGATAACGACCTCTATTTCACATATGGTTGGCACCCCGCTTTCTCACTTGATATGAATGGCAAGGGCACAGATGTCGAGAAGTACTCTCTTTCTTTTGTTGCCAATGAAAAGGTCGATAGAAGATATCAGGTAAACGGAGTTTTCGAAGTCGAGAAGGATTTCCTTGTTGGCGACACTCTCCCTCTTACAAGAAAAGAGCTCGATAAGGGACCAATCGCACTGTGGAATATCAAGAGTGAGGAAGTAACTCTCGTCTGTGATGATGCACCACATGGTGTAACAGTTCACATGGGTGATTTCAAGACCTTCGTCTGCTGGACTTGTGCACCTAAGAGAGCACAGTATATCTGTCTTGAACCAATGTATTCCTTCCAGGATGCATCTAGAGATCAGGACCTTGAGAAGATGGAAGGTGTTGAGCTTCTCAAGAAGAACAGCAAGAAGACTTACGAGAACACATTCAATATTTTCTAGTTCTCATCATCGCATTTATACTGGCCTTGCGGATGGTTTCATAGACCTTCTCTGCGAGGCCTGTTTCTTTATCAAGGTCCAGTGTGGAATTCAGGCGTCTTACAGAATCTGATGCAATATCCACTGCCCTATCCTCTATCTCCTTATAACCCTTTCGCTTTTCCATTTCAGAGAGAAAAACCTCAACTTCCCCTCTTGCACTCTCATCGATTCTTCTAACTACAGCATCTTTCAAAGGTGTACTTGAGCCAAGATCTTTCAGCTTCAATGAATTGAAAGAAGGAGGGAAATCATAAGGCTCTGCAAGATCAAGTAGCAGCTTTCCTTTTACAAGAGGCAAAGCATCTTCTCTGAGTGTATGACCAATTGAACTTGATGCAGAGATGATTACATCAAAAGAAGGAAGGATAGAATATCTATCATCCCAAGAGACAGCCTTGACTGAATGAGGAACGAGAAAATCTGCTTTAAAAATATCCCTGATCGCTTGATATGTCTCTACACCTGCTTCACTTAGAGCCTGCGCAATACTCCTTGCAAGCTCCCCGCTTCCAAGCACTAGAGTCTTTCGTCTATCAACTAGCTCTATAGTTCTTGTAACAATATCGTGATCGAAGACACGCACCTTCATCTGGGTGTGTATTTTCTTTGCGAATGTAATTGCACTTTGAAAGAGCACATTCAATTCACTTGAAACACTTCCAATAGACCTTGCTGTCTCTATTGCGATGTTGAGTTGAGAAAGGATGACTTCCTCTCCAAAATATGCTGATTTGACACCTGTAGAGAGCATATAAAGATGGTGTATCACCTCATCATCTCTCATCTCATATCTATATGGCCTTACAGCAAAGTATTTAAGATTCAATGCTGATGAAAGCAAAGTGTGAGTGATTTCACTCTCATCGCTCGTATAAACCTCTACTCTATTACAAGTAATCAGAAGAACATATCGTGAACGAGTAGAAGAAAGCAATGCACGGCTCACTCTCCTTACATCATCTCTTTCATAGAGAAGCAAGTTAAGAATCTCTTCGGGAGCATGAGTGAAATCGAAGGCGATCAATTTCACCTTAAGTACCTCAAGAAGAGAGAGACGTTTGTTGAATTGTTCTTGTTATCAATAGTCGTTCCATATCTGAACCTGCCCGATAGATATGTGAGTTCGAATAGTGCATAGCTATCATATCCATCAAAAAGGTTCTTTGCACCGTTACTGATACTTACATATGCAACTGTCGCATCAAGCTCCTTGTTTGGCAGGAACTGGAAGGTAGTTGTGAAACCGAAGCTAGTTTCACAGCTAGATGATGTTACATTGGCAACTTCAAAGAATACTCTAGGTCTAAAAAGTCTCAAGTCCCCATAGCTTGTGTACTTATTGAAGATAAAGGAGGCGCCCAGTGTCAGACTTTTCATCATTTCATCCCAATCTGTCTTGAACTCCTCATCTTCCATATACAGTAGCTTGTCTATATTCAAGCCTACGCTGTATGGACCATCGACAAAGAGAGAACCTACACCGAACTGCAGATTTTCCATTCCGGAGTGAATCTCGTAATCACCAAAAAGAGCATTTCCGACGATATCGAATCCATTGTCCACCTGCTTATTCAGCCTCTGTGAAAGATTTCCACCAGAGATTGTCGCACCGAAAGCTAATTTATTGTACTCCCAGGAGGTTGCGAACCTGAAGTTGGTCGTGTTATTGAAGTCATAATATGTATGACCTTCAGTATCTTTATTCTTGTTATCTAGGTAGATTCCAATCTCGGCAAAGAAGGCAAGGTTACCACCGACAAAACCAAGTGAGAGCGAAGTCTTGGGAATGTTTACATATGAAAAATCATCTACATCCTCAAGCGGATATTGTTCATAGCTGTCAGAGTAATCGAGCTTTACGATGAAGTCCTTATTCTTCGATCTTTCACGCTTTGCAATTGCTGCCGGATTCTTTTCTATTGCCTCTATACTTCCACTGCTAGACACATCACTCCAAGCAAAGAGAAGATTGGAAGAGATAGCTAACAATAGAAGGATTGAAAGTAATGTTTTCATGAACTTAAATATATCACATATCAAAAACCGTTAGAATGCACAATTATCCAGCATTTGCTAGAATAGATAATATGACAGTAAGGGAACTAACATATCTAATAAAGAAAGATGCTAAAGAGAATGATGATAGGACAATTACTGGCCTCTTCTACGACTCTACGTCGATCATCAAGGACTCTGTCTTCTTCTGCTTCAGAGGAACAAGGACCAATGGAGAACTTTATATCCAGGATGCGATAGACAGAGGAGCCATTGCAATTGTATGTGAAAAGGATATCCAACTTCCTTTAGGTGTCAAATGCATCTCCACACAAGAGAACATAAGAAACGTATATGCAAAAGCATCACGCGCATTCTTCCAATACCCCGATAAGAATCTAAAGCTCATTGGAGTGAGTGGAACTGATGGAAAGAGCAGTACATCATATTTCATCTATCAGCTACTTAAATCCTTTGGCAAGGCTGCAGGCCTTACATCCACAGTCTATGTTGATGACGGCTCCGGTCTTAAAAAGACACCCTGGAGACTTTCAACTCCTGAAGCCTTCCCTCTTCATAGCTTTTTGAAGAATGCCTGTAACAATGGTTGTGAATATATGGTCATAGAAGCAACAAGTCATGCTCTATCAAAGGAATATGACCGTCTTGAAGGCATTCACTTCACATCATCATTGCTCACACGAATTACAAGTGAACACCTAGATTTCCATAAGACACATAGAGCATATATCGATTCAAAGCTCCGCCTTTTTGAAATGACTGATGGTAAGTGTTTCATCCTCTCAGACAACATAGCAAGAGAGGAAGCAGAAGAAAGATTCAAGTCAAAGGTAAAAGTACTCGATAGACCTGAAATAGTGAGTTTGGATACATCTTCTCTTACATTTATATATGATGGCAAAGAATATACACTGCCATTCTTCCACAGCTACATGCTTGAAAATGCCTTTACAGCAGCATCACTTGTTTCATCACTCCTATCACTTCCCCTACCCGAAGTTCTCATGAGACTTAGCAATCTAAAGAGAGTTGAAGGCAGAGATGAATTAGTCCAGAACAATATCGGAAGGAATATAATCATTGACTTTGCTCACACACCAGACAGCGTGTCTCGCCTCCTATCTGACTACAGGGCTCTTTATCCTGATGGAGATTTCATAACAGTGCTAGGTGCTGCAGGAGAAAGAGACAAAAGCAAGAGAGCGGGACTTGGAAGAGAAGCTAGCAGATATTCATCACATCTCATATTGACAGAAGAAGACAACAGGAACGAAAGTTTCGATGAAATTGTGAACGATATCCTTTCAGGTATCCCCACAGAGCTCAGAAGCAGAGTTGATATCCAAATTATCGAAAGAAGAGAGGATGCCATTTTAAAAGCATTGGAAATATCATCTGTGAAAGACTCTATATTCCTGCTTGGCAAGGGACATGAGATGTCGATAGAAGGAAAGGAAAAAAGGAAGTATTCTGAAAGAGAGGCTGTGAGAAATGCACTTTCTGATCTCTGTGCTATCTGTTCGAGGTGATTATGAAGACTGATTATGTAATGATCGACAATGCAATATATAGACACTTTCACGGAGATAGTGATGACACTTGGTCACTTGAAAGACTCTCCCTTGACGATGGAAAGCTCGTTGGAAGAAAGCCAACACAGAGCGAAAGCAAAAAGGCATTGCTTGCACTTATGAGCGATTCTTTCAAGATAATTTCAATTTCACAAGCTGTGAAACACCTAGAAGAAAATGAGTAACCCAGTATTCTTTCATATCGATCTCGATGCCTTCTTTGCTTCAGTTGAGGTACTTGACCACCCTGAATACAAAGGAAAGCCCTTGATAATAGGACACCCAGGACCTAGGAGTGTTGCATCAACCTGTTCATATGAAGCAAGGCGTTATGGTGTTCACTCTGCTATGCCAATGGTCACAGCGCTGAAACTCTGCCCAAATGCTATCTGTATTCCAGGTAGAATGGATCGCTACAGTGAAAAAAGCAAAGAAGTCATGGATATAGTAAAAAACTTTGCACCTGGATTTATCCAGGCAAGTATCGATGAAGCCTACCTCGATATGACTGGAATGGAGAGAATATACCCAAAGGCAAACGAGGCAGGTCATCTTCTTAAAAGGATGATAAAAGAGACGACAGGCCTGACTGTTTCAATAGGCATCGGCTCATCTAGATTCATTGCAAAGATGGCTTCTGATTACCGTAAACCCGATGGACTTACGATGGTGCCATATGGAAAAGAAACTGATTTTGTCGATGCTGTTGGGATCAAGAAGCTCTGGGGCGTTGGCAAGGCTATGCAGGAAGAACTAAAGAAAAGAAGGATCTTTACAACACAGGATCTCAGAAGCTTTTCAGAGTCCAACCTTGAAAGGCTATTTGGAAACAGTGCAGGCCACTATCTCTATCTTGTCAGCAGAGGAATCGACCCAGGGATATATCAAGGAGAAAGCAAGACAAGATCTGTTTCGACAGAGAACACATTCTACCCTGACCTATTTGGGCAGGAGGCAATAGAGACATTTCTACTTGAGATGAGTCAGGAAGTCATGTTCCGCTGTCTTTCAGATGGCTTGATGGCAAGGACTGTCGGTGTGAAGATTCGCTACAATGATTTTTCCACGACCAGCATACAGATAACGCCCGATGAAGGAATATATACAAGTCATGATGTCTATAAGCTTGCAAAGGAAATATTCTACAAACGATATCATGGTGGAGGGATAAGACTTTTAGGTGTTGGACTATATTCCCTCTACAAAGGTGACCATGCACAGCAATTAGAGCTGTTTGTCGAAGACAAGGAAAGGCTCAGAAGACTTGAGAAAGCAATCGTTGAAATGAACAAAAAGGGGGCAGACATCAAAAAGGCTGCCACCCTGAAAAAGAGAAATCAATTCAATGTGCAAGAGTAAAGAAAAGCACTACGACTACTGAAAGAACTACTCTGTAGATACCAAAGACAGCAAAATCATGCTTTCGCACATATCCAACTAGGGCCTTGATAGAGAAAAGTGAAACGATGAAGGCGACAAATGAGCCAAGAAGGAGAATCATCCATTCACTTGATGTAAATCCAATTCCATGCTTCAAGAGTCTTAGTAGGGATGCTCCAGCCATTACAGGAAGTGCCATGAAGAAGCTGAACTCAGCTGCAACAGGTCGAGAAATGCCACAGAGCAGACCACCTAGGATTGTAGATCCAGATCGGCTAGTTCCAGGAATCAGAGCTAGCATCTGGAAAGCACCCATCTTGACAGCATCAATGTATGAAAGCTCCTCAAGTGAGTTTACTCTCACTCTAAGCTTCTCTTTCTTTTCTATATAGATATAGAGAACACCGTACACGAAGAGAGAGAATGCAATTACAAGATAGTTTGACAGTTTTGAATCGATCAAATCATCAAGAAGGAGACCTGCAACTGCTGCAGGTAGAGAAGCAACAATGACCTTGAGCCAAAGATTTATCGATTTTCCCCTCTCCTTGCTATCTCTTTTGAAAGGCCACAGCTTTTCAAAGTAGAGAACAACGACTGCAAGGATAGATCCAAGTTGCACAACAACCATGAAGACACTTTCAAAATCTTCAGAAACCGCTAAGGGAAATATCTCATTGAAGAGTAGAAGGTGGCCTGTTGATGATATAGGAAGCCACTCTGTCACTCCCTGAATTATTCCAAGGAGAATTACTTTTATATATTCCATGCGCTCTATTCTTATTTTTTTCTTCAATTTTGAAAAGATGGATATAGTTACACGATAGAAAATAAGGAGTATACTCCTTTTTATGTTGCACGTTGTCCTCTTTGAACCAGAAATTCCTCACAATACAGGGAATATAGCTAGAACCTGTGTTGCTACTGGCACAGTTCTCGATCTGGTAAAGCCACTTGGCTTCTCAATAGACGAAAAGGCTGTAAGGCGTGCAGGTCTCGATTATTGGAAAGATGTAGAGATAAACATTTGGGAAAGCACAGAAGATTTTCTAAGAGCACACGAAGGGAAAAAGCTTTTCTTCTTCACGACAAAAGCTAGAAAGAATTATTGTGACGTCTCATATCCAGAGAATGAAGATGTCTATCTCATCTTTGGAAAGGAAAGCAGAGGAATAGAGGAAGAGATTCTCCTTCGCTTTCCTTCCTTCTGTCTGAGGATTCCAATGATAAACGAAACAAGATCCTTGAACCTATCAAATAGTGTTGCAATTGCAGTTTATGATTATTATAGACAGAGAGGATTTACACATCCTTTCAAGATCGAAGGTCAGCTACACAGACACACATGGGAGGATAGCCTATGACAAAGATTGGTATTATCGGCTGTGGAAACATGGGCGGAGCAATTGCATCTGCTCTTTCGAACAGGGACGACTTTTCAGTAACTGTCTTTGACAGCTACCGCCCTACTCTCGATAGCTTCATCAAAGAGCACAGCAATGCAGAAGCTGCATCCAGTATCTCTTCTCTGATAGAAGGATCAGACTACATCCTCATTGCTGTAAAGCCACAGGTGTTGCAAACTATTTATGGTGAACTTTCTCTTGCAAAGGGAAAGAATATCATAAGCATCGCAGCAGGAGTCCCTATTGCAGTAATCGATAGCAATATACCAAGTGACAATATAGCTCGCTTCATGCCAAATATTGCAGCAAAGATCTCAAAGGCTGTAACAGCTGTCGCATTCAAAGCTTCAGCAAGTGAAGAGTTCAAAAAGACAGCATTCCAGGTTGCTTCTGCAATTGGAGATGCCTTCATTCTCGATGAGGAGCTTTTTTCAGCCTTCATTGGAATTTCTGGTAGCGCAATTGCTTTTGTCTTCGAGTTCATACATGCACTTGCAATGGGAGGAACTGAAGTTGGCATACCATACAATAAGAGTGTCGATATAGTGCGCTCCACTCTTATAAGTGCCTGTGCACTGCAAGAGAGCACAGGAAAGAATCCAGTTGAACTCATGAGTCAGGTCTGCTCTGCAAAGGGAACCACAATCATGGGAATGGATGCCCTCTATCAAGGGGGCTTTGACGGTACACTCGTCAATGCAGTAACATCATGCTATAGAAAAAGCGTCGAGCTTGAAAAGGCCGCGCTTGAATCAATAAGGAAGAATAAAAAGAATGATTGACATTAAGGAACTGAGAACTAGGTACGATGAAATCAAGGCAAACATCCAGAACAGATGGATGAACGTAGACCTGGATAAGATTATCCAGGATCAGGACAAGCGTGCTGCGCTTTTGCATGACATCGAGGATCTCAGAGCGAAGAGAAATGAGAATGCAAAGAAGATGAAGGGCAAGATGGAGAATGATGTTCGTCAGGCTCTCATCGCAGAGGGAAAGGCACTCAAGGATGAGCTTGCAGCAAAGGAAGCAGATTTTGCTCTGATCGATGCACAGTTCAATGAAGAAGCTAGAACTATTCCTAACTATGCACATCCAGAAGCACCAGTTGGAAAGGAAGACAAGGATTCTCTTGCAATCAAGTTCCATGGGGAACCAAAGAAGTTTTCTTTCCAGCCAAAGGACCATGTCCAGCTTGGTGAGGCGCTAGATATTCTCGATTTCGAAAGTGGAGCTAAGGTTGCAGGACAGAAGTTCTACTATATAAAGAACAAGGCAGTTATTCTCCAGATGGCACTTGAGCGCTATGCAATGGATATCGTAATGAAGCATGGCTTTACTCCATTCATCACTCCAGATATCGCAAAGGAAGAGATTTTGCAGGGTATCGGCTTCAATCCAAGAGGCGCAGAATCCAACATCTATACTCTTGAAGGCACTGGCACCTGTCTTGTAGGTACTGCTGAAATCACACTTGGTGGCTATTATCAGAATGAAATCCTCGACAAGAAGGATCTTCCAATCAGAATGACTGGTCTCTCTCACTGCTTCAGAAGAGAAGCAGGTGGCGCAGGACAGTACTCCAAGGGTCTTTACCGCGTACACCAGTTCTCCAAGCTCGAGATGTTCATCTACTGCCTTCCTGAGGAAAGTGATAAATTCCACAAGGAACTCCTCTCTATCGAAGAGGAAATCTTCTCTGGTCTTGGACTTGCATACCGTGTAGTCGATACAGCAACTGGTGATCTCGGTGCACCTGCTTACAGAAAATTCGATATCGAAGCTTGGATGCCAGGTCGTGGTGAGAATGGCGAGTATGGCGAGGTTACAAGTACAAGTAACTGTACTGATTATCAGGCAAGAAGCCTGAATATCCGCTATAGAGACGATGATGGAAAGATCAAGTTCGTCCACATGCTCAACGGTACAGCAGTTGCACTTTCAAGAGCTATGGTTGCTGTCATGGAGAACTATCAGAACGAAGATGGTTCCATCACAATTCCTGAAGCACTTGTAAAGTATACAGGTTTTGACAAGATCGAAAAATAAAACAACACAACAAGAGGGACGCTATGGTATCGGCACTGGTAACTGACTTTTATGAACTTACAATGATGCAGGGTTATTTTCTAAAGAATCATAACCCACGCGTTGTATTCGATATGTTCTACAGAACCAATCCGTTCCAGGGAGGCTATACAATCTTCACTGGAATCGAGGAACTCATCGATGAGATTGCTGAATTCAAATTCTCAGAGCAGGACATCGATTATCTCAGATCCTTGAAGATGTTCGATGAGAGGTTCCTCGAATATCTCTCTTCATATCGCTTCAGTGGAGATATCTATGCCTTCGACGAGGGCACAATAGCATTCCCAGGCGAACCTCTGATAAGAGTCGAAACCGGACTCTGTGATGCACAGCTAATCGAGACATTCCTTCTTAACAAGGTCAACTTCCAGACCCTTATCGCCACAAAGGCAAGCCGCATGGTATTTGCAACCCAAGGCAAGGGTGCAATTATGGAATTTGGCCTCAGAAGAGCCCAAGGTCCAGATGGTGGCCACTCTGCTGCCAGAGCAAGCTTCATCGGTGGAACAAAAGTCACCAGTGATACATATGCTGGCAAGAAGTATGGAATTCCAGTTTCTGGCACAATGGCTCACTCCTGGATCATGAGCTTTGACAATGAAGAGGAAGCCTTCAGAGAATTTGCATCCCTCTACCCTGACAACGCTGTCTTCCTGATCGATACCTACGACACTCTCGGCTCTGGTATCGAAGCTGCAATAAAGATTGGACTTGAACAGAAGGCAAAGGGACACAAGATAGGTGTAAGAATTGACTCTGGTGACCTTTCTTACCTTCCAAGGGAGATAAGATCACGTCTTGATAAGGCAGGTCTTGAAGATGCAATAATCTGTGTCTCGAACGATCTTACAGAAGAAATCGTTCAGACTCTTGTCTCCGATGGTGTTCCAATCGACAGTTGGGGAATTGGTACTCACCTCGTCACTGGTGGAAAACAGTCCTCTCTCAATGGTGTCTACAAGCTAGCTGCAAGAGAGCTCAAGGATGGAACTATGGAGCCTGTGATGAAGATATCCAACTCCTTTGAAAAGACAACCAACCCAGGAAGGAAGCAAGTATATCGCTTCTACGATAGTGAAAACAGCATGCTTGCAGACTTGATCTGTCTTGAAGATGAAGTTATCGAAACAGGAAAGAAACATACCTTCTATCACCCATTCAGCCTTGGTGACTTCTTTGTGATGAAGGAGAAGAATTATACCTCTATCAAGCCACTTCTCTCACTCAAGATGAAGAATGGCAAGAGAGTATCTCCTGTAAGAGATATCAGAGAGATTCAGAGCTCTGTCAGCAAGAATCTCGAGACTCTTCACAAGAGTTACAAGAGACAGATAAATCCTCACATCTACAAAGTTTCACTCTCTGAGGATTTGAAAAACCTGAAATACAACCTGCTTCTAAAGAGCAGAGAAAGCAAATGATTATCTGCCGGCATAACTTGCCGGCATTCTTTTAAATATGGTCAAGAATATAGTTAAAGGTGAAAGTATTTTCCGTATAGCCGAAAAGGCAACTAAAAGCGATGAGAATATCGCAAGAGACCTTCTGGATACACTCAAGGCAAATAGCGACAGCTGTGTCGGTATGGCTGCGAACATGATTGGCGAAAACAAACGAATAATTGCAGTCATGATAGGGATGTTTGCAATTGTCATGTACAATCCCAAGATAGTTTCAAAGAGTGGAAAGTACCAAACAGAGGAAGGCTGTCTTTCTCTTGATGGAAAAAGAACATGCACAAGGTATGAGAAAATCGAAGTGGAGTTCGAGGATATCAACTTCAAAAAGAGGAGAGAAAGCTTTTCTCTCTTTGTAGCTGAAATTATCCAGCATGAAATCGATCACCTTGATGGGATAATCATCTAGAAGCTTTCCAAAGCTTTCACTATCGCATCCACCATCAGATCCTTGTATCTCTCATCTTTGAGATACCCATTTTCTTTCCTGTTTGAAATAAAGCCAAGTTCGATCAGGACACTTGGCATCCAGGTTGAATTGAGAACATACAGATCCCCTCTCTTGACGCCTCTGATTCTTGTCTCAGGAAGATTCTTCTTCACATTCTGGATTATGCTTTCAGCAACAGCCATTGACAGATCATCTTTGAATCTATTCAGTTCTGATGGCTTGTAGGATGAATACTTGATTGCAAGCAGTTGATTCATCGATCTTGAAATCATATTGACAAGCTTGCTTTCATCCTTTATGTAGACTTCAAAGCCTGATGCACTCTCATCTTCAGATGCATTGACATGGATAGAGACAAAGAGAGGATAACCACTTGAATAGACAGTTGATGAGTTTGCTATATCACACCTCTCAGCAAGAGAAAGGAAATAATCATCATAGCGAGTCAAAAGAACATTGCGACCACTCTTTTCAAGTCTCGATCCAATTTCCTTGGCAATTTCAAGGTTGATATCTTTTTCATTTATTCCGAAGCCTTGAGCCCCTGGATCCTTTCCGCCATGTCCTGCATCGATTATAAATGTGGACACTCTACCCTCAAAGCAGGATGCCAAGATACAAGGAATTGAGATGAGAAAAAATAGAAGGAATAGAAATAGGGACTTACTCGACCTTTTCATCCCAGTTTTCCATAAGAGTGAAGAAATCTGTCTTCTGAATTACGACCTGCTTTGTCTTTATCTCGTTTCTATAAAGTTCCTTGTCAACATAAGGTCTCCACTTCTGGATGATATTCCTTCCGTTTATTCTGCGAATCGATAGCGCTTTAGTGTAGCACCTTTCCATGCCTTCACAATTCATGTTGTCTTCAATGATGGAGTGCTTTTCATAGAAGCGGAATGCAAGAGCTGCGGTTGTATATACAGGATTACCAAAAAGGTTTGCCCTGATTCCAAAGTCAAGAAGCTGCCAATAGTCGCTTATGATCTCCTCATCGAAACCCCTCATGCGCTGAAATAGAGCTCTTTCATAAAGCCCTATTCCAAAGATAGGATAGAGGTTTCTCTGAAGAATAGAATCATCAACAATAGGAGCCTCGGCCTGAGGATCTATGTCACGGTTAAGCAGATTGGGTCTTCTCAGAGAACTCATTATCTCCATATCACAATTGAAAAGCACTGGAGTGATGATAGAAGGTTTTATACCCTTGCCCATAGCAGCATATAGAAGCTCTCCATCAAAGCTCACAAGCTGAGTATCAGTCCTGGTAACCAGAATATAGGAAGAATAGGTAACATTTGCAACTGCATTCAGCATAGCCCCTATCGTAGTAAGGTTCTTGAAGACGATAAAGGTAACATCTGGATACTTTTCAGACAGATTGTTCTCTTCAATCCTCTCTTCAATTGTTATCACATGGATATTGAAGTTGAGGTTCTCGAGATACCATTCGATGGTCTTATCCAAGAGATCACTATCTGCACTGTCCAAAAGGACAATAGAAAGCTGGTCTGGCGCTCCAATATTGGAAAGCGATAGGCCAAAATCCTGACGTTTCTGAATTATCCTATATGGATTATGCATCTGTTAAAACCAAGTCCTCCGGTCTGAATAAACAATCTATGTGGGCCTTTGATATGGCCTTCGCTGCCTCTTGTGTTGATAGCCCCTTCATCAATGCGATATCTGTACTGTTGAAGTAAGGAACTGCCTTGGCAAAGACGAAGCCATCTGTATCCATTATAGCAACAACATCTCCCGCATCAAAGACCCCAACGACACCTACAACACCAGAAGGAAGCAGACTCTTCTTGTCTCCAAGTGCCTTCTTTGCCCCTTTATCTACCATGATGGCACCAACATGAGAGTTGTTGATGATCCACCTCTGTCTCTGAGTGAGTTTCTTTTCAGGATGGATATAGGTTCCAACCAGCTCTCCCGCCATTATTCTGATAAGAGAGTCCTTCTCATATCCTGATGCAATTATTGTCCCACAATGAGCCATTGAAGCAATCTGGGCAGCCATCAGCTTGGTCTTCATACCACCTGTGGAGAATGTGGAGCCAGCACCCTTTGCATAGCTCATGATCTTGCCACTTACATGCTCGATTTCAGGGATGAAGACAGCATCCTTATCACTCTTTGGATTTCCTGTATAGACACCATCTATATCAGTTAGGAGGATAAGAAGATCTGCATCGATCTTAGATGCGATCATGGCACTCATCCTATCATTGTCGCCAAAGATTTCACCGATTTCATTCGTGTTTGCAACAACATCGTTTTCGTTGAAAACTGGAATTACTCCAAGAGTCAGAAGAGTTGAAACACTAGCGCGGAGATTGTTGTATGTGGTCCTGTTATTCAAATCCCTTCTTGTCAGAAGAACCTGTGCACAGATCGTATCATATATACTGAATGCCTTTCGGTAATGGCTCATCAAGATTGGGTTTCCAATTGCTGCACAAGCCTGTCTCATTGGAACATAGGCAATCTTCTTTCCGTGTCCAAGCTCCTTTGCACCCAAGCCTACAGCACCGGAAGAGACCAATATGACTTGATACCCCTTCTCTCTGAGAGATGCAATCTGGCGACAGATATCAACGATTCTAGCTTCATCAATTCCATTGTCACGGGTTATGAGGTTGGTTCCAACCTTGATAACCACTCTCTTCATTGCAGAAAAATCTCTCATACATCAAGCTCCTTGTGAAGGAATTGTTTTCCATTCTTCCCAGAGTACGATGCGACAATATTGCCAGATCCTCTGAGCTGCCACTTTGTGGTAGTAAGTCCATCAAGGCCTACAGGACCACGAGCATGGAGCTTGCTTGTTGAGATACCGACTTCAGCACCAAGACCAAATCTGAATCCATCAGCAAATCTTGTAGAAGCATTGGCAAAAACATCAGCTGAATCTACTTCATTAAAGAAGCGTACAATCTTATCTTTGTTTTCTGTGACGATTGCATCTGTGTGATGCGAGGAGTGATTAGCAATATGTTCAATTGCTTCATCGATATCCTTTACAACCTTTATTGCAACTTCCAATGCAAGGTATTCAGTGTGGTAATCTTCTTCACTTGCAGGTAAACACTCGATATACTTTCTTGTCTCTTCATCTGCGTGGATTATCACATTGTAACTATCGAGACTTTCCTTGAATCGTGGCAGGAAAGCAGCTGCAATATCTCTATGCACCAATATAGTTTCAGCTGCATTGCAAGCAGCTGGATACTGAACCTTTGCATCCGTTGCAACCCTTACAGCCTTCTCGAGGTCTGCTTCGTTGTCGATATAGACACTGCAAATTCCATCTGCATGGCCCATTACAGGAATGTGAGTATTTTCCATGACGTGACGGACAAACTCATTAGAGCCACGAGGAATGATCAGATCGATATCCTTTTCAGCTTTAAGCATCATATCAACATCGCTGTGGCTTGAAAGGAGGAGCATCCATTTAGCTCCATCAAGAGAGTCAGACAGTATCCTAGCTATTGCCTGATTTGTATTCTTAGCTTCAGAGCCACCCTTCAAGATGATTCCATTTCCACTCTTGATCGCAAGTGAGATTATCTGGATCATTGCATCAGGACGAGCCTCGAAGATCATACCAATTACACCAAGAGGATATGTGACCTTCTCAAGGAGGAGTCCCTCATCCAAAAGTCTTCTCTCCTTTACTTTTCCAATTGGACAAGGAAGCTTACCAACAGACCTCATAGCTTGAACGGTTGACTCAAGCTTTTCTTTAGGTAGAGCAATTCTATGTAGGATTGCATCCTTTATACCCTTCTCTCTACTCTCTTCAAGATCTATCTCATTTGCAGAGAGAATTTCATCACATCTATCCAATAGAGTGGCAGCAGCTCTCTCAAGAAGAGCGACTCGCTCTTCATCTGAAAGCAGCGCCAGCTCCTTTGCTCCTTTTCTAACAGCCTTTATGGAAGTTAATACGTTCATTTCATGCATAGAGTAAAGATTATACTTTTTATCACATGTGCTCAATAAAGAAGAAGCTATCAACAACCTCAAGAACAGCCCCTGCAATGGCCCTTGCCTTGTCAGAAGGCTGCCACCAGGAGACAGAGAGTCCTCTAGGATCGATATCGGCAACCTTGAAGCCTGAAGTTACTTCAAGACCATCATGAAGCATACCACGAATAATTCCATCTATTGTCGCTTCAACTTTCTCTTCCCCAATATATGCAATAGTCTCACCCTTCTTCACTTCATCCCCAAACGTCTTGATTCCCTTCCAACTTCCACTTGTATGGGCTCTTACAACCCTATCCTTTCCGTGTCCTTCAATTATTCCAGGAATTCCAGTGTTTGGTTTTGCTTCTCCCTCTTTTATTATCATTGCAAGCTCATGGCCCCTGCTTGTTTCTATAACGACATCGACATCACGGCCTGCATAGAAACCTGGGCCTAAAGCAATTGTCAAAGGTGCCATTTTCCTATTTGTACCAAGATTCTTCTTTGCAATTATTGCATCTACAACAACAAGAGGTTTCACATCAGGAAGACAAGAAAGATTTTCATCGGAAAGGATTGGGACAATCCTCTTGTCCCAGAGAGCAAAGCGCTGCTTTATATCTGTAATCTTTCTTGCTTCTACACCACTTACTGTTACAGAGCCTTCATACATAGCCTCGGCAAAGGATACATTCCTTCTTATCTGGGTTGGCTTATCAAGATCGACACCGAGCACATTGTAACCTGCATTGTGCAGCCTGATTATAACAGCTGTTGCGATATCTCCGGTTCCACGCACGATAATTGATTTTCGACTTTCAGATGAGATGCTTCTTCCACTTCTCTTGTTTTCAGCCATCAGGATTTCTGCACATACAGAGACTGCAATCTCTTCTGGCTTTTCAGCACCGATATCATACCCCATAGGGACGAAGAAACTTTTGTTGGAAAGTACCGCTCTACTTCTTGAAGCAAGGAAGCCAACATAGAATGCATCGCATTCATCAAGCACTTTTGAAAGCTCTTCATCAAATTGAGTTGTGACAATTACACATGTAAAGCAATCGATATTGGCCATCAGAAGTCCTGCTTTCGCATTCTCTTTTCGATATATGTTCTCAGCTCTTTCTTCATCAACTTCGTTCACATCGACAATATCGATTGAAAAACCAATTCCAAAGAGCAGATTGAAGATTGCTCTTCCAACATGGCCATATCCAACTATTACAGCCCTTCTCTTTTTTGATGCAACATCAATTACCATACTTACTTTTCCAATATCTGTTTCGATCTCGACAACCCTGTTTTCACCCCTCTTCAAGGCATCGAGTGCTTCTCTTCTTGCCCTTCTTTCAATCTCTCCACCACCAACACTGCCAAAGCACTCTCCGGTTTCTGTTACCAGCATCCTTCCTGTCTGTCTTGGAACTACTCCACAAAAGCCTGTTATGGTGACTAGAGCAAAGGGAAGATTTCTTTTCTCAAGAAAGGAAGCCTTTTCAAACAACTTCATAGATACTATCCTCCCTTTCACTTGCAAAGAGCAACCTGTATCTACATTTCAAGTTCAAGAGTTCCTCATAGCTAAATTCATCACATTGATTGATGATCACAACACCATCTCCCCTTGATGCCTTTAGAACACCTTCAGGATCATCGATGAGAGCTTGATAGAAACTCAAATCTGCAAGCCCTTCCTTGCATGAGCCAAAGCATACATCTTCAACTCTTCTTTCAAAGCCAGATGCTCCCATTATCATCACAGTGAGTGTAGTTTCTTTAACGACCACTGGATCTTTTTGTGTGTGGAGCTTTAAAGGAAGGAATGCAGCCCCATCTGCTTCAATTATGATTACATCATAGAGATGTGATAACAATTCGATATCTGATGGATCGATTGAACAACATTTTCTTTCATCAAGGAGCTTTGCATAAAACACAGATTCACCTTTCTTCGGTTTATAATTCAGCACACTATCTCTTTCATAGAAGATGTGGTCAACTTTGTAATCTAACTTCTCAGGTCTTATGAGTTTTGTTGTAGTAGTAAGTAGAACACTCTTTCCTTTATTCTTGAGAAAGCAAGAAAGACCAATAAGAAATGTAGTCTTTCCGCCTCCCCCTGTAAGGCTAATTATATTCCTCTCTCCTTTGAGATAATTACTATCAATATAAGAATAAAGCTCCATACATTGAATTCTAGAGTATCGAGCCATCATTTAAAAGGAAAATCAACGGATGAAGACAAAGCGCCTCTGACTTGAATGCTCTTTGCTAAAAACATAACCAGCTGCATTGAAACTCTTTATAGTCTCAAGATCCTCTGCCTTAACACAGGATAGATATCTTACCATCTCACCTCGTGCAATCTTTGCATATACTCCCTTTTCAACAAGTTTGTCACCATCTTTCTCAGCAAAATAGAAGTCGATGAAAATATCATCCTTTTTAAGGTATGGTCTGATAGCTTTTGCATACTCTTCAGATGCCAAGTTGAGGATAACCCTACTTTCATCGATTACACTTTTGTATATCAGATCTTTCCAATAGGCATACAGCCCACCCTTAGATGGAAAGTTTGCCTGCATCTCAAGACGGTAGGGAGCAACTTTATCAAAGGGTCTCAAGACTCCATAGAAGCCAGAAATTATTCTGAGTCTTGATGAAAGATAATCGAGTTCACTTGATGTAAATACTGATGGTGCCATGTACTGGTACTGTATCCCATCGTATGAAATTAATGCAGGAGTCAAAGCTCTTTCAAGGTCATATGAAAGGAACTCGCTTGATTTATCTAAAAGCTTGTCAGAGCAAGCCCATACCCTCTTTAGCCCATCTCTATCCAGAGTCCTCAGAAGGGATTGAAGATACAAGGCTCTATCTAGAAATTCAGGTGTAGTTCGAACTGGAAACGTATCCTTATCGACTCTCATCTTCTTTGCAGGTGAAATAATAATTCTCATTGCAATCTTTTTACGCTATCCTTCCTACTATGGATATAAAGGCATTCATCAGAAATATCTATCTTATTCCAGTCTTCATCTACAAGGGAGTCTTTTCCCCTATGATGGGACCAATGAAGTGCCGCTACACTCCATCCTGTTCAAGCTATTTCATCCAAGCTGTCAGAAAGCATGGGATAATCAAGGGGACGATACTTGGGCTAAGTCGAATCCTGCGCTGTCGTCCAGGCTTTTTAGGTGGTCCCGATGAGGTACCAGAGGTCTTTACAGTAAAAGGAATTAGAGACAGCTACAGGATATACAGAAAACCTAGAGGTTCTTGGCGAGAGTCTGGACGTGATTGACCAGAACGAATAGAGCATTCTCGTTGTAGCCACCCTCTGGGATTATGAGATCTGCATAGGCCTTGCATGGCTCGATATACTTTTCATGTCCTGGGCGCACTACATTGACATACTGCTCGATTACAGAATCTACAGTTCTTCCTCTTTCCTTTATATCTCTCTGGAGACGGCGAACAAATCTGATATCTGCAGGAGTATCGACATAGAGTTTGAGATCGAGCAGATTCCTGATCCTTTCATCATATAGCACCATGAGACCATCTACGATGATTACTCTCTTTGGTTCGATATGCATCGTTTCTTTTTTTCTTGCATGGTGGACGAAATCATATTGAGGGATATCTACACTCTTGCCATTCTTCAGATCGACAAGATTTTCATACATCAGATCAAGATCGAGAGCTTCTGGGCGGTCAAAGTTGTAGGATGTGATGTTATCGTTGTTTACAAATGTGGCTGACTTGTAATAGTTATCCTGTGCAATACAGATACTATCGCTATATGCCTCGGTAATCTTCCTGACTACAGTACTCTTTCCAGATCCTGAACCGCCTGTGATTCCAATGAGTGAAACTTTCATCTATCTACCTCGCAAAGTGTATATGTGGTCGTCCTTTCATATATCTCTTTTGGAGATAGGACTGGGGACGGAAATTCTTTCTGATTTGGGCTATCGATATAACCACTAGTTTCAAGGCACAGAGCCATATATGGGCCAAAGTCACCCTGAGAGCAACCTTTGACATTGTAAGAGGCAGCAGTATATAGCTGTACGGCTTCACAGTCGGTTTCAACTGAAAGTTTAAGGCCATCGCAAGACACATATCCTCTCTTGGTCTTTCCAAAGATGAAGCAGTGGTCATAGTTTCCATTCCTCCTCTCTGAAAGAAGGTGTGGAGTTGTGAAATCAAAATCAGTACCCTCTACAGCCTTGACTGAGGACGGTATCTGATTTTCATCTATTTCAAGATAATATGGACAGTCAAGGTAGACTACATGGTCACGAGCGTCTACAGCCTTGCCATGCAAGTTGAAATAGGCATGGTTTGTAATATTGACAACTGTCTTTTTATCAGTAGTGACTTTGTAGTGAAGTGTCAGGCTTCCATTCTTCAGCGTATATGTGGTACGGATAGTAACGTTACCAGGAAAGCCTCCTTCCCCATCCTTCTTCTCACATTCAAGCTCGACACTGTTATCAGTCATGTTGACAACCTTCCAGAGCTTTGAGCCAAAGTTTGCACTGCCTGAGTGGATATTATTGTGGCCACTGTTAATTTCAAGCTCATAGACTTGCCCATCGAGTGAAAAGCGTCCATTTGCGATTCTGTTGGCAAAGGGGCCAACGACCTCACCCATGTGGCCACAGCGACCAAGATATGTCTCTATCTTATCGCTCGATGTGACAATATTTCTCCCCTTGTAGGAGAAGGCATTTAGAATAGCACCCTTTGTTAGAATTGCTGCCTGATAATCTTTATCGGTGATGATCAATTTCTCGACCTTCTCACCGCTTTCTGGCATAAGGCCAAAATCTTTTGTTACTACTGACATAACTTAATTATAAACAGCTTGGTAAAGAATTGAAACAATATGTTTGAATACAAAACGACCATGCAAGAGTTAGTTACTCCTGTATGATCGTTTATGTTAATTTCCCTTTTTTCTATGTCAGGGCATTATCAAGTAAGACTCCATCCCCTATTTTCTGATCTCAATTTTAGATAATCGCGATAAACGCCATCTTTTTTCATCAATTCATCATGTTTTCCTTTTTCAATTATCTTTCCTTCAGAAATAACAAGAATCTGGTCTGCTGCCTGAATTGTATTCAATCTGTGTGCAATTACAAGCAAGGTCTTTCCCTTGACCAGGGCAGAAATGGCATTCTGAATATAACTTTCATTATCCATATCAACACTTGCTGTTGCTTCATCAAGAATAATGATAGGAGCATCTTTCAGGATGCACCTTGCAATTGAGATCCTCTGCTTTTCACCACCAGAGAGAGTCGCCCCGCTTTCACCAACCTTTGTTTCAAAGCCATCAGGTAATTTCATGATGAAATCGTAGCAACGAGCTTTCTTTGCAGCTTCTATGACTTCTTGCCTTGTAGCATCAGATCTTCCGATCAGGATATTGTTATAGATTGTATCCTCGAAAAGATATACTCTCTGGAAAACCATACTGATCTGATCCATCAAGACACTTATTGGCAAGGCTCGTATATCAACGCCACCCACTTTGATCGTACCTGACTTTACATCCCAAAATCTTGGCAAAAGATTTGCAATCGTTGTCTTTCCAGATCCACTTGCTCCGACCAAAGCTGTCAAAGTATTGGGCTTTAATACAAAGCTTACATCGTGCAGTACTTCCTGCTCCTTGTAGGAGAAGGATACATGATCATAGCAAACTTCCAATTTTGATAGATTTTCAGGAAGTTTTTCATTTCCATCATCAGGAAGTTTCTCTTCACTCATGATCTCATCCAATCGATCTAGACAGCTTTCCATGATAGTAAGGTTTATGGATTCAGATAACAGAGCCTTTAGAGGATTGAAGACTTCCATCACAAATAAAAGCATACCCATCACATAATTCAGTGTGAGATTTCCGTCCACATACAGAGAAATTCCACAAGACATGAGGGCAGCAATACCAATTCCGTAGAGGCAATTCAGGCCAGTCATCCAAGGAGCCATCGTCTTTTCGAATTCTATGCACTTGTCTTTTGTAATCTTGAAGTTTTCTCTGATTTCTCCAGATCTTTCACCTAAAAGATTATAGCTCTTTATAACGCCGATTCCTTCGACAAATTCAAGCACAGCATCAGTCAAGTTTTCATTCTGTTCCTGCCTCTTTACAGCTTCCTTCATTGATTGCTTGCTCATTTTATGTCCAGATATGAGGGCAATAACAGAGATAAGGAGAGATACAAGGCCAAGGCGATAATCCATCAGGAACATAAAGATAATGAGGATGACAGCAGAAAATGCAAATGACAAGATATTTGCAATCTTTTGCATGACCTGCTCCTCTACATAAGCCATGTCGCTTGATAGCACAGAGCTGATCTTTCCAATATTTCCTTCTGTAAAGTAGCCCATCGGAAGGCGTCTGAGATGATTTCCCAGCTCAAGTCGTTTGTCAGAAAACAGCAAATATCCAGCTCCACTTTGCAATCTGTCACGCGCATGATAGACAATGATCTGTAAAATCAAGGTAATGAGTACAAGAAGACCAATATAGATGCAATCTTTTGTCTCAAGAGTTTTATAATACAGCTTGTTGATTACCAATATAGCGTAAAGAATAGGCATTTTGGAAAGGATTGCCTCTATAACTGAAAAGAGGAAAGCAAGCTGTATTCGCCCCCTGTAACGCCCTGAAAGTTTCAAAATACGAGAAATCAAGGAAAACATCATAGCTCTTCCTCCTTTGTAATTCCCCATTCCATGCTTTTAACATGACTAAGCCAAAGTTTTTTGTACTCATGACCATTTTCAAGCAATTCTTCATGAGTTCCCCTCTCAACAATTTCACCATCCTTAAGCACGCATATCTGACTCGCATTTTTGACAGTAGAAAGACGATGGGCGATGATGACAAGAGTCTTTTTCTTGATGAACTCTGCCAAGACAGATGCTATCTTTTCTTCATTTTCTGGATCGGAAAAGGCAGTTGCCTCGTCAAGAACCACAATCGGTGCATCTTTCAAGATTGCTCGAGCTAGAGTGATACGCTGCTTTTCGCCACCTGATAATTGGTTTCCAGCATCTCCAGCAGGTGTATCAAAGCCTCTTGGCATCTTTTTGATAAATCCACATTGTGCCTTCTTAGCAGCTTCCATAACCTCCTCATCTGTTGCATCAGGCTTACCAAGCCTAATGTTTTCCATCAAGCTCATGTTGAAAAGGAAATTGTCCTGAGACACATACGAAACTAGTTCATTAAGTGATTCAAGGCTTATATCAGTGATATTCTGTCCGCCGATAGAAATCTGACCACTCTTCACATCGTAATAGTGGACAAGTAACTTCGCTAGTGTGCTCTTTCCTGATCCCGATTCGCCAACAAGTGCAGTTGATGAACCTGGCTCTATTGTCAGATTTATGTTGTGGAGAACTTCCTTTTCTCCATAACCGAAAGTAACGTCCCTGTATTCGATCCTATGATCTTTTCCATTGAAACCATCACAACTTTCTTTCAGTGGTGGAGCACCCATAATCTTTTCAATCTGTTCGATCTTGTAGGCAATCTGTGGGAATGTAGGAATAAAGGTAAGTGCTCTTAAGAGCGGTATTCCAAGACTGAGAGAAAGACAAAGCACTAGCACATATTCTTCTAGCTCTACAAAGCCTGAAATGACCAAATACGACCCTATTGGGAGGTTTGCAAAGAGAGTACATGGAAGAACTGCTCCATAAACTGCCATCATTGGCCAGCACACTTTATACCATAAAAGAGTGTAATCTCTAAATCCTATAACTGAATTCTTTAGCTTCTCATAGGATTCACTTGACTTATTGAATACCTTGACAACCTCCATTCCATGAACATACTCAATAATGGTGTTGTTCATAAAACGTCCTGCCTTATAGTAGGCATCCATGTATTTCATTCCTAAACTGTACATGATCTTCATGGCAATAAAGCCCATTGGTATCGTGACAGCAGCTAAAAAAGCAAGCTTCCAACTGAAGACAAACAGAAATATATACACGACGATTACAACAAACAGATTTGAAGAACCTTCTGGAATTGCATGAGCATATAGCAGCTCCAAGCTTTCGATATCATCGACAAAGATCTTCTTGAATGCACCAGTTCCCCTCTCATCTATCACTCCAAGAGGTAGCTTTTCCATTTTCTCTTGCAAAGAGACACGTAGATTCATCAGCGTGCCATAAGCTGCTTTGTGCGAAATATCAAGCCCCTTTGTGTACAGGAATGAATATATTATCAGTGAGAGTAATACCCCACCTGATGAAAACAATATGAATTCTGGTGTAATTTCTGCCTTTCCAATTACCTTGTGTATGACTTGGTAGACAAAGACAAATGGTAATGTTTGAAAGATAACTGCCAATATCAATACGAGTAAAGACAGCACTGTCTTGATATTGTTCTCTTTTCCATATCGGAATACTTTCTTGAGCACGTTTCCTATCCCCTCCTTGTGTATATCTATTGAAGTTAAAAACTTCAAATTAGCATGAAAATGGGGACAATCATGATAAAGAAATATTAAAGTTAGCCATTGCTAACTACTTTATACATCATCGCTACTATTTTGGTCAATTGATGTGAATTTCTCTCTATCACTCTAATGATGTATACTAAAAATCATCAAACACGAAAGAGAATGCAGCATGAGAAGATTTTTATTCATTTTATCTTGGGCTATCCTTCTTTTTACAGGATGCACCACACTTTCTTTAGATTATGGTGTGTTTCTCGGTATCGACAGTGATGAAATACAAAAACTGGACAGGTACAGCATTGTTGTAATAGAACCATCTTCTTTTACAGCGGAGCAAATTCAAATACTACATAACGAAGGAAAAACAGTATATGGATACCTCAATGTAGGTGCAGTAGAGGAGTATAGACCATATTATGACCGCTTCAAGAATCTACATCTTGGCATCTATGAAGATTGGCCTGATGAACGCTGGGTCAATGTAGCATCTCCTTCCTGGCAATCATTCATCATAGAGACTCTTGGAAAGGAGTATGCAGAACTAGGCCTTGATGGCTTTTTCATAGACAATTCTGATGTTTATTATCATTTTCCTGAAGATGATATCTACCAGGGACTATGTACAATCA
The DNA here is from genome assembly GCA_017478205.1 of Spirochaetales bacterium. GTDB lineage: Bacteria > Spirochaetota > Spirochaetia > Sphaerochaetales > Sphaerochaetaceae > Bullifex. The sequence continues at coordinate 37,966 of JAFVDZ010000091.1, read as the reverse complement.
TGAAGGGTTTAAAGGGCTATGGCCTACCACTTTTCATCAATGGTGGAGACACTTTCGTCTCAAGATGCATGAAAGAAAACATAGCCTTGTCACTTTTCGATGGAATCAATCAGGAAACAGTGTTCACAAGTATAGATTTTGAAAACCATACTTATTCCAAGCAAGAGAAAAAAGAGACAGACTACTTCAAGGATTATCTTTCAAAGGTAAAGAATTATGGATTATCTGTTTACTTGCTTGAATATGGTGCAAATCATAACCTTGCCAAAGTAATTGATATGTATTGCATAGAGAACAATTTCCTCTGGTACAATGCAAAAGGCTTAGAACTGAGATAACTAAAATACAAAAGGGATGCTCCTCGAATGTAAGCATCCCTTTATACAATATTGGAGAAATTCCAAATCTATCGATATCACTCCTTATCGTCATTTGTCTTGAGAACTGCAAGGAAGGCAGACTGTGGAATTTCGACGTTGCCGACAAGTTTCATTCTCTTCTTACCTTCCTTCTGCTTTTCAAGGAGCTTACGTTTTCTGGAAATATCACCACCGTAACACTTTGCAGTTACATCCTTTCGGTATGCGCTGATAGTTTCACGACTTATGATCTGACCACCGATGGCACCCTGGATTGCAATCTTGAACTGCTGACGAGGAATCTCATCCTTCAATCTTTCACAGACTTGACGACCACGGCTCTGAGCATTGTCCTTGAAGACAAGCTGAGAAAGTGCATCTACGGGATCTCCGTTTACAAGAATATCGAGTCTGACAAGCTCTGTCTTCTTGTAGCCTATAACATCATAATCAAAGGAGGCATAACCACGGGAGATACTCTTGAGTCTGTCATAGAAATCGAAAAGAACTTCGGAAAGAGGCATCTCATATATGAGTTCTACTCTCTTCTCATCAAGGTAGTTCATATTGGTCTGGATACCTCTCTTCTCAAGGCAGAGAGAGATAATCGGACCAACATACTGTGTTGGTGTGATGATATTGGCCTGGATATATGGCTCTTCAGCGTAATCGACTCTCATTGGGTCCGGATACTCAAGTGGATTATCGACTTCAAGTTTCTCGCCATTCTTCATATACACCTTGTAACGTACAGATGGAGATGTGAAAACGATCGAAAGATCGAATTCTCTCTCGATTCTCTCCTGTACAACTTCAAGGTGAAGCATGCCAAGGAAACCACATCTGAAACCAAAACCTAGGGCAGCTGAATTGTCCTTCTCATAGACAAGGGATGCATCGTTGAGCTTCAAGCGCTCAATTGCCTCCTGAAGTTCTTCATAATCATTACTATCAACTGGATAGATAGATGAGAAGACGACAGGCTTTACTTCCTTGAAACCAGATAGAGGCTCAGAGGCACTCTTATCGGTACGAGTTACTGTATCACCTACTCTGATATCACTGATGGTCTTGATACCTGCAATGAAATAGCCTACATCGCCAGCTGAGAGCTTTCCTGTGGAGTTGAGCTTGAGCTCGAAGGTTCCACAGTCTTCAACCTTGTAGACTGCACCTGAATGCATGAATCTTATCTCATCACCTGTCCTGAGTTCGCCATCGAATACTCGACAGTGTACAACTACACCACGATATGGATCGTAGTGGCTATCGAATATCAGTGCAGAGAGAGGAAGGTCTGCCTTACCAGATGGAGCTGGAATATATTCGACAATTGCATCGTACAGAGTATCGACACCTTCACCTGTCTTAGCAGAGACCATGCAGGTCATGTCTGGATCAAGGCCAAGGTCATTCTCGATCTGATGAAGACATGCTGGAATATCTGCACTTGGCAAATCGATCTTGTTGATTACAGGAATGATCTCAAGATTGTGCTCCATTGCAAGATAGAGATTTGCTAGAGTCTGAGCTTCTACACCCTGGCTTGCATCTATCAAAAGCAGAGCACCTTCACAGGACGAAATAGCCCTAGAGACTTCATATGTAAAGTCTACGTGACCCGGAGTATCAACCAAGTTGAGTTCATACTCATTTCCATCAGCAGCCTTGTATGGAATCGTTACAGCCTGGCTCTTGATAGTGATGCCACGCTCCTTCTCGATATCCATGTTATCTAGAAGCTGAGTCCCCATTGGACCTCTTGTCTGGACAAGGGCTGCCTTCTCGATGAAACGATCGGCAAGAGTCGACTTGCCGTGATCGATATGTGCGATAATACAGAAGTTTCGCTTTCTTATGGTATCAACTGCCATTTATACAAGCTCCGTTGTATGCTTTACACTTTCAAAGCCAAGCAGCTCTCTGATCTCAGCATCATCCATTGTCTCTCTCTCGCAGAGAGCCTCAGTGAGTTTATCAAGCTGGTCACGGTGCTCAGTGAGAATCTTTCTGGTTGTAGCCATTCCTTCAGCAAGTATCTTGCTAACTTCTTCATCGATCTTCTCAGCTGTGCTCTCAGAGTAATCCTTCTTCTGTGTGATCTCACGACCAAGGAAGAGAGGTTCATCCTCATTTCCAAGGTTGATGAAGCCAAGCTTACTCATACCCCACTCGGTAACCATTCTGTGTGCCATATTGGTTGCCTGCTTGATATCGTTGCTTGTACCAGTTGTTGTCTCGCCATAGATAATTTCTTCAGCTACATAACCACCCATTGCGATAACGATACGGTCCATCAGATAGCTTCTTGTGAGAGTATAGTTATCCTTCTCAGGAAGAGAGATTGTGACACCAAGTGCTCTTCCATGTGGAATGATAGTGACTTTGTGAAGTGGGTCTGTGTGCTTGAGATAGTAATGAAGGAGAGTATGTCCTGCTTCGTGGTATGCGGTTGCCTTCTTCTCTTCAGGTGTCATGAACCTGCTCTTTCTTGCAACTCCAAGAAGTATCTTGTCTCTAGCCTGCTCGAAATCTGCCATAGAAACTGTCATATGGTCAGCTCTGGCAGCATAGAGAGCTGCTTCATTAACGAGGTTTGCAAGGTCTGCACCAGAAGATCCTGGTGTTGCTCTTGCAACTCTCTCAAGGTCAACATCCTCAGTTAACTTGACCTTCTTTGAGTGAATTCGAAGGATTTCAAGTCTTTCCTGGACATCTGGTAGGTCGATTACAACCTGGCGGTCAAATCTGCCTGGTCTCAAAAGAGCCTGGTCAAGTACGTCAGGACGGTTTGTTGCGGCCATGACTATTACACCTGGGTCTGCAGAGAATCCATCCATCTCGACAAGGAGCTGGTTGAGAGTCTGCTCTCTTTCATCATGTCCTCCACCGAGGCCTGAACCTCTCTGGCGACCTACTGCATCGAGCTCATCGATAAAGATGATACATGGAGCAGTCTTTCTTGCCTGTTCAAAGAGGTCTCTGACTCTTGCAGCACCCATACCAACGAACATCTCGACAAAGTCGGATCCTGAAGTATGGAGGAAGTTTACGCCAGCTTCTCCAGCAACAGCTCTCGCAAGCAAGGTCTTACCAGTTCCAGGAGGACCTACAAGAAGAACACCCTTTGGAATCTTTGCGCCAATCTTTACAAAGCGTTCTGGATTTTTCAAGAAGTCTACAACCTCCTGAAGCTCATACTTGCTCTCCTTCTGACCTGCAACATCCTTGAAGAATACCTTCTTATCCTTATCACTGTACTGCTGAGCATGGCTCTTTCCAAAGCTGCTCATCATCTTTCCGCCACCAGCGGCACCAGTGGTTCGGTACATATTGATGATGATGAACAAAAAGATGATCCATGGTAAGAGCTGGATTATGACCATCCAAGGGGAAATACCGGATACGGTTCCCACGATGGTGATATTCTTTTCCTTGAGAGTGTCGAGGAGAGTTGGATCTGAATATGGAATTCTTGCTTTTGCAAGCTGTCCATCGATAGTAGTGAATGTAACTTCACTTTCATCCTTTATCTCGACACTTGTGACCATTCCACTGTCTACCATCCTAGTGAAGGTGGACCAGTTGGAAGGAACAGCCTGCTGCTTTTCACTTTCAGAGAAGAAAAGGAAGGCAAAACCAAGAATGAGAGCAATGAAAACAAGAAGTGTGAAGCGATTTTTGATAGGCATCTTGCCCTTCTGATTATTGCTTCCCCAATATCGGTAGGAGTCGAATACATTCTCCTTTTCCTTCTTGCCATCATCCTTTTCGTCTTCTTTCTTTTTATCTTCGTCCTCTGATGGCTCGCTCTTCTTCTCTTCAGGCGGTACATTAGTAGCTGTATCAGCTTTCTTTTCTACTTCGGATACTTCCTCAGAGTTTATTTTCTTCTCAGGTTCCATATCCATTTTATCGTTCTTATCCATTTATAATCCTTGAACTAAAATATTCAAAACTAAATATAAACAAACATCTCAAATAGGACAAGGCTATAAGATGTTTAAATGATGCGCCAGAAAGGTCTATTTCCTCCATCAAGCCCCACGTAAGAAGCTCTCAGACGATCTCTTCCTCCAAGGAAGGAGGAAAAGAGCGCAACAATTCCATCCTTGCTATCGACAACCACTGCATAAGGTAGCTTGTATTCAGAAAGGAGAGATGCAACCTTTTTTTCTCCTTCGACCAATTTGATAGTATCTCCCTCCTCGCTAAGGCGGAGGAACATATCCTCGTTTATATCAAAGCTCAAGGCCTTTTTGTCATTGCATTTTTCAAACTTCAGCCCATATGGAAGCTTTTCATCAAGGTGGCAGGAAAAATTGGCAATACGTCTATAAAAGCAAACTCTTTCTCTCCTACTTATACAGATAAAATGTTTGAAGTTTGCTTTCCCACCATTCAAAATTACATCTTCAAGCAGTCTTTTCTTGCTTTCGCTCATCCTATCGTCTTCAAAATAGGAATATATCTCTTCAAGTGCATTGTTCCTTCCAAATGGACCAGCTTTAAGGTATTCACTCCTATCAAGAGAAAGGGAAAGTTTTCCCTTTTCGATTTTGACAACACTGTCCCTTTCTTCACTTAGTCGAAGGTTTTCAGAAATCCTCAAGAGAGAAGAAATAGTCTCTTCATCGAAAAGTGATGAAAGATTGTGTCGAACACGATTTCTGAAACAGAAATCTGTATCATTTGATGAATCATTTACATACTCAAGCTTATTTTCATTACAAAATGCGATAGTATCTGAGCGAGTCGAGTAGATGAGTGGACGCAATATCCTTCCTCTTCTGGGTCTGATACCGATCAGGGCCTTCAAAGATGAGCCAGTTAGCATCCTCATCACAATCAGTTCAATATGGTCTGATTTCGTATGAGCTGTAAGAAGGTAATCTGAAGGGATTCGTTCAAGTCTTTCATATCGAAAGATTCTTGCGGCCGCTTCAAGTGTTATCCCATTCTCACGTCCAAAGGATTCAATTTTACCCTTCTCTATTGTTTCAACAACAAGTTCAAGACCGATGGATGCGCAGTTCTTTCTGTTCTGCTCGATTTCAGCTTCAAGCTCTTCATCAGGTCTTAGGCCATGATTTACATATACAGGAATTATTTCAAGAGAAGGAAAGGCGTAGTGCAAAGTATAAAGGAGGGCTAAAGAATCTGCACCACCTGAAAAGGCAACTGTTACTCTCGATGCCTTTTCAAGAGATGGATACAGCTTGATAAATTTCTCTAGGCTTTCCTTTGTCGTCATTGCACTAATCTACCTTGAAGCTGTTAGCCTCCATCTGGATTTTCTCAAAAGTTTCACCCTCCAGGAGGGATACGAGGCAAGAAACTGCCTTCTCTTCTGTCTTATCTACCAATATTCTATCAGAATCTGAGAAGCGACTTAATACATGATCTTGAACAGATACACCTTCTTCAGGTCTTCCAACTCCGATATATACACGCTTGAAGTTTCCAGGCAGGAAGGAAAGCATGCTCTTGAGACCATTATGGCCTGCAGATGAGCCACCTTTCTTCACTCTCAATGAACCTGCAGGAAGATCCATCTGGTCACAGATGACGATGACTTCATCGCCCTCCTTTACAAGAGATGGAACGACAGTGCCTGATAGATTCATGTAAGTTAGAGGAAATATAAGAGTTACATCTCCCATCTTTGGAGTATTGAAACGAGCCCATCTATATTTACAAAAACAGCGTTTTTTCAGTTTGACCTGAAAGAACGCTGCTAAGCGAGAGAGTGTCTCCACTCCCACATTGTGACGAGTCATTTCATACTCCGGTCCAGGATTTCCTAGACCGAAAATATAGACCATCTTACTTTGCTGCCTCTGCTTCAGCTGGAGCTGCTGCGTCTGCTGCAGGAGCTGCAACTTCTTCCTTGACACCCTTGACTGTAGCAATAGTCTCGTCACCATTGGTGAGGACCTTTACTTCAGCAGGAACAACGAGATCGGAAACTCTGATTGTATCGAAAAGGTTGAGACCTGATACATCTGCAGTAAGAACCTTTGGAAGGTGTCTTGGGAAACACTCGATTTCAACTTCATGAACAACCTGCTCAAGAACGCCACCCATTGTCTTTACGCCAACTGGAGTACCCTCGAGTACAACTTCGACCTTAGTTCTGAGAAGAACACCATATGTGATCTCATAGAAGTCAACGTGGTTGATGATGCCTTTGAGGAAATCTTCCTGGACAGCCTTGACGAAAACGTTTCTCTCAGTACCATCAACATCAAGCTTGATGATTGTGGTCTCACTGAAGAGATGCTGCTTGGAAACAAATTCCTTAGCGTTGATAACGATTGCAAGAGGGGCTTCCTTACCATAGATGATAGCAGGAATAGAACCACTTCTTACAAGACGACGAGAACCAGCAGAACCGAAATCAGACTTTCTGACGGTTGCCTTGAGTGTAATATCGCTCATAATTTTCTCCTTATACTCTCATTGGCTTATTGCCAATTACCATGGATTGATTGTGCTACGCACACTCGATGATATTATCAAGATAATATACTTTGATGCAAGAGCCTGCATAAAAAAGAGAAGTTCCATAATCCTTGGAACCTCTCAAGATACTCTCTTTGAAACAGAATCTTGCCATTTGCTCTATATATGCTTCATACTCCACTCTCAAAGGAAGCATATATCCTCCCTTGGGAATTCAGGAAGTTTCAGAAAGAGGCTATATCAGCAATAAAAACTAGACACAAGCCAGCACAGAGCCAAAGCAATCTCCTTCCAACTAGTTAAATAGTTAAATGAAAGCCCGCACTGGACGCACTCTGTAAACGGAGCTGCGGCTGTAGCCGAGCTGAAACACACTGCTTAAGAACTGTAACAACGCGCCGTCTGCGCCGACGCTGTCCTCACTGGAGGACCAGTACCAGGCACTTTCAAAATCGCCCAAGCTTTTCGCCTTCAGATTTGTATTCATCAGATTCAGCTCATCCAAGCTTGGAAGGAACCAGTCTGTGTATGTCACTCCATCTTTTGTATACTCGAGGATATCGCACAACCTTGCTGCATAATCAGAAATCTTCTCTGAATTGTTGCTATTTGTATGATGATACTTGTATGCTTCATCTCCCATAGTACCAACAAGCAGTTCAGTATTCTTCTTTCCGGTACCTATTGCTGTTCCTGTGCAGTTTGAGCTGTTATATGTGGTTGTTCCATTTACATAGAGCTCGTCACCGTCATCAGAAGTTCTGTAGTAGCCGTAGTAGATTTCATACGATCCATTTGAATAGCCTTCGGTAGAAGAATCAACAGTAGGAGTGCCTGCAACAATCCTCAAATCAGCAGGTGCTGCTTCAAGATATCTCCAGAGACATTCACTTGATGTAAGGCCATCTGCATTTCCAGTGTCATTATCTGCATCGCAGTCATAGAAGATAATACCACCTGTTGGACCTGCTTTTCCTACTTCTGGGGTTAATATAGGAATTATTTCGACCTTGGTCATATGGCATTCTGTACAAGTGTAAGTCTTTATACCATTATTATAAAAAGTTGCTTCCACAGTGACCTCACCTTCATCCCATGTGTGTTCACAGACTTCATCATTCAAGAAAGCCCGAACTGGACGCACACTGTAATAGTAGTTGCGGTAGTTGCCGTACGGATTATCATCGCTCAATTCCTGTAGATACGCGCCGTCTGCGTCGTACTCACTGGAGGACCAGTAATAGTAACCTGTAAAATCGCCCAATTCATTCTTGTAGAGATTTGTATACATCAGATTCAGTTCTTCCTTGCTTGGAAGGAACCAGTCTGTGTATGTCACTTCATCTTTTTTATACTCAAGAATATCGCACAGCCTTGCTGCATAGTCAGTGGTTGTAGTGGATCCACTATATGATGAATAAGCATAATCGGTTCCCATAGTATCAACAAGCAATTTAGTATTGTTCTTCCCAGTACCGATCGATAGCTGTTCCCGTGCAGTTTGAGCTGTTATATGTGGTTGTTCCATTGACATAAGAATTATTACCATCAACTTTATAGTAACCAAATATAAATGCAGTACTTGTTGCATTAGAATAGCCAGTAAGAGTTGAATCAACAGTAGGTTCATCATCAACAATTCTAAGGTCTGCTGGTGCTGCCTCAAGATATCTCCAGCCACATTCACTTGATTCAAGGCCATCTGCATTGTCATCTTCATTATCAGCATCACAGTCATAGAAGATAATTCCACCTGCAGGACCTTCATCGCCTACCTTGTAGACGATGGCAGTGGCTGCTTCACTTTCATCATTGTCATCATCTCAGGAAACAAGACAGATTGCAAACAATGCAAACATCAAGAGACATGTGATGAAAAAGCTTTTTCTCAGCATTTTTCATAACTCCTTATTTCTACCCTCTTGGGGAAAGTTTGTGATTTTATTTGATCGAAGTTCACTATTCATATATGAACCTGAATGCAACTAAATGAAGTATAGCTTTTGTCACAAGCAAATCAATAAATATTTGCACAAACAGTTTGTAAACATCCAACTTAAAATGTAATCTAGACAACAATGCTCTGATGTGCTGTATGACCTATCATTTTTGGTTCATGTTTCACACTACTACGATTCTCTCAAAGTTGAAGTAAATGACAGAACAAATTTAAAAGGAGCGATATATAACTTAGCTTTGCCGACACAGCAAAAAACAAGAGAGATGAAAACCTCCTTTTCATCTCTCCAATAAACATACAACTGGGAAGGCGAGACTCGAACTCACGAATGGCGGGATCAAAACCCACTGCCTTAACCACTTGGCGACTTCCCATTGAACATGAATGAGAATATCAAAGTTCTTCGTTGAAGTAAAGCTATCAGAGAGCTTCGTTATACGCTTTTAGAATTTCCTGGGAGATGTACTGTCTGAACTCGCTGTTGATGGGGTGAACTATATCCTTGAACTCACCCTTGTTTACAAGCCTTGATGGCATTGCAATTATTAGCTTATCACCTGTGGAAACAATCTTTAGATTATGGACTACTAGTACAGAATCAAACACCACTGTTGCAAAGGCTCGAAGTTGTTCTGTGTCTGAAACCTTTCTGATCTTGATATCTGTAATGACCATTATTACCCTCTCTTGGCTATTAGAAGTTTTCCTAAATTTACCAACAGTACTAGAATATATCTCTATTAGTTATGAATTGCAACAAAGAACGCCGAAAAAAGGGGTAAAACTTGAATTTAAGCCTTTAAATGCACAAAACCAATTCTCTCTTTGTTGCAAATTCTCAAAAACAACAAGTTGTGCACTCCCACTTCCAGTTGTTGAATTATATGGGGCGAGGGAAAGGATTTTCATAATTTCCCTCTCTTTTCTACACGCCTGGAGGATATCAAAATCATTGACATAATTCTCTTGCCACATATGAAGAGGCAATGGCCAAGTACCTATACTTTGAGTGTAGTTTTTCCTTTCATCAAGAAGACGAAAAGCTTCTCTTGTGCTCACCTTTTCATCATCCCTCTTTAAAATTATTATCGGATAATTCAAGGCCTCAACCTCTTTAAGGATTTCTCCCCTTCCCTCTGCATATGCTGCGTTCATTCCTGATGTAAAGAAAGGAACATCACTTCCCAAAGAGGGTGCAAGAGACTGAACCTCATCAGAATTCAAGGGATATGAAAAATGTCGGTTCAATGCAAGCAGAATCTGGGCTGCATCTGAAGATCCTCCGCCAAGGCCTGCCTGAGATGGAAGATTCTTATATATGATAATATCAGAAGAGAAAGTAAGCCCTGTCAGATCACTGAAGGCTCTGGCAGCCTTGGCCATGAGATCTTCCCCTCCTTCAAGATACTTTTCATTTCCCTTTATCGTTACAGAAAAATCATCAGATGGTCTTACATCAAGCGTTATCTCATCATATATAGATACTTTATGGAAATAACTTTTCAAAGGATGGAAACCATCCTCCCTCCTTGGCAGGACTCTAAGTCCAATATTCACCTTGGCATATGCTTTAAGAAAGTATTTCAAAGTTTTTTCCTCTCATTTCTTGACTATATCACAAGAGAAAGAAACCTGAAACAACCCTTTGTTTATCTTTTTGGTAACCCATATGGTATATAGTCATAATTTGCTATATCCCTTAAAACTTTATTATATTTAAAATTAACTTTTTATTGACATAATATGCCTATATTGTTAAAAATAACGTATCTGGTGATTATTCACCACCTGAGGATTCAAAAAGAATGACAAATACATGGCACGAACTTGACCCATATAGAGGTAAGTTCTTTGATGGCGAATGGCCAACAATTACCCAGATGTTCAACATCACCCTTTCACGCTTTCCAGAAAGGTCCTGTTTCACAGTTTATGATCCAGAAAGAAAAAGTTACACCTACACACAGGTTGCCGAGCTTATAAAAAAGATTGGCTCCAAGATGATCGAAGCAGGAGTAAAGAAAGGAGACAGAGTTCTCCTGAACGGAAAGAACTCAATCCAGTGGGGTCTTGGCTACCTTGCTGTAAACTACTGCGGAGCTGTTGTGGTTCCTATCGACAATCAGATGCACATCGATCGCTGTCAGAAGCTTGCAGCATTCGCAGACTGTTCATACATACTTGCAGATAGCGATGTGATCGAGAAACTTGACAAGGAAGATGAGTGGTTCAAAGGTGTCTATGGCATCATGACATTGCTCGGCGAAGCTGAAGGAATTGAAAACGTCATGACAGCTGAGCCTGAGACTATCAGGGAGAGTGTCAAGATTGGTGATGACGACCTTGCAGCCCTGCTCTTTACAAGTGGAACTACTGGCAATGAAAAAGCTGCCATGCTGACAAACAAGAATATCGTCTCAGACACATATCTTGTTGCTGATGGCATGGGTTGTACTGAGAATGATACTCTCTATGCACTTTTGCCTCTCCATCATAGCTACTGCTGTACAACAGTTCTCCTTGAGACAATCAAGCATGGTGCTGAGTGTCTATTTGGACATGGCATTATCATCACACGCATGCTCAATGACCTCAAGAAAGGTCATGTCACAATCTTCATGGGAATCCCTCTTCTTTACAACAAGCTCCTTGCTGGTATCGAAAAGGGAATGGAGAAGAAAGGAAAGGCAGTAAACACATTGCTTCATGCGATGATGAGCATCAACGGCTTTTTCAAGCAGAACTTCAACTACTCTCCTTTCAAGAAGTTCTTCAGAAAGAAAATTCTTTCTCAGCTCGGACTTGAAAACAACAACTTGCTCATCTGTGGTGCAGGTCCACTTGCTCCAGAAGTTTTCAAGAAGTACAACCAGCTTGGTCTCGACTTTGTCCAGGGCTATGGCCTCACAGAGTGTGCCCCTGTAGTTACACTCAACCCTAAAGACCACTTCAAGACTGCTTCAATTGGTAAAGCTCTTAAAGGCATGGAAGTAATCATTGCAGAACCAAATGAACAGGGAATTGGTGAAATCAGAGTAAAGGGTCCAAATGTAACACCTGGCTACTATCTTGATAAAGAGCATACAGACGAACTCTTCGATGAGAATGGATACCTCAAGACTGGTGACCTTGGTTCTGTAGACAAAGAAGGATATTTCTTCATCCGTGGTAGAGCTAAGAACCTCATCGTCACAGAGGGTGGTAAGAATGTCTATCCTGAGGAAATCGAGGATGCATTCCAGACCAATCCTGCAATCGAGCAGATTATGGTCAGAGGATACATGGCAAAGAAGGATGTTCCGGCTGAGCAGATCGAAGCTGTAATCTTCCCTTCTCAGGATTACTATAAGGGAAAGAGCAAGGAAGAAATCGAAGAAGATATCGAGAAGGAAGTAAAGAAGGTAAACCTCACATTGCTTGCCTACAAGAGAATCGACAAGATTACAATCCTTGAAGAAAGAATGCAGGAAACAACAACTAGAAAGATCAAGAGAAATACCGTTGCAAATTAATTCTTCATATCTCTAGATTGAAATAGCAGCCATTTGGGCTGCTATTTTTTCAAATCTTGAATATAGATTTCAATAGTTCTTGTGCACTTTTGGATTTTATAATCCGTTTCATGAAATTACTTACATTTTCTTTGCTATAATCATTTTCGGTTGCATTTGCAATGTAGTCAGCCTCAAGTAGAATTTGATTTAGATGAATTGCAACAGGAAAAATAAAACTTGACCAGAAATTCAGATAATCAGCAAAAGTGTTGTTGAAATCAAGGCAACAATTATTGAAACAATCATTGGGGCCTTGAAATATGCAACGATGAATGAAAGTGCAACTCCACCAAGACCTGCATACCAGCTTGAACCGAAATCAGTAAGTGCAAGTGGGAAGATCAGGGCACCCAATGCTGCAACAGGGAGAAGATTCATGCATTTTCTTACAAACTTTGGCAAACGAGAAAGGAATGGCATGAAGAATGGAAAGATTCTCGGAATCATTGTTGCAATGGAACAGAGGATGATCATCAAAATGCCTCTCTTCATACACCAGCCTCCTCGTCAGTATAGATAAATGCAGCTAGCACTGCTGTAATCAACATGGAAATCAGGAAAGAAATTCCTGTTCCCAGCTTAACGATGAGAATCAGAAAAGAGTTGACCCCACCTGAAATCATCAATGCAAGCAGAGCCTTCATATTTCTTCTGGTTTCTCCTCCAAGGAGGGATGCAAACATTGCATAGCAGGTTATTGCAGCTGCCTTCTGAATTACATCAGGAAGGAATGTGCCTGCAATATAGCCAATAAATGTACCGCTGCACCAGCCTGAGTAGCTTGTAAAGATAAGACCTGCAAGGTATGCATACTCAAGCTTTCGATTCTTGAAGGATGCGACAGTGAAAATTTCATCTGTTGTACCAAAGCCACACATCAGCCTTCCCCAGACAGACTCAGGCTTTTCAAGACGCTGAGACAGAGATGAGGCCATGAACATATATCGTGTATTCAGAAAAAAGACAGATAGGACAATTTCGACCATCAAAGAGCCAGCATTGAATAGGTTGATCATCAAGAACTGACCTGAACCCGAGAAGTTTGAAAGACTTATAAAGGTACTCTCAAGAACATTGAATCCACTGGACCTACAGAGCAATCCAAAAGCTAAAGATGTAGAAAAATAGCCAAGAAAAATAGGGAATCCGTCCTGGATTCCTTCCCTGGCAAGTTTGCCGTTACTCAAAACAAGCCTCCAAAAAACCAATGGAATAATTCATAGCTCAAAATGAGAAGTACATCAACACCAGTACCTCTCCAAGTTGTCCATTTACGATATTATGTTTCTGTAATTGGAAAGACGATCGAATTCGTTTCTGAAGGATTCATCCTTTCCGCATCTTACTGCAATCATGACAAAGAGTGCGTTTATCACAGAGAATTGCGAAAGTCTCGAGAGCATATTCTCTTCCTCCATGAAGGAGCTTTCTGGTGTTGCCTTGAGAACAACATCTGAATTTTTTGCAATTGTTGAATCAGGATCGTTTGTGAGTGATATGATCGAAGCCTTCTCGCTTCTAGCTTTCAGAACAAAGTCTGCAAGATCCTTTGTTTCACCTGAACAGGAAACACAGAATACGACATCTTCCTCTTTGAGGCTGTGCTGTATCTGACAAAGCTCAAAGTGGTCTGCAAGGACTGTAACTCTTTTTCCAAGACGAGATATCTCTGTATAGAAATATTGGGTAATGATCTTGCTTCCACCTACTCCAATTACAATGATGTTCTGTGCGTTCACAAGTAGATCGGCAGTCCTGGTAAAGGAAATAGAGTTGTTGTTGAAGAGACTTCCTTCGATCGCCTTTACTGAGTGCGCAAGTAAAAGCTCTGTAATCTGAGTATCCTTGCTCTGCCAATCAAGTTCACCAACATCGTGGAGCGAGTTTCCACCGCTCTGGTAGAATATCTTGAATTCCTTAAGGCCAGAGAAGCCCAAAGATTTACAGAAGCGTACAACAGTTGCCTTCGAAACACTCGCTCCATAGGAAATCTCTCCTACAGAAAGCTTGAGAAGCTCATCCTCATGCTCGAGAAGAAAGTCTGCGACCTTTCTCTCCTGCTCCTTGAAATCTACAATATTCCTGTCGATTAAAACCTGTAGCTTTGAATTTCCTTTTCCACCCATAAAGAACTCCAATGAAACTAGTTTCTGCAATTCGTAGTAATTCTATACTTTATCACAATATTATTTCAATATATCGACAATATCATGAAACTATTTTACTGTCTCTTGTGCTATTTACATTTGACTAAGACCTTAGTGAAATGTAATCTTCTGCATAAAAGGAAATCACTATGTCTGAAAAACTATTCTTTGCATCCGACTATCAAGAAGGAGCACATCCAAATATCATCTCAAAGATTGTAAGCACCAACCTTGAAGCAACACCAGGTTATGGACAGGACAACTATACTCTATCTGCAATTGAAAGGATCAGGAAAGCTTGTTCCTGTCCAAATGCAAAAGTTGAGTTGATGGTCGGTGGCACACAGACCAATGCAACTGTCATCGATGCACTGCTTAGAAACTATGAAGGTGTCGTCTCTCCAAAGACTGGACACGTTGCACTTCATGAGGCTGGTGCTATCGAATTTGGTGGCCACAAGGTTCTTGAAGTTATCTCTGACAAGGGAAAGATGTCAGCTAAAGACCTCAAGGTTTACC
Organism: Spirochaetales bacterium; assembly: GCA_017478205.1. Classification (GTDB taxonomy): domain Bacteria; phylum Spirochaetota; class Spirochaetia; order Sphaerochaetales; family Sphaerochaetaceae; genus Bullifex. The sequence continues at coordinate 22,962 of JAFVDZ010000091.1, read as the reverse complement.
TCGAAACCTATTACGCTGATGAAAACCATGAACACATGGTAAAGCCAGGTATGGTATACATCTCTCAGCCAACTGAATATGGAACACTCTATACAAAGAAAGAGCTTGAGGAGCTATCAAAAGTTTCACACGATTATTCCCTTCCACTCTATGTTGATGGCGCAAGACTTGCCTATGCACTTGCAAGTGAGGAAAACGATATCACTCTTTCAGATCTTGCACGCCTTACAGACATCTTCTATATCGGAGGAACCAAATGTGGTGCACTCCTTGGAGAAGCTATCGTAATTCCAGATGAGAATCTAGTAAGCCACTTCCTTACAACCAAGAAGCAGCATGGAGCACTGCTTGCAAAGGGAAGACTTATCGGAATTCAGTTCGATGAACTTTTCAAGGACAACCTCTACCTTGAAATTGGAAAGAAAGCAGTCAAGTTTGCAAAGACAATCCAAGATTCAGTTTCAGGCTTGAAGACACTTTCCCTTCTCTACAGAACACCTACAAACCAGTGCTTCATAATTGTCCCAAATGGCAAACTTGAAACTCTTAGGAGCAAGGTTTCCTATGGCTTTTGGGAAAAGTATGACGATGAACACACAGTTATCAGAGTTGCAACTAGCTGGGCAACTGAAGAAGAGAGCGTGAAGGAGCTGATAAGTGTGCTTGAGGCACTTTAAGGCTCAAGCAAGTACTCAACTCTCATGAATACAGTTGGGTGTGAATATCTGAAGAACACTTCAACCTTAGATGGCTGTGAATTCGAAAGATTCTGTTTTTGAAGCTTGAGAAGTGAAGAAGCGAGCTTTTCGCCACTTCCAAGCTTCTTCTTTGCAAACATATCAGCTTCCCTCTCATCTCTTCTTGAGAAGTAGTTTCCGATCCAGGACAAGAATCCTGGATAGCGTCCAAACACAAGAGAGAGCAAGAAAAGTCCGACTACAGGGTTTGTTGAATCAAAGCCAAAGGAGAGATACATCATTTCATTACCGATTAAAAGAGAGGCAAGATACAAAGCAAGAAACAGAATTGCAAAGGATGTTATAAGCCTCTTTGCAATATGTTTTTTCTTTGCGTGTCCAAGCTCATGAGCAAAGACAGCAACTATCTCATCTTCATCCAAGGTCTTGATAAGTGAATCATAGAGGACAATCCTCTTGTTTTTACCAAAACCCGAGCAGTATGCATTGCTGTGGTTGCTTCTCTTGCTTTCATCCACGACAAAGACCTTCTTTAACGATAAACCCTCACGAGATAGCAATGCATCAAGCTTTTCTCTCAGGCTTCCTTCCTCAAGCGGAACAAACTTATTGAAAAGTGGTGCAATCCAAATTGGATATATAACTGTAAAAATGAGAGAAAAGAGAACAAGGAAGATACCTGCAACATACCACCAAGCATCCTTCAAACTCTGCAAGATAAAGACAAGTACACCATAGAGCAGGAATCCCAAGACGTATTCTATCACGATATTCTTTACTAAATCTGAAAGCCAGAGCTTAAAGCTTGTATTGGAAAAGCCAAACTTCTTTTCAATTACAAACTCACTGTAGAGCGTAAATGGAATATTCAAAACCAGACCAGGAAGAGAGAGAAAGACAAGGAAAAGGACACTCTGTAGATATAGATTGCCTACATCCATCAAATCATAGAGCCATGTGTAGTAGCCAAGAAACACCAAGAGCAAGGAAAAGACAAATACAGTACATCTTCTCACTTGGCCAAAGACAAATTTTGCCTTGTAATATTCATCACTCTTCTTTTCAGTTCCTTCATCGATATAACTTCTAGCATATTCAGGTATCTCAGCTTTCCCACTTTTCTTATATAGATAGGTTGAAAACGAGATGAACTCATTCAAAGCAAAGGAAACTATCTCACCAAAGAGAAATAGGTATAGAAACATATTCTGGTTCATCTTCTTTCCTCCGCCTTCTGCTTTATCATATTCACAAGCTCAGCAATCTCATCTTGATATGGAGCCTTGGCGATGTTTTCAACAAATCCATTACTTGCAGTATTCTCAAGCACTTCATCATCACACTCGCCAGAGAGAAGTGAATAGATCGAGGATTCAGTGATCCAGAGTGATACATCCTCACTCTCTGAGTCAATTGCAGCTGTGAGGAATGTAACAGAGCCACCCTGTGTAACAATTCTTTCCCCTACTACAGCCCAGAAACTTTCATCCTCTTCATCGATGAATATCTCACATCTATCAGAAATCTGGTCCTTGATCATTTCATCCATATCTATCTCCTCACTCGTGAGTATAGAACATTTGAATAAGTTGAAGAACAGGCAAAAAATTCTATTGCCAACTCCTAATAAGTATACTAATATATTAGTTAATAGGAGAAATTGCCTTATGAAAATGACACTTCGTTGGTATGGACCTGGTTTTGACTCAGTCACTCTCGAACAGATCAGACAGATTCCTGGTGTATCTGGTGTAATTTCTACACTCTATGACATCCCTGCAGGAGAAGAGTGGCCAGAAGAAAGAGTTGTTGAACTCAAGAATATCGTAGAAAAGAGTGGTCTCAAGCTCGAAGGTATCGAATCTGTTAATGTCTCAGATGCAATCAAGATCGGTACAAAAGATAGAGACAGACACATCGATAACTACATCAAGTCTCTTGAAGCTTTAGGCAAGCATGGCATCGACATGGTCTGCTACAACTTCATGCCTGTATTTGACTGGACCAGAACAGACCTTGCAAAGGTTCGCCCTGACAAGAGTACAGTCCTTGCATATGACCAGAAGATTGTCGACAAGATAGATCCTCAGACCTTCTTTGACCAGACTACATCCTCCTCTAACGGTTTTGTAATGCCAGGCTGGGAACCAGAGAGACTTGCAAAGGTCAAGGAGCTATTTGAGGCATACAAGGATGTAGATGAAACTAAGCTATTTAATAACCTCGTATACTTCCTTGAAGCTATCGGCCCTGTATGTGAAAAGTATGGCATCAAGATGGGTATCCACCCAGATGATCCAGCATGGCCAGTTTTCAACCTTCCAAGAATCATCACAGGAAAAGAAAAGATCGTCAAACTCCTCAAGGCAGTAGATAAGCCATACAATGGCATCACATTCTGTATGGGCTCTCTCGGCTCGAATCCAAAGAATGACCTTGTTGATATCATCAAAGCATGCAAGGGAAGAATCCCATTTGCTCATGTAAGAAATCTGCATCACTTCGAAAGCGGTGTATTCGAAGAAGCAGCTCACCTTTCATCTGATGGCTCTTTTGACCTCTATGAGGCTGTAAAGGCTCTCTACGAGACTGGATTTGATGGAATCATCAGACCAGACCATGGAAGAACCATCTGGGGTGAAAAGTGTATGCCAGGCTATGGTCTTTACGACAGAGCACTCGGAGCTGAATACATTCTCGGACTCTGGGAAGCAATCGATAAGGCAGCAAAAAGAGGATGAAGAGAGATTCTGTCAAGGCAAACATCAGAGTCTACGACTACCTTAGAGAGAGGATAGTCAATCTTGAACTGCTCCCAGGACAGGAGATCAACATGTCAAAGCTGACAGAGGAGATGGGCTTTTCCCGCTCCCCTGTTCGCGATGCACTCCTTCGCCTCGAAGAGTATCGTCTTGTTGACATCTTCCCTCAAAGTGGGACGCGGGTTTCCTTCCTCAACATTGACTTGATAAGGCAAGAGAGGTTCATGCGCTCATCTCTTGAGCTCCATGCACTCGAAGCTGCTATCAAGAAGGAGCGAACTCCTCTTGAGCTTGAAGTATTTGTTACAAAGCTCAAGAGCATTCTTCTGAAGCAGAAGGCTGCCCTTTTAAGTGAAGATTATCTGGAATTCTTCAACACTGATGATGAGATGCACCATCTCTTTTACTCAGAGACAGGACTCGAACAGTGCTGGAATGTTCTCTCATCTCACACAGGAAATGAGAGGAGGATAAGAATTCTATCATACAAGGCTGAAGGAATTGTAGATTCTGTATTGGCAGAACACACTGCCCTTATCGAGCACATTGAAAACAAGGATATCGAGGGCACACTCTCTCTTGATAGGAAACACCTATCAAGACTCAACGAGGAGCTCGAGATTCTAAAAGAACAATTTCCACAATATTTCAAGTAGAGGTCTCTATATGAAGCTGAATGAAAAAGAATTGATGAACAAGTCTCTCTGGAAGGGATATAAGCTATACAACTATGACAGAGAGAGCATAAGAAAGAATACTGAAAAGCGCCCACAATGGGTGCACTTTGGTGCTGGAAACATTTTCAGGATCTTCCCAGCAGGTCTTTGTCAGAAACTCCTCAATGAAGGTCTGATGGATACAGGTATCGTAGTTGGAGAGGGTTTTGACTTTGAGATTATAGACAATATCTATAAGCCACACGACTCTCTTACTACCGCTGTCACGCTGAAAGCTGATGGTTCGATCGAGAAGGAAATCATCGGCTCAGTTGTTTCTGCAAACAAGGTTGACCCTTCATCTGAAGATTATCTTGTGCTTGCAAGTGCAATCAAGAACCCGACTCTCCAGATGATCAGCTTCACGATCACAGAAAAAGGCTATGCACTCTATGCTCCAGATGGAACCCTGTTCAAAGGTTATGAGAAGGACTTCTCTCTTCCACTTAAGGATGCATCCATGTTCCTTTGTCGCCTCACTGCCCTCCTCTATGAAAGATATACAGAGAGCAAGGCCCCTATCGCTCTTGTCTCTATGGACAATTGCTCTCACAATGGCGAAAAGCTCAAGAATGCAATGGTAACAATTGCAAAGTCATATCAGGAAAAAGGTGAAGTAAGCTTGGACTTTGTAGGTTGGATTAGTGACGAAAAGTGCGTCTCCTTCCCATGGTCCATGATCGACAAGATCACACCACGCCCAGATGATTCTGTCAAAGCAATGCTTGAAAAGGATGGCTATGAGGATGCAGAGCCTATCATCACATCAAAACATACCTACATTGCTTCTTTCGTAAATGCTGAGGAGCCACAGTATCTCGTAATCGAAGATAACTTTGCAAATGGAAGGCCTGCACTTGAAAAGGCTGGTGTCTACTTCTGTGACAGAGAGACTGTCAATAAGGTAGAGAGAATGAAGGTCTGCACCTGTCTCAATCCTTTGCACACAGCACTCGCTGTCTCAGGTTGCCTTCTTGGCTACAACCTCATTGCAAACGAGATGAAGGATCCAGACCTTAAGAAGATGGTCGAGATTCTAGGCTACAAGGAAGGTCTTCCTGTAGTGACAAACCCTGGCATTATCGATCCAAAAGCCTTCATCGACGAAGTGCTTTGCGTGAGAATTCCAAACCCATTCATGCCTGACACTCCACAGAGAATTGCAACTGATACTTCTCAGAAGCTTTCTATCAGAATTGGTGAGACCATAAAGGCATATATCGCATCGGACGATCTTGATGTCAACACACTGAAGGTCGCTCCACTTGTGTATGCTCTCTGGCTCAGATACCTTCTTGGTGTAGATGATGAAGGCAACACCTTCACTCTTTCACCTGATCCAATGCTGACAACTGTCCAGCCAATTGTTTCAAGCATAAAGCTTGGCGACAAGGGACCATTTGAGAGTACTCTCAAGAGTTTGCTAAAAAATGAAACGATTTTCGGTCTGGATGTCACAACAACACCACTCTATCCTGTAATACTCGACTACTTTACACGTCTAGTTTCAGCAAAGGGTGCTGTAAGAAAAACAATACATGAGGTAGTAAACATCTAAAATGTATGGCGGGAAGCGAAAAAAGCTTCCCGTTTTTCTTAAATCCATTATTATCATAACAATATGGATTTCAAACAACACAACAACAGAAATATTTCGCGTCTTGGCTTTGGCTGTATGCGCTTTCCACTAGTAGAAGGTTCAGACTGGAAAATTGACGAAGAGAAGGCTAAAGCTCTTCTTCTTGATGCATACAACAAGGGAGTCAACTATTTTGATACTGCCTACCCTTACCACAACAGGACAAGCGAAGAGTTTGTCGGAAGAGTTTTAAAGACTCTTCCAAGAGAAGAGATAAACATAGCAACGAAGATGCCTATCAATATGATCAAGAATGGCTTGATCGAAGCAGAAGGAATCTTCAAGCAACAGCTTATCAATCTCCAGACTGATTACATCGACTACTATCTTCTCCATGCAATCAACCTTGAAGGCATGAAAAAGAGCATAGAGAGTGGAATCTATGATTTTCTCGATAGAAAGAGAAAGGAAGGTGTCATCAAGAATTTCGGTTTCTCATTCCATGGCTACGCAACAGACATTGAAGAGATGATCGGGATGGGAGATTTCGATTTTGTTCAGCTTCAGCTAAATTATGTCGATTATTCTCTTCAGAACGCTAAACTTAGCTACGAGACAGTTACAAAGCATAATCTTCCTGTTATGGTAATGGAGCCAGTTAGAGGTGGTGCGCTCACAACACTCACTCCTGAAGCAATTTCCATCATGAAGAATTACAATCCTGATGCATCGATAGCATCCTGGGCATTCCGATGGGTTTCTTCTCTTGATAATGTACTTGTCGTCCTTTCAGGCATGAATGACCAAGCTCAGCTTGATGACAACATAAGAACATTCTCTCCTGTGATAAAACTGAATAAGGATGAGATCGATATTCTTGATAAAGTCACTCACCTATTTCTGCAGACAAAGAATGTTCCATGCACTAAATGTCACTATTGCATGCCATGTGCACTTGCAGGCATAGATATTCCTACTGTGTTCGAAATCTACAACACATACCTTATCGACCACGATGGAGACAAGTTCAAGAAAGAGTATCTATCTCTTACAAAGAATGGAGGAGATTGTGTTTCCTGCAAACGATGCATGAAAGCATGTCCTCAGAGCATAAATATTGCAGAGAACATGAAGCAGATCGACAGAAGTGCAATGTCTCTAAACACATAAAATGAGATTATTTCATCTTTCAATTCACACCTACTCTCTAGTAGCATGGGAGTTAGATAATCTAACGGAGGAACAATATGGCATCAGACAGAAGACCGGATAATATGGTCCGCATCACTACCACACAGCAGGCTGAAGCGTTCATCAACGAGCAGCTTGAAGTAATCAAGGAGCAAGTAAAGGATAAGAAGGTTCTCCTTGCACTTTCAGGCGGTGTCGACTCATCAGTCGTTGCAGCTCTCCTTATCAAGGCAATTGGCAACCAACTGACATGTGTACATGTAAACCATGGACTTTTGAGAAAGGGCGAGCCAGAACAGGTAATCGAAGTATTCAGAAACCAGATGAAGGCAAATCTTGTCTATGTCGATGCAACAGACCGCTTCCTTGATAAACTTGCAGGTGTCACAGACCCTGAGACAAAGAGAAAGATCATAGGAAATGAGTTCATCGAAGTATTTGCAGAGGAAGCAAGAAAGCTTGAAGGTGTTTCCTTCCTTGCTCAGGGTACAATCTGGCCAGATATTCTCGAAAGTGAGAAAGGAATCAAGGCACACCACAATGCTGGCGGACTTCCAGAAGATCTCCAGTTCGAACTAGTCGAGCCTGTCAAGATTCTCTTCAAGGATGAAGTCAGAATCGTAGGAAAGGCTCTCGGACTCCCTGATGGCATGGTATTCAGACAGCCATTCCCAGGCCCAGGTCTTGGTGTAAGATGTCCTGGAGCAATCACACGCGACCGCTTAGAGGCAGTAAGAGAATCTGATGCAATTTTAAGAGAGGAATTTCATAAGTATGGCCTTGAAGGCAAGGTCTGGCAGTATTTCACTGTTGTCCCTGATTTCAAGAGTACCGGCATAAAGGATGGAAAGAGATCCTTCGAATGGTCTGTAATTATCAGAGCTGTCAACACAACAGATGCAATGAGTGCATCAGTTGAGAACATTCCTTTCGATCTCATGCAGCATCTTGTCGAGAGAATCACACATGAAGTAAAGGGTGTAAACAGAGTCCTCTATGATTTCACACCAAAACCAACAGGAACAATAGAGTTCGAATAAGAGTCTTTCAGAGAGTGCTTGCCAGTCTAAGTTGCAAGCACTCTTTTTATCTACAGCAAAGAATTGTGACAGGTTTCATTACTCAGAGGCTTTTGTCATTGTTGATACTTCCTTGGAGACATTTATGGTTCTTGAGCGGTGCTCTTAAGTAAGTTATAAAAAGTTTTCAAAATTATAAACGGTTATAAAAAAATGTGGAAAATTATAAATGGTTATAAATAGTTTAAACTTTTATAAAACAGGAGGAACTTCTTATGCAGAATCCATTTACAACAACCTTCAACAAGATTCCTCAATGGAAAAGGAATGCGACAGGGAAAAAACACTGCCATATATATGACAACGAAGCTTCTCGATTGATAAGCAATGAATATGGTTATTCAATTGTGGATGTATAAAGATAGTTTCTGTTTTCCAAGACTTATCGGATGCTTTGAGATCCCGAGCTTGAAATGTGGGTTTTCAGCTCTTCCGAGTTTAAATGAATAAAATGGTCCTGACATAGCATCAGGACCACAAAGATCTATACAACCAAGCAGAATTACTTTACAAGCACACGGCAGAACTTCTTCTTGCCAGCTTTAAGGATGATATCCTCTTCATCAGTTACATCGCTAAGAGTAACTGTATATCTTGCATCAGTAATCTTATTACCATTGACTTCTGCACCACCCTGCATTACAAGTGTTCTTGCAGCGCTGTTGGAAGCAGCAAGGCCTGCCTTTACATAGAGAGCAAGAAGACCGATACCTGTTTCAAGTTCACTCTTCTCAATTTCTACTGTAGGCATTCCTTCCTTGTTGCCTGAACCTGCAAAGAGAGCTTTTGCTGCATCTCTTGCCTTCTCTGCTTCCTCTTCGCCATGAACGATCTTGGTCTGCTCATATGCAAGTCGCTCTTTAGCTTCGTTGATGTTTCTCTTTGGATCTTCGTACTCAGCAATCTCATCGAGACTCATGAAGGTAAATATCTTCATGAACTTGATAACATCAGCATCGTTTACGTTTCTCCAATACTGGTAGAAGTCATATACAGAGCAAAGGTTCTTATCAAGGAAGATGGCACCCTTCTCACTCTTTCCCATCTTCTTGCCATCAGCTCTCATGATGAGATTGAATGTCAGGCCGAAGCACTGAGGACCATCCATCTGGTGGATAAGATCGATACCAGCAACGATGTTGCCCCACTGGTCTGCACCACCGATTTGGAGACGGCAGCCAGCATTCTTCCAGAGCATGTAGAAGTCATAGCTCTGAAGCAGCTGGTAATTGAACTCGATAAAGGAAAGACCTCTTTCAAGACGCTGCTTTGTTCCTTCAAAGGAGAGCATCCTGTTTACAGAGAACTTAGAACCGATATCACGAAGGAATGTGATGTAATTCAGGTCAATAAGCCAGTCAGCATTGTTCATGACAACTGCCTTGCCAACTCCAGGAGCAGGGTTTTCAGAAAAGTCGACAACCTTACTGAGCTGACCTGCAATTGCCTTTGCGTTTCTCTGAATCTCTTCAACAGAGAGAATCTTTCTCATCTCTGTCTTGCCAGATGGATCTCCGATCAAGCCTGTACCACCACCTACCAATGCGATTGGATTGTGGCCACAGAGCTGGAGATGATGCATGGCAAAGAAAGGAACAACGTGACCGATGTGCATGGAAGGTCCTGTTGGGTCTACACCTACATAGAACTTGACAGGGCCCTGATCCATGAGATCAGAAAGCTGATCGTAATCGGTACAGTCCTTGATGAAGCCACGTTCTTTCAGTATTTCAAGTGCCTTGTTCATTACTTGGAAACCCTCTTGTACTCTTTCATTGCCTTCTTGAGGAAGCTTACGAGTTCATCGATCTTGACTCTCTCCTGCTGCATGCTATCGCGGAAACGAACAGTGACAGTATTATCTTCCTTTGTCTGGTAGTCTACTGTTACGCAGTATGGAGTACCGATCTCATCCTGTCTTCTGTATCTTCTACCAACAGCACCGCTCTGATCATAGAAGGTAGTGAAATCGTCTCTGAGCTCGTGCTCAAGCTTGGTTGCGATCTCAGCAAGACCATCCTTCTTTACAAGAGGAAGGACAGCAACCTTTACAGGTGCAATTGCTGGGTGGAAGTGAAGAACAGTTCTTACATCACCTTCTGGAGTTGGCTCTTCTTCATATGCATCGGAAAGAACCATGAGAACGTTTCTTGTAAGACCTGCACTGGTCTCGACAACATATGGGATATATCTTTCGTTGGTTTCTGGATCGAGGTATGTGAGATCCTTGCCAGAGAACTTTGAGTGCTGTGTAAGGTCGTAATCTGTTCTGGAGTGTACGCCTTCAAGTTCCTGCCAGCCCATTGGGAAGAGGAACTGGATGTCGTATGCATCCTTTGCATAGAATGCAAGTTCATCTGGACCATGCTGATGCCATCTGAGGCGGTTGGTATCGATACCCATCTTCTTGTAGAAGTTCATTCTCTGCTCTCTCCAGTATGGGAACCACTCGTCCTCTGAACCTGGCTTACAGAAGAACTGCATCTCCATCTGCTCGAATTCGCAGGAGCGGAAGATGAAGTTCTTGGTTGTGATCTCATTTCTGAAGGACTTGCCTACCTGAGCAATACCAAATGGAATCTTGACTCTAGAAGACTGTACAACATTCTTGAAATCAACATAGATACCCTGAGCAGTCTCTGGGCGGAGATAAACAACAGATGCAGCATCTCTGTTAGCACCGATGTGAGTCTCGAACATCAAATTGAAGTTTCTTGGTTCAGTGAAGCTATCACGGTTTCCACAGTTTGGACATGGAGCGTTAAGATCGATCTGGTCAGCGCGGAAACGAGCCTTACAGATCTTACAGTCGACCATTGGGTCAGAGAAGTTAGAAACATGACCGGATGCCTGCCATACAGTTGGGTGCATGAGAATAGATGCATCCAGGCCTACGATATTATCGTGCAGCTGGGTCATCTCCTTCCACCAGAAGTCACGGATGTTGTTCTTGAGTTCAACACCGAGTGGACCGTAGTCGTAAGCACCATTGAGACCACCATAGATCTCAGATGACTGGAAAATGAAACCTCTTCTTCTGCAGAGGGATACGATCTTGTCTAATGTTACATTTGGCTTGAGTTCTTCTCTTTCGTCTGCCATTTTTATTTATCTCCTGAATTAGTTGTTGAATAGTTCCTGAGCTCTCTTGATTCTCCTCTCGGTCTCTTCAAGACCAAGAAGTTCAATAGAGTCGTGGAGTGGAAGTGATACAGTAGATGCTGTGATAGCAACTCTGATTGGCTGGAAACAGCCATTTACCTTGATACCCATCTCTTCGGCAAGAGCACATACCTTTGCTTCAGTATCTGCAAAAGGAACACCTGCTTTGCTGTCTTGGAGAATAATCTCTCCGGCCTTATACAAAGCTTCCTTTGTCTGCTCCTCTGTGCACTTCTTTGCAATATATGTTTCCTTATCAAGACAAGGCTTGTCTTCGAAGAGGAAAGCAGAAAGCTCTGTACAGTCAGAGAGAACCTTCATTCTCTCCTTCAAAGATGGAACAAGTCTAAGGAGTTTCTTCTTCTCATCATCTGTGTATGAAGCTGAAATGAATCCTGCTTTCTGCATATATGGGAGAATCAGGGAAGCAAGCTCCTCATCACTCTTTGCTCTGATATATTGACCGTTGAACCAGTCAAGCTTCTTGTAGTCGAAGACTGCAGGAGAGACGTGGATGTTCTCAAGCTTGAAACACTTTTCGAGCTCTTCTCTTGAGAAGAATTCTGTTGAACCATCCAAAGACCAGCCTACGAGTGAAACGTAGTTGAGGATAGCCTCAGGAAGGTAGCCCTTTGCCCTGAAGTCTCTGACTGCGGTGTCTCCATGTCTCTTGGAAAGCTTCTGTCCATCCTTGCCCATTACCATAGGAAGATGACAGTACTGAGGTGGCTCCCAGCCAAATGCATTGTAAAGGAGGATATGAAGTGGGCCAGATGGAATCCACTCCTGCGCTCTCATGATATGAGTAATCTTCATGAGATGGTCATCGATTACATTTGCAAGGTGATATGTTGGGAAACCATCACTCTTTAGAAGGATAGGATCTGGGGATACATCCTTATTCTTTCTGGTGATATCACCCATGAGAATATCATGGAATGTTGTTTTTCCTTCTGTAGGAACTCTGAGACGGATAACAGGTTTGATACCCTGCTTTTCAAGCTCTTCTCTTTCTTCCTGAGTGAGATTTGCACAATGTCTATCATAGCCCTGATACTGACTCTTGGATGCAATCTGCTCCTGGCGAACCTTTTCAAGACGCTCTGGAGTGCAGTAGCAATAATATGCTTTTCCATCCTCAACGAGCTGCTTTGCATACTTTTGATAGAGCTCGAGTCTTTCAGACTGGACATAAGAACCATAAGGTCCACCGACAACAGGACCTTCATCCCACTTTACACCAAGCCATGAGAGTGTGTCATAGAGATCCTGGAGGGACTCGTCTGTATATCTCTCTCTATCTGTGTCTTCGATACGGAGAATGAACTTTCCTCCATTGGCCTTGGCGAAGAAATAATTATAGAGTGCTGTTCGCACTCCTCCGATGTGCTGTAACCCAGTTGGCGACGGGGCATAGCGTACACGAACTTCCATTAAAAAAGCTCCTAAAACATGATTTTGCTAAATAGTATTATCTTTGAAAGATTTGTACAACTTCCCTACCAAATATCCTGAATAAGATTGAGAAGATCGATACGGCTTCTGACCCCTGTCTTCGAGAATATATTGGCAATGTGGTTGTTTACAGTGTTTACGCTGATAGTAAGCGTGGAAGCTATCTCCTTGGCAGTAAGTCCATCCCTGATAAGAAGGATTACATCGAACTCTCTACCGGTAATTCCATACTGCTTGAGATCATCGAGCGTAAGCTCCTTCTTGAGATGCTTTACATCCCCATGCTCTTTTTTTGAAAGGGCAATGAATAGAAAGACCAGGACAACGATTCCAATTGACAGGATACATAGAATTATCATCAAAGGCCTTAATTGTGGGACGACAAGGCCGACAAGTGCAATTGCAAGGACAGGAAAGCTCGTTGCCATGATAGAGGTAACTACAAGTCTTATTCCCCTATTCTCTACACTCTTTGACTTGGTGAAGATGACACCATTTACATACAAGAGGTCGAATATGACAAGACCGTATGGAAGCTGGTCGAATATCTCATAACTTGGGAAAATGAAATATAGGATGCTAGAAACAAGATAAATGGCAGAAATGAGGAAGAAGAATACCTTTGTCTTGAATGATAGCGGGTATGCAATCAACCAGGATGAAAAGACGGGTACAAAGAACATCATGAAGCTTCCGTCTGCCTTCTTCAGAGCCTCGAAAATGATATGGAGAACCCTCTCTGCTGTTCCACTGAAGATAATTGAAGACCAGGAAGAGAGGATTTCTGCAAGGACAAGCCCCAAAGCTGTTGAAAGAAAGACAATAAAAAGGTTTGTCCAAGAATGACGATTGGCCCTTCTTGCGTAAACGCAGGAAAGGGCCAGATCCATACTTACAATACTAAGTGCGGCTATCGAGCATAATAGTAGAATCGATGAAATCACTACTTACCTGAACACCCTTGTATTGTGGCTCATATCTGCAGTACCACAGATTTCTGTGATAGCATTATTGAGCTCGACTACACCACAAGCCTTAGCTCCAGTTGCCTGATTAGCAACACGGTTATAATCTCTGATCCTGAGATCTGCAGTTGCATGTCTTGGGAAGAGCTGGAGGTGGAAATTTGAACCCTTTGTTCCAAGGAACTCTGGTGTAAATTCATAATCCTTTACAGCCTTTGCAATGTTGCTCTTGAAGAATTCAGCATCGCCAACAAATCTATCAAGCTCGCCAAGGTGGAAATAGAAGTACATTTCGAAGGTTGGGTTGAAGTAGCAGAGCTGGATTCTTCTGTTGGCAACTGCTTCCTCATTGCTCTTGATCTCTTCGATAGATGTATTGAGGTCATCAAGTCCAAAGACACAGAATGTCCTATCATACTTGCCCTGATTCTTCTTTCTTGCAGCAAATGTGATGATCTCCTTCAGAGTCTTTGCGTTAGAACAGACAACATTGAGGTTTGTAAAACGGCAGTCTTTTCTCATCTGTGAGAAGAAGAGAGCTTCAGCCTCTGTTGCTGTGACAAGCAGCATTGTGCCCTTGAATTCTGTAGTTTTCTTCTTTCTTAACTGCATTTTACTTATCCTCCTCTACGTCAGAGACGAAGTAGAAATCACTTGTGATTGGAAGAGCTCCATAAGCACCCTGGAGATATCTTTCTCTTGGGCTTGCCTTACCTCTAGCCTTTCTGAAGTCAGCAAGTGAATAGTATTCGGTACTTGATTCATGATTCTTCTGTGCAAACCAGACTGCATCCTTTCTGAGGAGACCTTCCTTCAAAAGTGATGGGTTGCAGTCAACAACGAGCATCTGGCTGTTCTTGTTACAGTTCTCGAAGATCTCAACAAGGTGGCAGAGAACATCTGGATGCAAGAGCATGCCAAAGTCATCGATTACCAGAAGCTTGTGAGAAACGAAGCTCTCAAAGAAAGCAACTGCAAGGAGTGTAAGTCTTCTGAGAGAGAGGGACTCCATTGAAAACAGGTTTGAATAACCATCAGCCTTCTTGTTGTTGATATATACGTGAGTGAATGAAACCTTTCCATCCTCTCTGACGCCTACACGTCTGATATCGGTAATATCGACAGCCCAGAAGAACTCGATGAGCTGTTCCTTCCATGCTGGATGCTCAATAAGTTTAGAAGCAATGTAGTTCTCAGCTGCCTGAGAAACACCCATTGGGAGAATGTTCAGGCTATCTGTGAACCAGGAATAGAGCTCCTGACAGGTGAGGCCACCATTTCTTGCAGCCTGACCGAGGAAGGAATTATCCTGGCCGATCTTGCCAGCAAGACGCTTCTTTTCGCCTCTGTATAGCTTGCCGAATCTGTATTCATATGCATCTTTATCAGTATTGTAGAGACGCTCGAACATCAGCTTCTTTGAGCCGTTGATCGTGTAATAGAGGGACTCTTCATGAATTCTTTCGCTGCTTGCTGCGAGAGTATAGGAAGCAATAATCATTGGCTTTTCATCATTTCCCTCTTCACCCTTATCAAGCAGGACATCAACACTGATCGTTGCAGGTGTCATCTTGTCAACACCATATGCAAATGAAGTTCCTCTAAGAGAGTTTGCGAGTACGCCTTCAGCATCATCAGCTGAAGTGACAATTCTGTTAAGGACCTCAAGGGCTCTGACAAATGAACTCTTTCCGGCACCGTTTGGACCGATGATAGCACTGGTCTTTATTGCCTTGATCCTATCATTAATTCGAACGACCTTGCTATCGTCGAGTCTATTATCCTTGAGACCCTCGAAGCTAATGGTCTGTGCATCCTTCACAGATTTGAAGTTTGCAATAGTCATGTTCAGCAGCATTGGCTACCTCCTATTCTATTTCCTGTGCGAAAAAATCACACATTTTAAATGCGACATTTGGGTTCTTTTCGAGCTGTCTGTATAGCTCGCCCACAAGCTTCCTATCACCATGGCAATCACTTGCCAAGAAATCTACCATATCAAGAGAAAGATATCGTTTCCCTTCCTTTGTCATTGCCCCCATGGCATTGACTTGGATCTTGACCTTCAGTTCCTCGACAAGGCTCCTCATCACATCACTATCCGGCTTTAGCCAGATATACCTTTCGATATGGGCAATTATGATCTCATATCCCTTGTCCTTGACTCTTCTCAGGACATCCAGATAATCCTTTGGCATAGTGCCAGTAAAGGTTTCACACAGAGCATACTTGCCGAATATCGGAATCAAATCGATTTTCTTCTGATCCACGACATAGTACTCAGAGCCCAAGTAGGTCTTGAGATCATACTCTTCAGCCTTTCTGCTCGCCCACTCAAAGGTCTTCTGGATGCGATCCTTTTTCGTCCTTACAGATGGATTGTCTATATGAGGTGTAAAGACAATCCCCCCAAATCCGATTTCAGCGTAACACCTGAGCATTCTGTCAAAGAAAAATCTGCTCTGACGCGAATCATCGACACCAGGAAGAAGATGCGAATGCATATCCAGAAATTCCATAATACGATTTTATTATTCTCAAGTTTCAAAACGCAAGAGATGAGATAAAAATTGAAATTGAGTAAAAAAATGGCTTTTATGACCTTAAAGCATATACAAAACGAGGGTAATTTAACGCATATTACCCTCATTTCTTGTATTTTTACCTACTTGTTAGGATATTGATTGCAAAAAAATAATGTAAAATACCTAACAAGTGTTAAGCAATCATTCATCCATTATTGTCTGGAATATATTCCGATCAGTTTTGTTACCTACTCTCTCAAACTGTTTGGTAGCTAGTGTTGTCTGCGTTTTCATGCACTTCACGCTTTCAAGCAAGCTATATGCATTCCTGTCTCCACTAGCAGAGTAGATATTTCCAAGAAGCTCTATCGCACCATCATAATCCATATTCTTTGCTTTCAGAATTGCAGCATTTACGCCCGATGGAATGTGTCCATATGTATCATAGAGTCTCTTGAATTCAAGCTCTGCAAATGCTGGATTCTTGTTTACAATCTTGTACACAGCCTTTGCTTCATCAAGCTTAGGTTTGTTCTTCACTAAGTTGAACTCTGCAACCATCCTATGAGGAACAAGGTCCACGATCAAGTCCTCATCGAAGCTGTAGATTATCTTCTTTGCGATCTGAAGAGGATCCTTTCCAACGTTTGAAAAATGATTCGTATCCGACTGCTCTTTCCTATAGCCCTGCAGTTTCTTTGTCGAGTAGACCTCCATCGTTGCTGTATCGATTATTGTATAGGAAACAGTAATAGATACACTCTGATGGAGTATGTATCTGTACGCTATCGTTTCAACATACTCACCACTTGCGTTCTTGACTCTTGTTGTATACTCGTCACTCTCGATCGCTTCATCGATTTCAGCATATGAAATCTTAGGAATTATGATCGCATCGATATTGTAGCTCTGAATAAATGGTTTTATATCATAACCCTTCTTTGAGGCACTTATGATTGAATCAGTAACCTCATGCCCTATCACTGTGAAGTACCCAGTACCCTTTAGTGTCGTTTCGAAGAGATCTGTAACATACTCAGAGCTCTTCTTTGCAAAGCGTTTACCGTTGTATCCAGATTGATAGACATAATCGACATCAGAAAAGACATCTAGGTTTCGTATTATCAAACCTGGATTCTTTGTCTTTGTATATGGCACACAGGATGCGATTGCAACTGTCCGATAGGAGGACATGTCAATCTCCGATGGTGCCAGATAATCGATTTTTACTCCTGTCGTACAGGATAAAAGAAACAGGGGAAGAGTGAAAATTAATAAAATTAGTTTCTTCATATTTATATTATATGAACAGAATCAAGATAATGTTTCAATCAACATTACTCTTCCATGTGCATCATTTTCGGTTTATAACTAGTTTATCAACAACAGTCAGGAGGTAGCTATGGCCTACAGAAAATCTTTCGATCTAGATGATGACGATCTCGATCGTCTTGAAGATGAATATTTCAGAAAAGGTGGCGATGATCTAGATGACAGCTACTCGGACAGAGAGTATGGCATCGAATTCGATAACTTCGATGACATAGAAGATGAAGATGGATATTCATCACACTCTGATGATGACGATGATCTTTCAGACCACGTCTTTTCTATCGATGACGATGATGAAGAGCGTCAGTACGAAGATGAGAGAGATGAAAGGTTCGATATCGACTTCTGAACATATCACCTTATGAGAATATAATCATAAAGAGTTTACGAGAGAAACGGCAAAGCTTTTTCAGACTTTGCCGTTTTTGTCTTCTGACCTCATCTAGAAAGGAAATATCAATAATATTAGGCTTCAGTTTGTTTTATCAAAAACAATGCCGACGATTGTACCTATACAAAGCAAAACCGTCGGCATACTTTCATTCCAAATAGACTTCACTACAAATTGTCAGCTCTCTGATCTGAGAAATTCCATAGATTATAGTAGTACCCCTTCTTATCCATTATTAGGCTTTCATGTTTACCCGATTGGACAATCCTACCTTCCTGGAAAACCAATATCTGATCTGCACTGCGGATCGTACTTAAGTGATGGGCAATTACCAGGACAGTCCTATCCTTTGCCAGATCTGATATGGCTTGTTGTATCAAAGCTTCATTGACAGGATCTACATTGCTTGTAATCTCATCCAAAAGCAAGATCGGTGCATCTTTCAAGAAAGCTCTCGCGATAGAAAGGCGTTGCTTCTGACAACCAGAAAGTCCTACACCATTTTCCCCTATCATTGTCTGATAACCATCAGGCAATGACATGACAAAGTCGTGTATGCGAGCCCTTTTTGCTGCCGTGATAACTTCTTCCTTTGTTGCATTAGCCTTTCCAAGTCTAATGTTCCCCCCTATTGTATCAGCAAAGAGTTGGACATTTTGCATGACGATACTGACAGAAGATAAAAGATCATCGTAACTCATATCCCGTATATCAACATTACCGATTTTGATTGAACCGCTATTTACATCCCAAAAACGCAAAAGGAGATTCGTAACTGTTGTCTTGCCAGAACCCGAACCACCGACAAGAGCAGTAAGTGTTCGTTCAGGTGTATGGAAGGAAATGTCCTCAATAGAAAAACCACCCTCCTCATAAGAGAACGAAACATCATCAAAAGAGATCGAGTACTCTTTAGCTTGAAGTGCTCTTTTAGGATTTGGAACTGTTTCAGCTTCTGTTATCTTCTTGATACGGCGGTAGCTGTCTGTCACAGTCAGATAGTTTGCCCAATGGCTTTCCAGATTAAGAAATGGCTTATAGAACTCACGGCTGATGATTGCAAAGAGCAAGAAAGAATAAGCAGAAAGCTCACCTTTCATCATCATGACAAGTCCTACTGTGACCATAATCCAGAAAGAGACATCTAGGATAAAGCCATAGAATGACAAGACAGCAGCACGATTTCTTGAAACAGCCTTGCAACTTTGCCCAAAGACACTTGCCGATCTTTCAACTCTTCTTTCAAACTGGTGACTTTCAGAATAGGCTTTCAAGAGTGGAATTCCTTTTATGTATTCCACAAAGACACTCACCATATCAGCAAGATCGTTTCCAGCTTCATTTTCTAGATATCTTGCTCTCTTTAGACCAAGGACAAGAAACAGGATTGCAAGTGGCAATGAAGATGCCATGAGCAAGGCCATTTTTGGGCTGTAAATGACAAGAACAGTAAACAGAATAATCGACACAATGAAATCGGCAAGCATCCTAGTCCACATATGGCCGACGACCATCTCCATCTTATCTACATCTTTATGGATGATTGTACTAATCTCACCCAAACGTTCATTTGTATAGAAGCCAAGCGAAAACTCTTTCAGGCGATAGATGATATTCTTTCGTACCTGATAGACAATATCAAACCCAGCATAGTGCTTTCTTACATCTGCAAGTATATTGCTGCAACCTTTTATCAAAAGACAGACAACTAGACATATCCAATACAAAAGCAAGTTTCCATTGCCTGTAACAACACTCTCCAGTGCCTTGAGAACGATATACATCATTGCGATTCCCGAGAGTGCATACAGGGTAAAAGCTATGACAGAGATCGATAAAGATCGCTTTCCACCAGGAGTAAGAGTATTCCATATTTCCTTAATCAAAGTGACACCTCCTTAATCTTCCAGTTGTCGACCTTGTTTTGATTTTCAACCATCGTTTTGTATAGAGCACAGTGCTCAAGCAGCTCTTTATGTTTTCCTATGTCTACGATCCTTCCGCTATCCATTACAACGATCTGATCTGCATCCTGGATTGTGTTCAAATGGTGGGCAATCATAATGACAGTCTTATCCTGGCTCAAAGAGTCAATTGCTGCCTGAATGTAGGTTTCATTCTCTGTATCCAGTGAAGCAGTTGCTTCATCTAGAATTATGATTGGGGCATCCTTCAATATCATGCGAGCAATGGAAATCCGCTGCTTTTCACCTCCGGAGAATTTGACACCCGTTTCACCTGCCAAAGTCTGATACCCATTAGGAAGAGAAATGATGAAATCATGGATTCTGGCTTTCTTTGCGGCCTCTATGATTTCTTCCGCTCCCACATCAGGTTTTCCAATCCGTATATTTTCTTCCATGCTCAGATTGAAGAGAAAGACCTCTTGCTGAACGATAGAAAAGAGGCTATTCACTTCCTTTTCTGAATACTTCTTTGTATCTTTGCCCCCTATTGTGATGTTGCCCTTTGTCGGTTCCCAGAATCCCATAAGTAGATTTGCAAGTGTACTTTTCCCACACCCAGAAGAGCCAACCAATGCAGTCTTAGTCCCCTTTGGAATGCAAAGATTGATGTTATCCAGAACTTTCTCATCTTTGTTGTATGCAAAATCCAGATTCGAGATGACAATTTCTCCATTTACTAGCTTCTCACTCTTTCCAGGTCTCTTTGGAGCTTCAACACCAAGTATCGACCATATTCCATTCATTGCTTGATTGAACACAATTCTGTAATGTTGGAATGTTGCTACCTTGGCAATGGATGATGTAAACAGTCCTCCAAGGACAATCGAAAGAATCAAATTCGATAGTTTGATCTGTCCAATGGATAGAAGATATGTTCCAAGAATCATCACGAGAACTATTCCTGATTCCATGAACAAGATGATCAAGCCCATCGGAACAGAAATTCCTGCCATGGACTTCTTGACCCAATAATCATAGTCTTTTGCTGCCTGAATTGTTCTTTCGGTTTTTGTTTCTTCTTTTCCGAAGGCTTTGATTACAGAAATGCAGGAAACATATTCCATGACGTTTTCTTGCATTCTGGTCACTGAATCAGAGTATATCTTGAAGTTCTTTGCCCAAATTGGTGCTGAGATAGTTTTAGTGATCCACATCAGAGGAATACCAGCAATCATTACAAGCGCAAGACGGTAGTCTACCCACAGCATAATGAAGAATACTGCGATTGGAAGAATAGTTGCTGACATTATTTCAGGAAGTCCATGAGCAAGATATCCTTCTACCTGTTCAACATCGTGGTGCACGATGTTTGTCAAATCACCTATCTTACGCTCCTGGAAGAATCCAAGAGACAATTTTTTCAGGTGACGGATTATCTGAAGTCTCAATTCTGTCAGACATGTGTAAGCAGCTTTATGTGCTGACCATGTTGATAAGTAGGAGCATATTGCCTTCGCGATAAAGCATATCAAGATGACACTGCATTCCCATCTGATCTGATTTCTTGTGAGCTCTGACAAGAAGTACAATCCAATCATGTGGATCAAAAGTACTTGTGGAAGTAGGTCAAAAACAACTTTGCAACAAAGCATAATGTTCGATAGCTTGTTCTTACCTATCACCTGCTTCACCAATTCCTGTTGGTTGGTCATTTAGTAAATCCTCCTTTAATAACGAATTGAAATTCGGTATTAATCTATACAAATAGTTAGCTACTGCTAACACATAAGTTAAAGATAAAGGCCCAGCTTCTCCAAATTAGATTAGCATGTGGCCCTTCTTACAAAGAGTTCACTCCCTCGTAATAACACTTTGTTACGAGATCAAGCATTGTACGAGCAAACTCATGATTTTCATAATGCCTTGCAACTTCCAATATACCCTCTGCAAAGTTACTAGCAAGAATGTGGCAGAGCATATCATTATAGGAGATGTGAGTCTTCTTCCCTAGCTGTCGTTTGATATGCTGTTCAATTGAATGGATAAATTGCTCCTTTGCAGTTTCATATTTTGTTCCCTGGCTTTTATCCATGAGAATCACAAATATCTTATGCTTTTCAAGCAGCTTGAGGATGTAGTCTTCAGTTATACTCTTATACTTTTCAGATGGAAGACCTTCAGATTGTTCTTCTTCATAGGCAATCTTGTCATAGTTCACATACAGTGATGAAACAATCTTATCAAACAGTTCAGCCTTGTTCTTATAGTAGTTATAGATCAGAGAAACTGGAATTCCTGCCCTAGTTGCAATTTCCTGCATCGTTGCGCTGCGAAAGTCTTTTTCATAGAACACATCTACTCCAGAAAGGTAGATACGTTCAAATATTTCATCTTTCAATACCTGAGCCAATTGTAGTCCTTCTTTCAATACTGAATATCTATTCGGTTTTATATTACAGTATATCTATATTTAAGTTAAGAGGGTTAATGCAACATGATGATAATTAAGTAAACGATGACAACAACTCGTCTTTATTGGATACATTATTTAAGATAGCGACAGTGCTATCCTTAAATTACTCTTAGGCCAAAAAAAAGTCCTACCGTGGTCCGCAGTGCATTTTTTGCCTTATGCGTGGTAGGCTCTGTCAATTCCTGTGTAATGCTATATTCGAAAAAAATCAATAGGATCCTTTCCTATTCTTTCACCCATCCTGGGAAATGGATGTTCTTCTAATGACTTAAAAGTTTATGTTAGTTTCCGAAATACAGAGTTCTTCCAAGAGCACCAAAAGGAGTTTCCTGGACTACTTGCTTATAGAATGAGAAAAAATCTTAATGTTTCTATAAATAGTATCTTGACATTGATATGTTTCTATCTATAATAACAAAACATAAGGAATTTACATTATGAAAAAACTATCAACCATTCTCATTCTTCTTCTTGTTTCCGCACTTCTCTTCGCTTCAGGTGCAGGCGAAAAGAAATCAAATGCCTACAAAATCGGTATCTCAAAGCTTCTTGCTCATCCTGCTCTTGACTCAATTGAACAGGGTATCAAGGATTATATGGCCACTACCGATCTGAACTATACAATCCATAGCGAAAATGCAAATGGCGATATTTCCACCTGTGCTTCAATTGCACGACTCTTCAAGGACGAGAAGGTAGATGTAGCAGTTGGTATCGCAACTCCTAC
>JAFVDZ010000090.1 GCA_017478205.1 Spirochaetales bacterium | reverse complement strand
CAAGGATTATATGGCCACTACCGATCTGAACTATACAATCCATAGCGAAAATGCAAATGGCGATATTTCCACCTGTGCTTCAATTGCACGACTCTTCAAGGACGAGAAGGTAGATGTAGCAGTTGGTATCGCAACTCCTACTGCACAAGCTATTGCAAATGCAATGCCTGATACACTTCAGGTATTTGCAACAGTAACAGACCCAGTCAGCGCAGGTCTTACAGGTCCTGGATGTGAAAACATCTGTGGTGTATCTGATATGGTACCAGTTGAGGCTCATCTTTCACTTCTCAAGAACATCACAGGTTGCAAGAGAGTTGGTATGATCTACACATCTGGCGAAGCAAACGGCATCGTTCTCATGGAAGCTGCTAAAAAGGCAGCAGAGAAGCTTGGACTTGAGTTTGTTCCTGTTTCAATTTCTAACTCCTCTGAAGCAAAGATGGCTGCACAGTCAATTGTTGGCAGAATAGATGCTATGTATATCGCAACTGACAACACAGTAATCTCTGCAATCAACGGCGTTGCTGAAGTATGTGCAAAGGAAAAGGTTGCACTCTTCTCTGCTGATACAACATCCTCATTCAATACAGATGTTCTTATCGCAGGTGGTTTCGATTACTACAAGTCAGGTGTTCTCACAGCTAAACTCATCGAGAAGGTATTGAAAGGAACAAAGCCAACTGAAATCGGAACACAGTACCTCGATTCTGATTCACTTGAAATCTATCTCAACCAGAATGTTGCAGATAAAATTGGAGTAAAGCTTCCTTCCGACCTTGTCAAGAACGCAAAGTACTATGTCAAGGCAGGTCAGCTCGAAACTAGATAATCTGAATTGATGGATATGAAATCAGGAAAGGTGACCCCTTTCCTGATTTTCGTTTATACGAACACTTTCTTTATGCTGTCAAAGTGAAGGAAGATACCCTTTCCTGCAAGCTCTCTGATCTCTTCAAGCGTTGCAAATCTTCCTTGCAATGCTTCATTTTTCTGAAGAACAAGCTCACCATCATTGGCATCCAATTCAAAGCGATAGATATCAACAATATAGTTCTGACCTTTGTTCTCTCTGTGATAACAGAATTGATAACCACCCTTTGCGTGTGAAACATCCAATCCTGTTTCTTCTCTTACTTCCCTGATCACAGCCTCAAGGCTTGTTTCACCAGCCATTACTCCGCCACCTGGAACTTCCCACCAGCCAGCAGCCCAAGCCTTGTCCATAGATCGCTGGGTTATGAGATAGCGACCATCTGAACGCCTGATAACTCCAAGAACAGTAAGGTAGTAATCACCATCCTTCATGCTCCAGTCGTTTCTAAGCATCTTTCGGCCAGTCTTGTTCTTATCAATATCGTATATATCCCAATATTCAATCTTGTTACTCATTGTGTTGATTATATTAGCAAACTAGACAAAGTTAAAGGGATGGGGAAAATTATTGAATGTTTCTCTAGACAGAATCATTTATATTTCATATCATCACACTATCGACCTTTGGAGTAAGACATGACAGAAGGAATTTTCGTCGAAGGACTTATCTTCTCGATAATGACTCTCGGCATCTTGATAAGCTACAGGATTCTAGATCTTGCAGATCTTACATGTGATGGTTCTGTTGCAGCTGGAGCTGCAACAGGTGCAATGTGTATAATTGCTGGCTGGGGCATCGTTTTATCGATGATAGCAAGCTTTGTAGTTGGGGTACTCTGTGGACTGTGTACCGCAGCAATCCACAATAAGCTTAGAATCCCAGGTCTACTTGCAGGTATTCTCACAATGACAATGCTCTATTCTGTTAACCTCAGAATTCTGGGAAACAAGGCAAATGTTCCTCTTGTCAGAGTCAATACACTCTACAGAGTGTTCCCAAGGGCGTTTTCATTCCTTCCTTCTTCTGTTGCAGCTCTTCTTGGAACCTTGATACTTGTCTTCATCCTTGCAGCCGTTCTTGTTGCATTCTTCAAGACAGACCTTGGAACTAGCCTTGGTGCACTTGGAAGCAATGAGCAGGTAATCGTTTCTTTGGGTATGGATCCTGCAGTTTTAAAGTATATCGGACTTGGACTTTCAAATGGTCTCATTGCACTTTCAGGTGCAATGCTTGCTCAATACCAAGGTTTTGCAGATGCAAACCTTGGGCAGGGAATGGCAGTTCAAGGACTTGCTGCAATAATGCTCGGAGAGTTCCTTTTCAAAACAAATAGAATCGAGCTCATCACACTGCGTGTTGCTCTAGGTTCCATTGCATACAAGGCACTCATGTTCCTTGGAAGAAAATATGGACACATAGTTGGTATCACACCAAATGACTTCAAGCTGCTAACTGGTCTTCTAGTAATCATATCGATGCTCATCGCATTCACAAGACAGAAGAGTGCTGAAGATGCAGCAAAAAAGAAGGCACTTTCAAAAATCAAGGAGGCTCAGAATGCTTGATCTTGAACACGTAACAAAGGTATTTGAGCCAGGAACAGTTAACGAAAAGCTCGCACTTGAAGATATTAACCTACATGTTGACAAGGGAGATGTAATCTGCCTTATCGGTTCAAATGGATCTGGTAAGTCCACCCTATTTAACTCAATTTCTGGTTCTTTCCCAATCACTGCTGGCACTATCACACTCGATGGAAAGGACATCACAAAGATGCCTGAGTACAAGAGATCATTTGCAATTGGAAGAATATTCCAGGACCCAACAAAGGGAACAAGTGCAAGCATGTCCATACAGGACAATATGATGCTTTCAATGAGCAAGGGGATGAAGGGATTGAAATATTCCATGAACAAGGAAAATCTCAAGCTCTTCAAGGAACTTGTAAAGCCAATCGGGCTTTCTGACAGGATGAAGGACAATGTTGGTCTGCTATCGGGAGGTCAGAGACAGGCTCTCACTCTCATAATGGTCTGTATGTCCAAACCTAAGCTTCTTCTGCTTGATGAACACACAGCTGCACTTGACCCTAAGAATGCGCAGATTGTAATGAATCTAACTGATGAGTACATAAAGAAGCTTGGACTTACATGCATAATGGTCACTCACAACATGCAGTTTGCTATCGAGTTCGGTAACCGTCTCATCATGATGGATGAAGGAAAGATAATCCTTGACATCAAGGGAGAGGAAAAGAAGAAGCTCACTGTCATGGATCTAGTTACAGAGTTCAAGAGAAAGAGAGGCAAGAGTTTCTCATCGGACCAAGGTCTTCTTGTGTAAAATCGAGTAGGTAGGCCTCAGCATCCGTTTTCCAGCTGAGGCTTTCCTCTCACACCACCGTACGTACCGGTCTGGTATACGGCGGTTCAATCATATTTCAACCCTAACAGTAGTTGTTCGCCACTAGTCCTTGACCTTCT
>JAFVDZ010000089.1 GCA_017478205.1 Spirochaetales bacterium | reverse complement strand
TGCCCTTCCTCTGTAGCAGTTTCAGATGTATTGAGGTCCCTTTATTTTGATAATCCAACAAGTGCAGTTAAGAAACTTGAAAAGGTTTCCTGTTCAGACTGCAATGCTCCTTGTGAAAAGGCTTGTCTCATCAAGAGCCCTGTAAAAATAAAGGATATCTTCATCTCTCTTGAAAAGGAAGATAAACCTCAGAGTGGTAAAATAGATGTAGATCTCTCTACAGAAATCTGCAAAGTGAAGCTAGAAAATCCATTCCTGCTATCATCCTCAGTTGTTGCAAGCACATATGAAATGTGTGCCCGAGCTTTCTCCTCTGGTTGGGCTGGGGCTTCATTCAAGACAATCTGCAGCTTCGATCAGCATGAAGCATCTCCACGATTTTCAGCAATCTGGAACCATTCAAACTCCTTTGCAGGATTCAAGAATATCGAGCAGCTATCGAATCATACAATCGAAGAAGACCTTGCGATATTCAGACGCCTGAAAGCTGAGTTCCCAACAAAGGTGATAATTGCCTCGATAATGGGAAAGAATGAAGATGAGTGGACATATATCGCAAGCGAGTGTGAAAAGGCTGGAGCCGATGTAATCGAGTGCAATTTCTCCTGCCCGAACATGGAAGATTCCTCTCTTGGTTCGACCATTGGTCAGGATGCGTCCCAGGTCGAGCGTTTCACAAAAGCTGTTAGGAAGGGAACAAAACTTCCTATCCTTGCAAAGCTTACTCCTAACGTTGCTGACATGGTCCCTATGGCTTTGGCTGCTAAAAGGGGAGGAGCAGATGGCATTGCAGCTATAAACACTATCTACTCGATAACAGGTGTCGATATCGATGATCTTGTTGCCGAGCCTGCTGTTAGAGGAAGAAGTATTGTAGGTGGATATTCTGGTGCTGCCGTGAAACCTATTGCACTACGTTTCATTTCTGATCTCAGCAATACAAAGGAACTTGAAGACATGCACATCAGTGGTATGGGTGGAATAGAGACCTGGAGAGATGGTCTTGAATTCCTGCTACTTGGATGTGGAAGCCTGCAGGTAACAACAGCTGTAATGCAATATGGATATAGGATAGTCGAAGACCTTGTCTCAGGACTAAGAAGTTATATGGAGACAAAGGGGATAAAGAGAGTCAGTGATCTGATTGGAAAAGCTTCCTCTACAGTTGTGGAGCACACTCAGATAGAAAGAGATACTGTTGTATATCCAATCATCGATAGAGAGAAGTGTAACGGCTGTCTCAGATGTTATATCTCATGTCAGGATGGTGGTCATCAAGCGATAATAATCCAGGATGGGAAGATGCCAAAAATTGATGGCAAGGCCTGCGTAGGCTGTCATTTGTGCAAGCTAGTTTGTCCTGTAGGTGCTATAGAGCTTTCAAAGAAGGCTGTCAAAAAGAAGTGAGAGTGCAATCGCATCTTGTTCTATTTTCGTCTGATGCCACATGCTGGACCTGTCACCATCTCAGCTTTTTGCCTTTCCTTTTCAGGTGAAAGCAGAACGTCTTCGCATTCAGGGTGTTTGCTGAACCATCTTATTGCATAGGAGCATGTTAATATAGCCTTCCTCTTATCCTTTCTCAATATCTCAACAGCCTTTTGAGTGAGGATGCCAGCAATGCCCTGACCTGCAAGACTCTTGTCGACCTCTGTATGATTTATATCGACAACACCACTTTCTACTTCGGGAAAATCGATCAAAGCAACACGCTTTTTCTCATCATCAATTAGATAGACTCTGTTCTTTTCTTCAATGTATTCCATATCTTAAGGATACACGAAAAGAAGAGAAGGGGCGATAGACTCCTTCTTTGACGATTGCAGAGCTTAGGTAAGTAGAGGTCGATGTGAAAAACATGGTGAATGGTATGCTTTTTGCATGAAAAGGGATTAAAAACTGACTTTGCTCGATATATAAATATTCCTGTGAGCAACCTATACAGCTATAACATCTATGCACTCGATGAGCACTTCTTCAGATTCAGATATCAGAATGTGAAGGCAATTTCTTTTGCTTCTGCTTTCTTTTTGATGATAAAGAAGTGCAGTAGCCTTTCAGAGCAAAGGCTGTCGCTC
>JAFVDZ010000088.1 GCA_017478205.1 Spirochaetales bacterium | reverse complement strand
TCGAACGGTGGCTAGTTGATAATACTCCGAAATCGGTTTATTATTATTTCTATGAAATATATTGGAATCAAAGAAGCTGCAAAGAAATGGGGAATCAGTGATAGAAGGGTGAGAATCCTTTGTCAGGAAGGAAGAATCGAAGGAGCCATAAAGCTGGAATGGTCTTGGACTATCCCTGCAGATACACCAAAGCCAACTGATGGCAGGTCGATGAGACATTTGAAGAATTACGATTTGAGGCTTGGAAGCATCGATATTTCTCGTTTGAATGAGCTTAAGGATAAGCATCCTGTTTCCTTTGGCTTTTCAAGGAGTGATGCGTTTGGTCAAATCGTGAAGAATTTGATTTGCTATGCTTCCTCTCTTGGCGACAGGAAACTTGACCCAAGAATAATTGCAACTGTTCTTTCAGGAAAGGTCAGTCACAGTGCTGAGCTTTCTGAGCATCTGCTTATATGCAATTTCCGCTCTGTTTTGATTTCTCAGATCAGAACTCCTGATCTTGAATGGAACACCAAGCGCCTTCTTGAACTCAATAGAAGTCTTTTGCAGGGTGTCGATGATGAGAAAGGTGGAGTTCTTAGAGAGGGTGTTGTTGATATGCCACTTACTGAAAAGGATATGTCTCTTTCTGTCTCGCTACAGGTCGAGACCCTTTTCAACCAGTATGAAATGGAGTGGAAGAGACTTCATCCTGTTTTTAGGAGTGTCCTTTTGTATGCTGGTCTTTTGAGGATAAAACCATTTGATGCCTATAATGAAGAATTTGCAGTGCTGGTTCTCTTGTCTATGCTTCTTTCTGCTGGTTTTATCCTTCCTTCTCTCGAGGATGGAGATGTCAATGAGATGAATGCAGCGACTGCAGTAGCCTTCAGAAGAGGCTACTATCAGGATCTTGCTAGAATAATAGAAAGAAAACTTTTTGAAAGCTACGAGGTGTTAGAGGGCAATGCTTGATTACCTGATCCGAAATGGTCTTGTTGTTGATGGAAGCGGAAGTGAGTTATTTAAAGCAGATGTTGGTATTCAGTCCGGTAAGATTACCCATATTGGAAAGAACCTACCTGATGCCAAAGAGGTTGTCGATGCAAGAGGCAAGCTCGTTACTCCTGGCTTTATCGATATACATGCACACTCTGAGTTGATACTGTTAAATGACCGCTTTTCAAGAGGGCGACTTGCTCAGGGGATCACAACAGATGTTTCAGGAAATTGTGGTATCGGCGTCTATCCTGTAAGAGGTGAGGTTGATGGCTTGAAAGCTCTTGATGCTGATGTGCTGGGCAAGTGGGATGACTGGAAGTGGAAAGATATCGTTGAATATAGAAAATATGTAGAGGAAAGGGGACTTGGACACAACTCTGTTCTGCTTCAGGCTCATGCTCCACTTCGCTATGCTGCGATGAAAAATGATGCATCAAGAGCTGCAACTGAAAAAGAAATTGCCATTATGTGCGAAGAGCTTGATTTCTCTCTTTCAAATGGAGCTAAAGGTATGTCATCCGGGCTCTACTATGCTCCATGCATATATGCTGATAGAAAGGAGCTAATCGCACTCTTGAAGGTAGTCAAGAAGCACGATGCATTCTTTGCTGTTCACCATCGCTGTGAAGGTGACAGTATCATTGAATCTGTTACAGAAGTTCTAGATCTTGCATATGAAACTGGTGCAAGACTTGAGATCAGCCACCTGAAAGCAATTGGAATGAGAAACCAGGAGAAGGTGGATACAGTCCTCTCTCTCATAGATAAATATATAAGTAAGGGGGTCGAAGTTCTCTTCGATCAATACCCATATACATTTGGTTCCACAAGTCTCTTCTCTCTTCTTCCTCCAGATGCACTGATGCTTTCAAGAGAAAGCCTCAGAGAGGCACTCTTGAATCGAGATATGAGAGAAAGATGGAGAGATGAGATAGTTAATCCAGTTGCTTGGGATAGTATCTATTGCCTGGCAGGGGATGAAAACATTGTCCCTGTCCAGCTAGATTCAAATCCTCAATATGAAGGTCTTTCACTTAAAGAAATTGGAAATGAGATGAATTGTGATTCTGTCGATGCTCTTTTCAATCTTCTATCATGTGAAAAAGGGGCTGCAGTGATGACAGATGTGACACAAAGTGATGAAAGTCTTGTGAAGATAATGTCATCAAATCTGATGTGTTTTGGCACAGATGGCCTTTATTCAGCTACAAATCCTCATCCAAGAAGTTACTCCGCAGCCATACATCTTCTTAAATATTATGTGAGAGAGAAGAAGGTCTTGAGTGTAGAAGAGGCAATTAGAAGAATGAGCGGGGAAGTTGCAATAAGACTGAGACTTGAGAAGAGAGGTCTTATCAAGGAAGGGTGTGCTGCCGATATAAATATTCTAGATTATGATAATCTTGAGGATACTGCCATCATCGGCCATCCTTTTGATAGGAATCTTGGCCTTGAGTATGTATTTCTGAATGGACATATTGTAGTGAAGGATGGATATGTGAACAAAAAGACGGTAGGTGTCTTTTTATGAGAAAAAATAAAAGTTGCTAGTGCTGAACTTTTGACTTTTGAGAAAATTTTTGTTACTGTCTAACTATGCACAAGTCAGGTGAAGATTATTTAGAAGCGATATTGGTAATTTCGAGAGAGACCTTTTCCCCAAGGGTCAGGACAACAGATGTGGCACATCATCTTGGTGTGTCCAAGCCAAGTGTATCCAGAGCTATGTCAATTTTGAAGAACGATGGATACATCGAGCAGGAAAACTATGGTGATATTGTTCTTACTCCGAAGGGACTTGAGGTTGCTGAGAATGTCTACAATCGTCATACAACACTGACTTTCTTCTTCCGTGATATTCTCAAGGTCGATAAGGAGCTTGCTGAACACGATGCCTGCCTGATCGAGCATGATATCTCAGAGGAGAGCATGAGAAAGCTCCAGGAGTTTGTCGAGAACTATAAGGGCTGACACTTTTTTGATAGTGCAGAAATATTGTGTAATAACGAAATGCGATGTTGTGCGAAACAATTGACATGGTTTGGTCAAGTTGCTAATATCGTTTAAGTGTCTAATCACGTATAATATTCGAGAGGTTATAAAATGGCTACACCTAAGTATAAGACTTCCAAGGCAAAGGCAGCAGCAAGAAAGGCTGCAAACATGAAGCTTGCCGCACCAACACTTTCACCATGTCAGACATGTGGTAACTTGATTCCTTCACATCAGGTATGCCCAAAGTGTGGATACTACAATGGCAAGCAGGTTATTGTGAAGGACGCTGAATAAGGAGATTTAAGATGACAGAGGATCAGGTACTTTCAAAGGTAAAGGATCTTGTTGCAGAGAAGCTCTCTGTAGATCCAGCAAAGATCACGATGGATGCATCATTCCGCAAGGACCTCGGTGCTGATAGTCTCGATACATATGAACTTGTATATGCAATCGAAGAGGAATTGGGCGTGACTATTCCTGATGATATGGCAAATGAGTTCGAGACTGTAGGCGATGCAGTCAAGTTTCTTGCAAGTAAGCTTGCTTGATTCCAGCTGTGTCTGATAGCCTTATAAAAGCTCCTCACCCGGATAAAGAACGGTTAGAGGAGCTTTCTGCATTTTCAAGGAGCGTTGACGTCACCTTTCACGACATGAGATTGCTGAATCTCGCTTTTACCCACACATCCTGGGCCAATGAAAGCTTCAGGCATGTGGATAATAACGAGAGACTGGAATTCTTGGGTGACAGTGTGCTCGGTATGATTACTGCATCATATCTTTTTAGGACTGTTTCTCTTCCTGAGGGCGAGCTATCTAAAATACTTGCATCCGTTGTAAGTGAGGATTCGCTATCAGAAGTAGCGCTCAAATTGAATATCTCTAAGTATCTTTTGCTTGGACACGGCGAAGAACAACTCGGAGGAAGAAACAAGAAGGCGATACTTGCTGACGCTATGGAGGCGATCATTGCTGCAATCTACTTAGATCAAGGGCTTGAAGCGACAGAAAAGTATGTCCTTTCCTGGATGGAAGAGCAGGTCAAGAGTTTTCTTGAGGGTAGAAATGACAACAAGGACTACAAGTCCATGCTGCAGATCTATCTTCAGAAGAGGAAGAACAAGTGCCCTGAATATATGGTCGATCATATCGAAGGTCCACAGCATGACCAGAAGTTCTATGTCAAGGTATTTCTGGGAAATAGATGCTATGGCCCTGCTGAAGGCCATAATAAGAAGAGTGCAGAGCAGAATGTTGCTCGCCTTGCTCTCAGAGAGCTTGGGCTGATTGATGAAAAAGCGTGAATGATGGCTTCGTTTGAAGCCATTTTCATTTTATGAGTGATTTTGCAAGTTCTCTCAAACTTTCTTTTTCATTTAAGGTAGGATCTTCTGTAACCCTTTCAAAGAGTTCTTCTAGAATCTGGCCCATCTTGGGCCCTGGCTTTATGCCAAGGTCTATAAGATCTCTTCCGTTTATCTTGAGGTCCTTCAGGCTCATTGCCGAGCCTCTTTGAATTTCCTTTTCAATCCTCTCTCTCAAATCAGAAATCTTCTCTTCATCCACATTGCCATCGATAGCAAGGCGGTCAGCTCTTCTCACTGCAAATAGTAGATCGAGGTTCTCCTTTCCCACCTTCAATAAAAAGCGTCTCACTGCGCTGTCTGTCCATTCTCTCTGGTAGTGGAACATATGATTTCTGACAAGAAGACATGTTAGTGCTATCTCTTCATTCGAGCACTTAAGGCGGCTGAGTATCTCATGTGCGAGATTTTCGCTTATCTTTTCATGAGAGTAGAATGTCACTTCACCATCCCTTATCTTCATACTCCGTGGCTGACCTAGATCATGAAAGAGTAGTGCAAGGCGGAGAGGACAAGGTGCTTTGTCATCAGCTGCAGCTGGACGTGAATTGATGATGTGCTAGTAGACATCATATT
>JAFVDZ010000014.1 GCA_017478205.1 Spirochaetales bacterium | reverse complement strand
GGGTACAAACAATATGGTCAAAACCCTGAAGAAGAAGTCCTATGGATTCAAGGACTCCAAATACTTTTTCATGAAGATCCTTATAGCCAGCAGACTTCCAGCCTATGAATACAAATCCAACCGTTTATTGTAAAGAACCATCTTGATAGACACGAAAGTCTAGGAAAGGGAAAGATTGGACTTGATACCTTTCTCTATATAGCAAATGACAAGCGCTTTGAGGGCATTCCAATGGTTCTGGAAACACCTAATACAGACCTTTGGAGAGAGGAAATCGATACCCTGCTCAGAGGTAATTTGTAATATTGGTCGCCAAATCCTTTCCATATGATGTGAAAAGTGCTTCAGCTGCATTCTCTTCATCTACCCAGGTAAGGCTTCTGATGTGGTCATCACTTAATATAAGAGAGCCATCTGAAAGACGGTAGAAGTAGGCTCTTCCCTCTGCTGTTCTTATCTTGTTTCCTGTTGGAGCTGAATATACATCATCAAAGCCGACCTTGCCCCAGATCAGATACTTCGCATCTGGGAAGTGCTGTTTCACTTCCTCAAGCAGTTCTTCCTTTGTTTCCGACTTGAGCCTTGTGCTTTCTGAGACTATACCCTCATTCACAAAGTAGGCCTTGATAGCATCCTGAGCATATGTACTTTCCAACAACCTACCTTTTGCATCGAACTCTCCAATGCTTATGATAAGTTCTCCATCACTGATATATGAGGTCTTTGAGTAACTGAATTCTTCCCTGATATTTTCGTTTACACTCAGAAATTCTTCGAATTCACTCTCATCGATATATTTCAAAGCCCTATCGATCAGAGATGAGAAATCGAGATAGAAGACAACAGTTCCCTCATTGGCCATAGGTGAATAGTTCTTCTTAAAGACAAAGCTACCATCATCACCAGTCTTGAAAGGCAGGACGAAGGTCTTGCCTTCATAGCTCGAAATCGGGAAGCGAGCTGATACATCTGCATTCACAATTCCTGGGCTGAAGAATCCCTTCCTTCGTAAGAGTGTTACACGTACAGTTCCCTTCTCAGGACGCTGCTCTGAAAGGCGGATCTTTATTCTGGAAAGATATTCAGTAGCCTTTTTGATCAAAGCAGGATATTGATACTCTTCCTTATCCATTCTGCCTCTTGCTGAAACCTCTACAGCCTCAAGGCAATAGATCACTGCCTGAACATCATTATTCGTCTTGTAGCTTTCCTTTGCCATTTCAAGCAGACTAGCTATTCTTCTTTCCCTTTCAAGTACATTCTGAAACTCAGGTGCACGGATCTTCGATAGATTCTCCTCAGAAGCAATAGCCAGGACATAATAGTTGTACAGATTGCTATCGATATCTCTTCTGTAGTAATCGGCATCTATGCTGATTCCTGCATCCTCGACATATTCATATGCCATCATCTGTGAAAAATATCGACCTGTTATATCAATACCAACTACAGCAGAAATCTCCTCAAGCACATTGTTGATAGCTTCTCCCTTTGCTTGTGAAAGAGTCTCTCCAACCCCCTTACCAACGAAGTAGGCCATTCCCTCTGCCTGTGGGAGTTTATTTACCCAGACAGGAACACCACCAAAGCCAGATCTTAGCACAAGAGCAATGCTCTGGCAGGATGTCAGAAGCAAGAGAGAAAGGAGGATGGCAAGAGAGAAAAACTTCTTCATAATACGTAGCCCACCTTCATTACGATGCCTGTGTTCAAAACTTTTTCACTTGCCATTCTCTCATATCCGATACCCCAGAAATAGTGGTTGTTGATAAAGTGCTCATAGCAGATCGTGAAGCCACCACTCAATTTGAAGTCATCAAGGGAATCGAATCCTACAAGGAAAGAAGCATTTAGTCTTCCATCCTCAAATAGTGTAAAGTGACTATTTGTCAACGTTGTCAGTGAAAGAGTTGTTCCAAGACCTGCAGCAAAAGTCAGCTCTTTAGTATCTACTCTCAAGAGTGCCTTTATCCTCTTGATCGGTGTATTGCAAGAAAGGCCTGCAGCTAATGTGGAAACACCATTTGGTCCAAATCGGACAAGTCCATTTAATTCAAGAGATCTTGTCTTTTCAAGTTGAAGACCTGTCATTTCACTGCCGATCCAGACAGGCTCAAAGATTACAGCCTCCCCTGTCCTCTCTTTTATATCATAGAGTGCAACAGGAGTGCCTTCGAGGTTTTTAAGCGTAAATCTCGCTGTGTAAGGGTGCTTGCCCTCTATTGAAATTGAAGAGCGTTCACGCGCTGTGATGTAATCAAGGCAAGGAGACACCATATTGAAATCAGGGTTGTAAAGCAGGACATCATGAAAAGCGTTGTAGATGTTCTTCTCAAGGTGCTTTCCCCTTTCATATACAAGAACTCTCTCAGTTCCAGAGAGTGAAACAGTCAAGAAAGAAAGATTTCCACGCTCTTCGTAATCGATAATATTGCAATATAGTTCATCACCAGACAAAGGGAAATAAAGCTGGTTTACAGCCTTGGTCAAAGCTGCCATATCTTCATCGGGCAAAGTGGCAGAAAACAGCAGTGAAGAAGCTGATAAAAGTAATAGAAGTAATAAAACCAATCTTTTCACTTTGAAGCCCACCATCTAGCAATTTCAATTATCAGATTAACACTCTTTGACATTGCAGGAACACCTATCCACTCTTCAAGGGAGTGAAGATTGTGTCCTCCTGTAAATATATTAGGACATGGAGTGCCCTCTTCGGCAAGTCTTGCGCCATCTGTTCCGCCTCGAATTATCGATTCATAGATTTCGATTCCCAAAGCCTCTCCTGCTTCCATTATACTTTTTGTTGCTTCAGGCAATTTACTGTTCGCTATTGCCATATTCCTATATGTCACACTTTTATTTATGTCGATCTTGGCGTGGTAAAGTGCTTCAATTGACCTGACAACTCTTTCAACATTCTCGATTCTTTCATCAAAACATTTTGAATCGAAATCACGGATGAATATATCAAGCTTAGCTTTTGCCTGGTTTCCTTCAAAACCAAGAACACAATAATAGCCATAGCGACCATCAGTTGCCTCAGGGCTCTCTGATTGAGGAAGGGATGTGACGATATGGGATGCAACAGTGACAGCGTTGACAAGCTTGCCCCTAGCAGAGCCCAAATGAGTTGAGACGCCATGGACAACAACCTCTATTGAAGCTGCATTGAAGCATTCACTTTCAATTTCACCTTCCCTTCCGCCATCTATCGTGTAACAGCAAACACTTTTCTTTCTATCAAACGGAAAGGCATCCATGCCACTACCTGTCTCTTCATCAGGTGTGAAGAAGACTTCAATATCACCATGAGGAACTTCAGGATGTGCCTTGATGTAAGTAAGAGCCTCCATTATCTCGGCAACGCCTGCCTTGTCATCTGAGCCAAGGAGAGTGCTTCCATCGCTTGTTATGACCTCTTCTCCCATATACAGTTCGAGGTCTCTGTTCTCGCTTTCCTTTATGACTGTTCCATTATCAAGTTTGATATCACCACCACGGTAAACATGTCGCTGGGCCTTGACTCCATTGCCCATCACATCGTTTGCAGTATCTACATGGGCCATGAAGCCAATCGTTTTTGCTGAAGTATTGCCCTTCAAAGTTCCCATAAGAACTGCTTCTTTTCCTAGATAGGTTTCAAGACCAAGCTCCTCAAGCTCCTTTTTCAACTGCTTAAGGAGTATCATCTGACCTGGAGTCGTAGGACGCACTTTACCCACAAGGCTATCATCACTCATGGTGTCAAACTGAGTATATCTAATAAAACGATTGCTTACGCTTTCCTTGAAATCTATCATGTGGCTATTATGCCATACTCTGATTAGTTTATTGAAGTCAGAGTTTTATCAGGAACATCAATAAAGGATGGCAGCAAGAGACTACCATCCCACAAATGCAAGTCATTATATCGAGAAGCCATATTTACTCATGAGTGGCTTCATATTCTCCAGAACACCATAAAGTGCATATGCAATTATGATAAGGCCTGTAACAACAGGAGAGCGTTTTGCTGCAGTTCCTGTTGCTATGACTGTCGATGCAAGTGCCCATTCACCATATGCAGAGCTGTAGACATCCTTAAGCCAGGTATCTAGAGAGTCGAACTCCTTGCCATAGCGATAATATTCCATGACATTGAGAATACCGCTTGCAGCAATACCAGCAGCGACCGAGACAGCACAGGCAGCAGATACCTTTCCCCATACCATAGCTTTTGGAATGCAAGCATATACAAGTCCTGCAGTCAAAAGTACAACTGCTTTTACGACCATCTTCTTGAGGTCCTTGTAGAATGCCTTCTGCTGAGCACTCGTCATTGCTCTAGAACACTCCTCATAGAGCGCTCTAGCCTTGCTCTCTTCCTCTTCTACTCTTTCAAGGAGCACTTTGTACTCCTCTTCAGGAAGCACTGGCTTGGCTGCTGACAATATCTCATCTGTAGTGTTTGCTCTTGTTATCTTGTCAGAGAAGACGAGGTAATCCATACCACCTTCCTCGATCGCTCTTGCAACGATGTATTCGCCATTTGCCTGATAAAGTAGATCGATGTCTTCGATATCACCTGCAATATCATCCTTTATCTGGGGAATGACATCCTCAAGCTGTGAATCGATTGCTCTTGCAACCCTGCTCTTCACTTCACCTTCTAATTCTGCTGTTAGCGACTCTGCTTCCATAGTACAGCTAAAGAGAAGGAAACTTGTCATGAACACTAGCATGACAATGTTGAAGTATCTTCTAAAATGCTCAACTGCTCTCATATTTTCCTCCTTAGAGTGTTTCCTGTCTCAAAGATTAGATTCTAGGGAGGGTCAGAAATCTTCAATTTCAGCCCACTTTCACTAAAAGCGGTTGAAGTGGAATCTTCATTCACCTTTCAAGAGCCAAGGAATGGAAAAACCATAGGAGAGAATGATTGCAAAGTAGTATTTCGAATATTGCTTGAAGCAATCTTGAAGGAAACGAGAACTGCTCTCGCTGACCTTAACTGGGTCATTCAATGTGAGCCTTATATCAAGTGAAAAACGATCATGATAAGTGTAGAGGTATCCAAGACGCACCTGCGTCATTACAAATGGATTATCAGAAGGAGCATCAAAACCCCAGAGGTAACTCAAGTCTACAACATTCACACCTGCATACATACCACTGTTTTCAAAAAGAAAGCAGTCTGCAGAGAGAGCAAATCTTGCTCCCTTGAGCAAGATATCCACATCCTTTTTCTGATAATACCCAAAATTGAAAGAGAATCTGAAATCATCATCAAGGATCACACCACACTCTCCCCTTATCGATAACGGCCCATCAAGACTATCAAGGCTCATCATATCGATGCCAAGGGCTAGATTTGTGGCAGAGAGAGAAAATGAAAGGAAAAGAAAAAGAATTATAGCTATGTCTTTTTTCATAATAGATAGCATAGAAGCCACAGCAATAATAAAGCGGGGTATATTTGCCCACTTTCAATTCATTTTGGTTGAAATCACTCTTCTTCAGGCCAAGCTAATGCAACTCTGAGTTCTTTTTCTCTCGAAGCAAATTCCTTTCCTGCAAACCTGATCTCATTCTTTTCACCTTCAACAGTGAATGTAACTCCAAAATGGTACTCATCGACCTTTCCAAGTGTATAGCCAATTACAGAATCGATAGGAAATGAATAGACAAGCTTTGCCTTTGTGCTCTTGTCCCTCTTATAGAAGAGTACATTTCCATTGTCAATCACAAGCATTCCATTTGTAAGTGTCGCAGCGTTTCCATCCATGAAGATGTAGCCTGCCTTTATATAAAAGAAATCTTCCTTTCCAAGTTTTCTTTTCATCTCCTTTACACTGACACTGTCCTCAAGGAAATGAAACAGCAACACCCATATCATCATCAGAGGAAAGAGAGAGTAATAGATGACTCTGTTCTGTATTGGTACGAACATCAGTGTTGCAAAGGTAAGAAAAAGGAGCAAAAGAACTAGTTTTTTCAACATATTTATCCCTTTTTCGAAATATACCAAAAAAAAGTTGAACGAAAAACCATTTTTTTGAGCAAGAGGAGATATAGACATTTTTTTCGGAGGTATTCTATGAAAAAATCTCTTTCAAATCTCCTACTTATCTTTTTAGCATCACTGATGCTTTTTGTAGGATGTAGCCAAGAAGAAGCGAGCACACAGGATATGAGGATAATCCTGGACAAGGAGACTCGAACCATCACTCCTTCCAACCTCGATCTTTCCATCTCCAGTTACAAGATCACATGTGTCGGACCAGACAACAAGACTCATGTGTACAACACAAGAAGGAGCACATTCCTTCTTGAGGGGGTTCCTGTAGGCTCCTGGAACATCACAGCAGAGGGTTGTAATGATGAAGGAACATCGCTTGTAAAGGGAAGCACAAACTTCAACCTGAAC
Source organism: Spirochaetales bacterium (assembly GCA_017478205.1). Taxonomy (GTDB): domain Bacteria; phylum Spirochaetota; class Spirochaetia; order Sphaerochaetales; family Sphaerochaetaceae; genus Bullifex. The sequence continues at coordinate 32,245 of JAFVDZ010000014.1, read as the reverse complement.
AAGACCAACACTTCAGCTGTTGTAGTTCTCAACCAGCTTATCGGACAGGGTGCACTCAATCTGATCTACACCTGGCCTGGCTCTGATGTCGAAGTCCCATCTGTCGAAGTGAGCATCGAGGACCAGAATGGAAACATCTTCCTTTCTGCAAGAAATCTCGATATAAGCAACTCGAGCGCAACCCTCTCTGTCAATGAGCTTCCTGCAGGCTCTTATATCGTCCATGCCTTCTTATATAACAAGGGAAAGAAGGTTGCTGGTTATACAGAGGCTGTAAGAATTGCAGATGGCAGGACTACCTCAGGCTCCTTGAACTTCAACGTAACCGCCCTTCCTGATGTAGTTGGTCAGCTGACACTCGAAAATAAGGCAGGAACACCAGTCATCTGCACTGTGAAGAATATTTCATCCGGCGATCAAGTTCCGGCTCAGACAGATCTGAAAGTTGAGCTCGACACCAGCTCCATCAATTCAAGTGATATCACTGTAACCTGGTATCTTGATGGTATCAAAATCGGAACTGGTACCGAAATCACCATTTGTCCTGCCCCTGGAGAGCATCGTCTTGATATCATTGCAGCAACAAAGATGCTCGGAACTACAGGTTCGACATCTATTTCCTTCCAAGCTGCAATCTTGGGAGAGGTAGGTGTCCCAGTACTTGCCGGAGTAACAACAAGTTCAGAAGAATTGAAGATCGGAGGAAGGAATACGATGGAATTTCTATCAGATGGAAACATTCTTCTCACTTCCGATGCTACAAAGACAGCAACAATCTGTTCAATACAGCTAAATGAACTTGTAGCCAACACAAGCACCACATATGAATATCCAGTTTGTGACGCAATCCAGCTCAATGGCTACAACAAGATTGTCCTACTCTATGAGAATGCTGTAGTCGATGGAACCACAAGAGGTGCAACAGCACGTTACGCATATGATGGCAGCGCAATGACATTGACAAAGGAGGTATCAGGAGACGGACTTATCAGAAGCAACAACAGCGACTACTACATCGTAAAGCCAGTCGGACTTATCAAGAATGCAAACTGGATGAATGGAAACTTTGGTTTCTTTGGCTATTCGAACCAGCCAAGAAACTTCATTCCACTCAGAAGCATCGAGAACTCGAATACTACACTGGGCTCTGCAGATTGCTATTACACAACAGGACGAGTAATCCACGGAGGAAAGACTGTAACACAGTACACTCTTATGGACTCTTCAGACGATGGAGAGAAATCTGTATTCGTAAACCCAACCGATGGATACATCGACTTCATCTGGAGTGAAGCAAATATCTGTAGATCCTTGTTCCTTGATGATGCAACAGAGCTTATAGGAGCAACAGCTGTTTCACTGCTTCCCGCTGGAAATGGTGAGATATCAAGAGCAGTAGTTACTGTTGGACAGAATCTCTTTGTCTATGCTTGCGATGGTGAGTCTATTACAAAAGTAAGAACTATCGTAAGAAGCAGTGACGAAGGAAGCAATGTTTCAAGTGTAAAGATGCTAATGAACTATGATGAGAGCTTCCTGTATATCTTCAACGAGCAATCTATAAGCACCTGGAAAATTGAAAACAACCTTCCAGTATTCGTTGGCGTCACAAAGACAAACTTTGCACCAGAAAGAGTTGCTATATCTCGAAGCGGTGCATACCTGCTCTGCTGTGCAGCTGACAGCAACACGATTTCGATGTTCAGGATCAAGACCAACTGATTTATTTCCCATATTGGCAGTTTTTCTGCCAATATGGATGTTTTATTTCTATTTTAGTACACATCAAATCAAAATATTTGAAAAATATCACATTTTATAATACACTCTTCACATTATTAGAGGTATTTTCCAATGAACAACGAAATGCTTATCAGAATAACTAGGTATTATCGAGCCCTGAACAAGCTCAGAACCATCGGACTTGAAAAGGTTTTCGCACACAACCTTGCTGATGCAGCCGGAGTTTCTGCTGCAATAGTGAGAAAGGACTTCTCTCAGCTCAGTATCCACGGTCAAAAGCGCGGTGGCTATGAAATCATTGAGCTCATCGCATCTCTTGGCAAGATTCTCGGTAAGGGAGACAGTGAAAATGTAGTCGTTGTCGGCTGTGGAAGAATTGGAAAGGCTCTGATGCACTACACAGGATTTGAAAGCGACGGAATAAATATCGTCGCAGGCTTCGACAATGACATTTCCCTCATCTCAGATGAGAGAAACACAATCCCAATCTATCCTGTCTCAAAACTGAAGGAAATCTGTGAAAAGTTGAATGTACAGGTTGCGATAATTGCAGTGCCTGAATCCTCTGCTCAAGATACATATGCGCACATTTTGGAGTGCAATATAAAGGGAATTCTCAACTTCACACCAATAACATTGAGACCTGTTGCTACTCAAGATGGCTCAAATCCAGTCGTACACAACATCAACATAGGTCTTGAGCTTGAGCAGATTTTCTACGAACTCAAGTTCCCAAAGAAATAACACATCACAGTTTGATGTACCTTGCCATGGAAAAGAGATATTGCTGACAGAGCGCAGGATGTGGCTCGAAATAGGAAATCTCTTTTCCAGGGTAGTATGTATTCAACACTTTGCGGATCCAGACATCTACAGGGAAAGCCTCCATCCTGTGAAAGCCAAAGAGAAGAATACATGAGGCTACCTTCTTTCCAATTCCAGTTATGCTCATCAAAAGTTCTTCTGCTTCACTGTATTCCAATTCAGGCACCCTCTTTAAGATTTCGTGCTTCTCGATAGCATCCATGATGAATCGATCTCTGAATCCGACTCTGAGATCTCGAAGCTCTTGAATGCTCGTTCTAGAGAGCTCCTCAGGTGTTGGGAAACTGTAATATCCCTTTTCGACTTCATGACCATAGACTTGAGAAAGACGATCATAGAGCTGCTTTATCCTCTTGATGTTGTTGTTCTGAGAAAGGATGAAGCTTATGGTGCTGATCCAAGGATCCTGTCTAAGAATTCTCAAGGATGGGAATTTCTCTACAGCCTCTTTCAATAGATCATCCTTACTTGCTATTTCAATTCTTGCCTTTTCATAGTCAGTATCTACATCGTAGTAATTTCTCAAGAAAGGATCTGAGAGAAAATCCTCCTCTCTCCTTACTCGATAGACCTTCTCATTTAGAACAGCAAAATATGAACCATCCTCAGCCTTTGTCCAGCTGAAAGACTGACCACCTGTCAAAATCTCTTCCAAAGCATCCATTATCAAACCCCTAGAATGATATTTTAAGTTTTACAGCAAAATGGTCACTGTAGCCAACACCTGTACTGCGGTCAAAAGGAAGCGGAGTCCCATAAGTCGATGCTGTATCATCTCCAAGTATATCAAAGGAAACATCTACAGCGCTATCGATGAGACACCTATTGACCAATGCCCTGTCATATATATACCAGCGGCCATTATAGTAATAGCTACCATCAGCGCTCAATGGCATGTAGTTATCATATGACGGATCATATAACACACACCCGTCAGCTTTCTCTCTTTCACCTGTAATTGGAACAGAGCCTTCAGATAGAGCAATCTCTACTTTAGTGCAGGCTACATCTGAAAGCATATCCTGAGTATCTGTCCTTGGTTCTGTATTGAAATCTCCAATTATTATCAATGGAACTCTTTCATAGTATTCAGATAAGAATAAGATGTGACGAGCATACTCCTTTCGCTTCTCTCTTGCTTCATCATCATCACCTACATTGCTTTTTGCGTGCAGAGCAACAATTACAAGTTGCATATCGTTTTTCATGATCTCCAAGCATAGTAGAGTTCTCTGGTCTCCTGTTTTATGAAGAGTAACTGTCTTCATGGATATTTTAGAGATATATCCTACCGAAATTGGATTCTCATCTTCGATTATCCCATAGTAGATAAAGCCTCTTCGCCTTAAACCACTATCAAGTAAAGCAGAAAGCACCTCCTTGCTCTCAACTTCTTCAAGGATGATGATATCAGCATCTGAATAGCGCTCTTTCTTGAAAAGTTTCTGAAAGAGAGAAAGTCTTTTGTTGTATAGTTCAGAACTCCAACCTGAATATTTCTTGAATTCTGGATACTCAGTTCCCACTTCAAGGTCATCAAATAGATTCTGCACATTGTATGAAATGACAGTAAGATCCCTGTCATTTTGGTCTGTTTCGCTCGAACAGGATAAAAGAAGAATCAATATGGACAAAAAAATAGAGATGAAGGTTTTCATATTCATCTCTATCTACATCAATAATTGAAATATCGTATCAAATCTCTGCTTTGGATTTTACAATCTTGGAGATAAGTCCATACTCAAGAGCTTCTTCGGCAAACAGCCAATAGTCTCTTTCAGTATCCTTTTTTACATCCTCAAGACTCTTTCCAGTTGCCTCTGAAATCACACCATCAAGCTTTGCTCTGAGGCGCTCAAGAATCTTTGCATGGATATCAATATCGATTGCAGTGCCTCTCATGCTGGAAAGTGGCTGATGGATAAGATATGTGGAGTTAGGAAGGCCAACTCTTCTCTCTTTTGGAACAGCCAAAAGAACAAGAGATGCAGCAGAAGCAATAAGTCCTGTTCCCACCATAATTACTGGAGAGGAGATGTATCTGACTACATCGTAGATTGCAAAGCCGGCATCCACATCTCCACCTGGGCTGTTTATATACATAGTAATTGGATCGTTGGATTCACTATCCAGAACCAGTAGGTTTCTAATGATAATATCTGCACTTTCCTTTGAAATCTCGCCGGTAAGCATTACTGACCTTGTCTTCAAAAGTTTCTCGTTGAGAGCTGGATCAGAGGCAGCCTCTTTCTTCTTTTCTTCACTCATGGAAACAAGTATAATCAAAAAACATTACGTTGAAAAGCGAGAGGAACTCTATGAAATGTGCAACTGTTTCTGTTATAGGTAGACCTTCTGCAGGAAAATCCACACTTGTAAATACAATCTGTGAGATGAAGGTCTCTATCACAGCAGCAACCCCACAGACAACCAGGAATGCGATAAGGGGAATATATACTGACCAAAGAGGACAGTTAATCTTTACAGACACTCCAGGCTATCATCTTTCTGACAAGACAATTAACAAAAGGATGCAGGAGATAACAATAAAGGCACTTGAAGATAGCGATGCTGTTTTATATCTCATCGATGGAACGAGAGGTGTAAAGGCAGAGGAAGAAGCAATTGTAGAGATGCTGAAGAAAGTAAAGTCTCCAAAGGTTTGTGTTATCAACAAGAAAGATATTCTTACACAGGATCAGATTGATGAAGCGAAATTCTTCCTCGAGCACAACCTTCCTGATGCGCCAATACTACTCGCTAGTGGAAAGGTAGATGATGGAGTTGATGAAATATTGATCGAACTTTTTAAGGTAGCTCCTGAAGGTGAGCTCCTATATGGAGAAAACGAATATACAGATCAGCCACTTGAATTCAGAATCTCTGAAATCATAAGAGAGAAGACCATAAACTTGCTCTCTGACGAACTTCCTCATGTAATCTTTGTCGAAGTTGCAGATATAGAGTACAGGGAAGAGACGAAGGAAGTCTGGGTAAGAGCATTCATAAATGTTGAACGCGATGGTCAGAAGGGAATAGTTGTTGGCAAGGGTGGAGAAAATATAAGGAAAATAAGGAAGCAGTCCTTCAACGAGATAAAAAGGATATTCCCAGGAAGCCAGCTCTCTCTCGATCTGAAGGTAAAGGCCAAGGACAAGTGGAGAAACAATCAAGTGATTCTTGATAGAGTCTTCAAAGATTTCTAATTTCTTTTAGCACAAAGAAAAAGTGGTTCACTTCTGTTTTAGAGGCGAACCACTTTTCATTTATGTGGAAACAATCAATATCTCTTGAGGATAGGAGCAACCTTATCCTTTCCGCAGATTGCAAGGAAGCCTGCAAGCTTTGGTCCCTTTTCTTTGCCAATAAGAGCAAGATAGACTGCACGGAAGAAGGCAACATTATCAAGACCATTGTCTGCTGCAGCCTTGTAGATATAGTTGGAGAACTCCTTGTCGCTCATTGTTCCGAGGAACTCTTCTACATATCCACCAAGCTCTCTCACAGCCTTGGCCTCTGCTTCGGTTAGTTCAGCCTTTGGGCTATCCATTGTGGAAAGAGAGAATCTGAAATCCTCTGGGCTGAACTGTGTGATCCAAGCCCATGCGCACTTACATCTTGTCCTGAGTCTTTCAATCTGACTTGGAGTTGCATCCTTGATGGAAGCAAGTACAGTGTCGATATTTCCACCGTGAATCTGTAAAAGATTGCAAAGATGTCTGAAAGGAATCTGATATGAAGGCTCAGTAGGAATTTCACCAACCTGAGAAAGCTCGTAGATTCTCTTCTCTTTCTCAAGTCTCTTTTCATTGACAGGAAGAAGACCAAAATAGATTCTCTCACAGTTATCATAATCCTCATAGATCTTGAGAACATCGAGATCGAAGGAGATTGCAAACTCTGTGTTTGGTCTTGTCGAGACGAAGAGATAGCGACAGATTTCTGGAGTATAGACCTCAAGAACATCATAAAGGGAGATGACTTCACCAGAAGATGAACTGATCTTGCCACCACGGCCCTTGATAGAGATGAAGTCATACTGGAACGAAACAGGAGCGTGACCATCAAAGAGCTCTACGATCTGCTTTGAAGTATCGAAGGAGCCACCCTGAGAGTGGTGATCCTTTCCAGCAGGCTCGAAATCTACACCTTCGTGTGCCCATCTCATTGGCCAGTCGATTCTCCATGGAAGCTTTGCATATGGAGTTGTTCTAAGATCTATAGTCTCGGTCTGACCTGTTGAGTCATCACGATAGGTTACACCGTATTCACCATCCCAATCGAGGACAGTAGTTGTATCCTTATCTGTAAAGGAAGAGAAGACAGAAATTGGCCACCAGTCCTCTGGAAGTGGTTCTGTTCTGCAAGAATCGAGGATTGCCTTGATCTCATTCTTCTTCTCAAGAGCTCTCTTCATGCCTTCAGCATAGAGACTGCTTCTGTATCTCTCTGCCTGATAGAGATACTCTGGAGTTACACCAACAGCTGGGAGAATCTTCTCGACATCGAGCTCATTTCCCCTAGCATAGTTATCTGCTCTACCTGTTGTATCAGGGACAAGCGTGATAGGCTTTCTGAGATATGTCTCAAGAAGTTCAGGCTGAGGCATATTCTTTGGAACTTTTCTAAATACATCATAGTCATCCCAGCTGTAGATGAAGCGAACCTTCTTGCCTCTTGCTTTCAAAGCACGAACAATAAGTTCTACGGAGATGATCTCTCTAAAGTTACCAATATGTACAGTTCCGGAAGGTGTAATTCCACTTGCACAAGTATACACTTCCTTATCACCCTTCTCGCGGATAATCTTATCGGCATATATATCTGCCCAATGGTTTAGCTGATTTTCATTCATAGTATGTGATTATGTCAAAGTAAGTTCATTTGTGCAACCGAGAATATCGGCCTTGATCAGAAGTCCAGGAAGAATGTAAAGCTACCTACTAGCTTCTTGTCAGGCCCTTCTGAGAACTTGTCCCCTGAAAACAGATATGCAACCTGATAACCCAGATCCATGAAGTCAAAGAAAGAGATTGTAATCTGCACACCACATGATGAGAGGAAATTCTCATCATGGATCGAGGTGTTGTAGTAATCACCGGTTCCATAACCCATATCAAAGAAGAGGTTCATTCTTGGGAAGATGCCCTTACCCTTCATATCAGGACCTGCGAAGCGGATATCGAAATTATTGACGACAGCAAGCTCGGTGCCATATGTGTAGTAGTTGAAGCCTCTGACAAGGCGACCAAGAGCAGTCGGCTCCTGCACAGCAACTGGTATCTTGCTACCAGTTAGATATGTCAGGTTCGCTCTATCGATGATTGTGATCGAAAAGAGATTTCTTCCATTTGATAACTTTTCATAGACTGTTTTGGATGCAACAGCATTGAGACGGATAAGGTTGAAATCTGAATCTCTGTTTATGATCTCAGGAGCGTGCTTCAAATCAAGTGCAGCAAGAAAACCATCACTTGCAGTTTTCCTATCATCCATCTGGTCATACCTTATCTGGAAAGAAAGGAAGGTTCCCAAATAATTCCTGTCCCCTCTCAAATCAGGATAGATCATACCACTGTAGTCATCTCCAATATAGCTATCGAGAGAAAGGACCTTATGGGAATTATAGTTGTCTCGATACTTTCCTTTCACCATCGAATCGATATTAGATTCAGCCTTTATTTCACCTGACAATGTAAATGTGAGAAGGTCCTTATTTCTTACTTTGGAGTCGCCAAGTCCCTGCTTGAGGCGAACAACTAGGTCACTTCTCAATGTATCGTAGATGATTGGGTTATCATAAATGATTTCACCACTTACTGGGTCCTGCCAAAGCTTTCTTTCCTGATACCCTGCACCAAAAAGAAACTGAAGTTCAGTTCTGTTTCCTTCAAGCAGTGGCTTTAAATCATAACCGGCACCTGCAAGCAGATATGTTGGGAAAAATCCTTTCATGACTTCAGGATGACGGGACATGTCTCCAAAGACGAAATGCAAAGGAGCAGAAGAGGCAGCTTGTAATATAGATACAATAAGTAAAGTTGCAATAAGTAGTTTTTTCATATTAGCGCTATTACGCATATCCTCATCAAAATAAATGAATCAAGAAACCACTTCATGGAGCATTAATTTTGTCCATGTGACCAATAACTATCTTTTCTCGTTCGTGTGAGTAATATAAACAAAATAACAAAAGATGTCACTCTACAGGATTTGAGTGTAAATTAAACCTATTACATAGCTTGCGATAAAAAAAATGCTGTGATAATATCACTGTTGCACGGGCTCATAGCTCAGAGGTTAGAGCTGCGGACTCATAACCCGTTGGTCCCTGGTTCAAATCCAGGTGGGCCCAACCTTGAACAATGACTTTAATACAAAGTTAAACCCTGAAAGCAGTCCTGAGTGGCTGCTTTCAGTGTCTTTGGGGCCTGAATGCCGAATTCCCAGCAGTTAGGGAACAACAATCTGGTAATCGTTCGGATTCATTGTTGTCCCCTGTGCCTTACACCTTATAAGTTCACTCTTGATAAGATCCTCAACCGCACCCCTGCCGTAGTAATCGAGTGTAAGAAACTGTGCGACCATTGTCTCACATCTTCCGGCATCACCTTCAATCATATCTACTTCATAATTATGTTGATATTGATATTAGCATATACACCATCACCATATCGCCATTCGATATGCCCTGTGGCCTGCTGCCTATCCTGACGAAGCCTTCTTTCCCTGCATCGATCCTGGATGATCCTTCTCTATTTTCACCATACTTCTTCATCCAGCTACTGAGAGTGGTCCTGGCTTTTCCTGTCATCTTTCGATATTCGGCTTGGTTTACCCCCAAGACTCTTGATTTTCTCGACATGATTTCTATTCTCTTCTTCGGTATAACGATTGACTACTGTTTCCATCGCATTTCTCCTTGGGAAAAGATTAGCTCACGAGCTTTACGATGGAAAATATTGTTTTATTTGACGCTTACAGTTCGGAAGCAAGGTCTGGCATTCCAATGACCAGTACCGCCACATTGTCTGGCAATGTAACGGGAAGTACCTCAAGGGTAGCGGATGCAAGACACCACATCTCACGGAGGATGAGATCAAGACGGCATTCATCAAAGCTCAGAACAGTCTTATGACAGCCACGAGGGCCGTTGTCATGGAGGCCATAGAAAAGGCAACAATGGTCGAATTCAGCACTTCAAATTGTGAAAAGGAGTTGTCGTCAGTGAATCAGGAAATTGAAGTAGTTATTGGTCTTATGCAAAAAAGTCTGAACAAGCCGGTGCTTTCCTCCTCGGGAGAGGGATCCTCGGATTTTGATAGTCTTGCTGAAAGATATGAATCATTGCAGAATCGCCACAGTGAGCTTGAAGCCGAGATCAACGAGAGAAAGCGAAGACAGGGTATGCTAAGGGAATACTTCAAGGCCCTATCTGGTCAGCCTGATCTGATTACGGAATTCGACCCGATGATGGTCAGCGTCCTGATAGACTATGCCATGGTCTACCCGGAGAAACGTATAGTGTTCACTTTCCGTGACGGGAGAGAGGTCTGAAACAATAACCATACGTAAATAGAATGTCGGTTATCCTTGACTTTTTCGGATAGCCAATTACATTAAGCTTGACAGAGCCTACCACGCATAAGGCAGAAATGCACTGCGGACCATGGTAGGACTTTTTGCAATGACCTAGGGAAAACAGACATTTTTGTTGCTACAGGTCCTTCAACTTGAGGTAATATCTGATTATGAAGAAATCCTTTTATTCAAATGCAGTCATAGAATCCGAAGCGATTCTGGTTGATGATATTCGAAAATAATCAGAACTGGTCAGTCTGTAGCCTACGATGCAGTCAACTCCGCAATGATCGAGACATACTGGAACATCGGTAAGCGAATAGTCGAGGAAGAACAACATGGTTTTGCTAGGGCGGAGTATGGAAAACAAATCATTGCGGCGTTATCTGAAAAGCTCACTACAGAGTTTGGAAAGGGATATACAGGAAGGAATCTACGTAATTTCCGGCAATTCTATTTGTGTTTCCCAAATTTAGAGATTTGGCACGCATGCGTTCCAAATCTAAACTGGACTCACTTTCGCACTCTAATAAGCGTTGATGATGAGGATGCCAGACTTTGGTATATGAACGAAGCATTCCAGAACGGATGGAGTACAAGAACACTGGATAGGAACATAAGTACTCAATACTACTACAGGCTTCTGCAGTCTCCCCAGAAAGAGAAAGTGATTGCAGAGATGCGGAATAAGACCAGTGAGTACCAGAAAACCAAGTTTGAGCTCCTGAAGAATCCAATTGTCGCTGAGTTCCTTGAATTCAGGACTGAAGACTCTTTCTCGGAAAACGACCTGGAGAACGCGATTCTGTCACACATCAGAGATTTTCTGATGGAAATGGGCCGTGGCTTTGCCTTCGTCTCAAGACAGCAGCACATTGTCACCGATACTCAGGATTACTTCATTGATCTTGTTTTTTACAATATTGAACTGAAATGCTATGTGCTCATCGATCTCAAGATGGGAACAGTCACTCATCAGGACGTTGGGCAGATGGATATGTATGTTCGAATGTATGATGAACTCAAGAGGAAAGATGGAGATAATCCCACTATTGGAATCCTTCTCTGTTCCAAGACCAGTGAGGATATTGCAAGATACTCCGTTCTTCATGACAACAACAATCTGTTCATGTCAAAGTATCCTACATATCTTCCCTCAAAGGAGCAGTTGAGAGCGGAGATTGAGAAACAGAAGACAATGTTCAAACTTCAGCATCCGGAGAGCAAAGAATTCTGATATAATTCAATGCTGATGAGCATTTCATCTTTACTGTTGCTCAACTGTATTAAGGATAAAGATTAAACACATATCGATAGGAGTTTTTTGATGTATATCAAAGGACTCCTTTTTTCATATACGATACAGAAAAAGGTGTCTGCCTCTATTTCCTTAATTATGACTCATCCTTATTTATGAAGTTTTTATAGTATACTTTATAGTATACTTTTTCTAAAACTAAGGTATACCATAACCACAAAAAAGGAATGGTATACCGATATATTAACTAGAATGATTCTCTATCGTGTGAAGCTTTTTCTTCTTCCAAGGAAATAGAAACAAAGCTGAATAGAGAGAAAAACTAATCCAATGCAACCAAGTGCCAATAGGACACGATTCCAACCCATATGCTGATAGATTGTTCCACCAACTGAGGAACCGATTATCTGCCCTATAGATATCATGCACTCATGTATGACCATTCTCTTTCCCTTGTTGATAGCACCAACAGCAGAATGGAAGATCGAGAAGTTATAGCAGATTGAAAACAGTACACCAAAGAGCACAAAGAAGATTCCAAGAGCAAAAACAGAACTTGAGAAGGCAAAGATAAGGCACAGGAGGGCAAAGATTGCTTCACATAGATATATAAGCCATGCCTTGAAAGTCCAGAAGGTTGTTGCTCCAAAGAATATGAAAGAAAAACAGGTAGCAAGACCTCTGAACAGAAGTAATAGTCCTGATGTACTTTCTGCAATTTTCATGCCTTCCTTTGCATAGAGAGGAAAGATATTGAGAATTACAGAAAGCGCTGTGTATACCAAGAAGATTGCGCACCAGGAGTCATAGCGCAAGACAGTGCTTCTATCTACACTTTCTTCCCTGACAAGTTCCTTTACATGGCGACTTTCTGCATCAACACTCCTTATTGTTGGAAACAATGCACTGATCAGAAAGATTATCAAATAGACAATTATTAGAACGAATACACTGAAATAGAAACCATATCTTGAATCGATTGTGACAAGATATGAACCTGTGAGTGCAGAAATCGAAATACCGAAGCACCAGGAGAAGTTGAAAGAAGAGAGCTTGAAGGAAAGCTCCTTCCCTTCAGTGTCTCTGCTTATCCACGTCTCCATCTGTGGCCATTGAAAACAGAGCAGGAAGCCATAGATGCCAAGCAGGAAGAAGATGAGAGGGATGTTTGTAGTATTCACTATCATAAGAAAACAAAGTGAAATCCCAATCATCGCAGCTTCTATAGTATGTCTTGGCCTGAAGCGTCTTACTACAGGAGAAAAGAATATGCATCCGAGCAAATAGGTCACTGTATAGGTTCCTGCTGCAATTCCAATCAATGTTGCAGACACTCCCAACGTATATCGTAGGTAATAGACAAGAGCAAGATTGACTGTGCTGAAGCCTAGCTGAGCAAGAAAAGAGGCAATATTGAGGCCCCAAAACTGAATCTTTTTTTCGTTTGATTCCATAATGGTTTGCAATGGTAAACTTTCACTCTCTTTCTTTCAAGAGAACTTGAAGTAGTTTCGAATGTCGGCAATAATAGAAAAAGATGAAAATACTACTTACATGTGATAGATATTTTCCCGCAGTGAATGGTGTCACTACCTCAGTAATGAACCTCAAGAAGGCGTTAGAAGCAAAAGGCCATGAGGTTAAGGTTGTCACACTTTCGGAATCTCATAGCACAAAAATAAGCGAAGATGTGATTTACCTGGGTTCTCATAACGCAGGTTATGTATATCCAGATGTCAGAGCAAAGGTCCATCCACAGAAGGCAACGCTGGAACCAATCCTTTCATGGGGACCAGATGTAATACATGTCAACACAGAGTTCTCGACATTCCTATATGCTAGAAAGATTGCAAAGCGCATAAACACGCCAATGGTACTCACATACCATACAGATTACGAGGATTATGTTCACTATGTTCACATTCCAAAGTTGCTTGGGCACCCTATCGTTAAACAGGCCGTAAAGTTTGTAACAAACAGGATGGAGGCTGTAATTGCTCCAACAGAGAAGACGAAGAAGCTACTTGAAAGCTACCGAGTAAAAAAGAGAATAGATGTCATTCCTACAGGTCTCGATCTTGATAGATACAAGACCCCTCCAACAGAGGAAGAGCTTGATGAGATCAGAGCTCGCCATGGGATAAAGAAGGACATCTTCTCCATAATCTTCATTGGAAGAATGGGAAAAGAAAAGAATATTGGCCTTGTTATAGACTACCTATCTAGATACAAGGATTATGATTTCCAATTCATCGGAGTTGGAGATGGTCCAGACTTGAATGAGATAAAGGAGCAGGTTGCTGCCTCTGCTATCAAGGACAAGGCCATATTCACTGGTATGGTTGCACAGGAAGAGGTTGCCAAATACTACAGACTTGGAGATTTGTTTGTTTCCGCAAGCCAGAGTGAGACTCAAGGATTGACATATATCGAGGCTCTCTCTGCTGGTATCCCGATTCTCTGCAAGAAAGACCCTTGTCTTGATGGTGTCGTAGAACAGGGAAAGAATGGCTGGACCTTTGAAACAGAAGAAGAATTCAGAAAGTATCTCGATATAATAATTTCTGATAGAAACAAGGCAAAGGAAATGGGCAAATATGCCTCCACCAAAGCCTTCCAGAAATTCTCAAGCGAGCTCTTTGCTGAAAAGGTCCTGGACGTTTATAGATACGCTATCGAAAACAAGAAGAAGTGATCAGACCTCGATAGGGTCGTCAGCAGAATCGATGCTATCAAGCAGAATATCCATCAGGAAGGGAAGGATGTACTCATCCTTCTCTTCTTCCTGCAATGGGCCAAATTCTTCTCTTTCCCCTTCCCCATATTGATAAACCTTGGCGTCTACGAAGAAGCTTTTGGTTCCATAATCGTTCTGTATTTCCTTGACAGATACACCAGAAGAGGCTGCGAGGCTTCTCAGATCCAGCTTCTCTACAGTCACTGCATATCTATATTTTCCCTTGTAGATGCCTATAAGAGCATATTCGATATAGGTCAGGTCCTGACCTGAAAGGCTCCTTGGTCCCTTTTCAAAGAGAATATCGACATCTCCTGCCTTGAAACGCTTTGCTACATTTTCTTCAATTCGAGGTGCAAAGGATTGCTCCTCACGCGTTATATCTCTTGCCTTGGTTATATCAATCAGCATTCTTTCTTGTCTCCATCAATTCTTCGAGTGTCATATCCTCATATCTTTCAGTTGCATTGATCAAGAACCCATTGCAGAGCCTTTCACCAATTGCTCCCCTACCTTCATACTCATGTTTGAAGGCAAGTTCGATAACATCCCTTACGAGTATACTTGAAAGAGGCCTTGCAATCATATAGCTTGTTCGGTTCCTTCCACTCTTGCTTGTCTCAATGACAAAGCCCTTCTTTATGAAAAGACCAAGATATGTGTAGAGTTCCTTTGGTGATAGAGGCAGACTCTTGATGATCTGCTTCTGATTCATTGGTCCTCTACCTTCATTGAAACTATCTGCGATCAAGAGAAGAAGGTCGATACAGGAAGCAACCTGCTGCTCAGGGCTAGCAGAGAGCCCATGTATCTGGCTTATATCAGGTCTGAATTGATGCACATAGGTTATCTCTGCTGAGAAGAGTATTACATACCAGGATGCATACAGATAGATGAAAACAAAGAAGATTACAGCAAAGGAGCCGTAGATGATCGAATATGAAACAAAGCCTACTACAATCTTCTTGAAAAGGTATGTGGTAACATAAAGACCAATTGTTCCAACAACAGAGCCAAGCAAGGCTGACTTGAACCTTATCTTTACAGCTGGAACGTAATAGAAAAGGCAGCAGAGAGCAACAAGTACCATAAGATACATGCCATATCTTTCAAGCAACATTGTTGGAAAAGAGATATCAAGAAACACACCAGAGACTTGTGCAAGCATTTGCTCTGTGGAGTTTACAATAGTGAGAGAGACTACGATCAAGAAGGCGGTCAGAAGCAAAAAGAGGAAAAACGATCCATATTGCTTCACAGATCCACTCTCACTCTTACAAAAGAATATAGTGTTTATGACCTTGTATATCTTTCCGATGAGCAGAATAGCCGAAATAATAAATGAGATAAGGCCGAAGATTCCAAGCCCCATTGCAGATTTCGTATATTGAGTAAGCAACTCAAAAACGCTCTGTCCAACATCATTTCCCAGAATATCTATCAGGAAACGAAAGAAGAACTCAGAAAAAGAGTTCATAACACCAAAGAAGGTCAAGAATGTAAAAAGGATAGTGAGGCTCGGAACAAGAGCAACGAGCGAAGAATATACAAGACCAGATGCAAGAATAGAAATATCGTTACTCGCTACACTTTGCAGTGATCGCCAAGCGACACTAAGAAAATCCTCAAACTTTTCTGAAAAAAACTCTCTACCTTTCCTTATTCTCTCATTCATGGTAATCAGAAACAATGTTCCCCATCCAATCTATAATGGACTTTTCTACCTCATCCCTATTAACTTCGTTAAGAATCTCATGACGAGCATTTGGAATAAGCTTCAATGTAACTTCTGTCATACCTATGCGCTTGTAAAGATTATATACTTTCTTTACACCAGAGCCATAGCCGCCGACAGGGTCTTCCAGTCCGCTTATCAAAAGCATTGGCATATCCTTGATGATTTTCTTCATCCTGAATCTGTCGTTTGCCTTCTCGATACCCTCGATCAAATCAGCATAGAACTGTGATGAACAGACAAATCCACACAGAGGATCTTCAATATACTTATCTACTTCCTTTCCATCGTGGGAAAGCCAATCAAACTCTGTCCTTGGATTACGTATCCTAGAGTTATATCGACCGAAGCTCAGTTTGTTCATCCTCTGGTTAGGCATTCTTGAGCCATACTTCTTTACATCTCTGAGTGCAATATATCTGCCAATTTTTCCAGCAAGCTTAAGAGAGGTTCCTGTTCCCATGATGATGGCACCAACAAACGCTTCTGGGTGCTTTGCAAGCACATTTCGTGCAATAAATGAACCCATTGAGTGTCCCATCAGGAAGTGTGGATATCCTGGATATTCTCTTTCGATCATGAAATCAACAGCAAAGGAGTCCTCGCATACAGTATTCCAGCCATCAGATTCAGCAAACCAACCTCTCTCATCTTCCTCTTTGGTAAGGCCATGACCTCTATGATCCTGCATGAAGACAGCATAGCCAAAATTTGTAAGCCGTGTCGCGAAACGATTGTAGCGATATGAATGTTCGGCCATTCCATGGTTTATGTGGAGAGTCGCTTTTACTTCGCCTTTTGGTCGCCAAATACGAACAAAAAGTCTATGACCATCCCTCATTTCGACATACTGTTCTTCCATAGCCGTTAATCCTCAATTAATATTATAATACATATAAAAGGATTATAGCGTAGAATTCAAGGCAACAGTGTGAACAAATATACTTTTTTTGTTACTTCTGACATACATGGAAGTAGAGAAACAACAGTTGAACTGATCAGTGTGGCAAAAAAAGCCAATGCTGATGGTATGATAATTGCAGGAGATCTATGTCCAAGAGACATGAGAATGGCTCTAGAGATAGAAAATGCACCTTTTCCTGTATATCTTGCCAGAGGAAATTGTGATAGCCGTTGGGACTTTGAGGATTTTGGCTTGCCCTATCCCCCTATCGTAAATGAAGTGATCAGATCGGATGGAATCAGAATTGTGTTCGCTCATGGACACTTGATGAGTGAACCTGAGGAGATGTCATCATTCTTAAGACATAGCGATATTGTGATAACAGGACACACACATGTTCCTCACCTTTATAGGGACAAAAATGGGATAATCAGGTTAAACCCAGGCTCTGCAACAAGGCCGCGAAGTCAAGCGGGGCCAACATATGCAATTATCGAAAGAGATGTAATCAAACTCTTAAGCTATCCTGATGGGAAGCTGATAGACAGTCTCTCTATCAAAGACTAAGTGTTCGGCTTTCATCACTCGATACAACACCATTCTTGTAATAATAGCAAGTAAATGTGAGCTTGCTTTCTGATACATCGTAATCGACTCTGTACCATCGAGGATAATCTGAACCGCCATTTTCACCGATGAAAGATTTCAGTACGTACTCATTGCAGCCTTCAAACATCTCAAATGGGTCTATTCCTCTATGCACATGGCCAGAGAGAGATAGAGAAACCTTTCCATCATGGTAGGCGTTGATGATTCTTGCTCTCTCAAGGGAGTCGTATAATGTGCCCCAAGCTTCACTCAATGTGCCATATATTGGTACATGGGAAAGGATGACTCGTTTCTTTGTTTTAGGAACATTCATAGCTGCCTTGAAGTACTCAAGCTGCTTGCGTCCCAAGGTTCTGAGTGAGGAATCCAGAACATAGAACTCTATGTCATTACAGGAGAATCTGAAGAATGAATGCTCATACCCAAGCATGCTCTTGTAGTCATCAAGTCCTCCATTTACAGAGTCATGGTTACCCATAATGGAAACAACAGGGATAGACATTGCCTCAACTGGAGTAACGATCAAATCGATATAGCTTTGCAATTCGCTCTTTCTTGAGTAATCTGTCTGGTCTCCCAAAGATGCAACAAATGTAATATCCGATTTGATTCCATCAAGCCAGGAAACAAAGGCAGAAGTTCCCCAGGTTCCTTTGGCGCCAAAGTGCTCATCTGTAATAATTACAAACGAGAAATCGTTACCTCCATTAACATTCCACGAGAATTTATCAGTAAGGAATGTGTTCTCTTTTACATCATCAAATGGATCTGAGAAAGAAGTTGAAGCATATCTGTCTATCACATCAGAAACAGGACACTCACAGGATGAAAGCAGAAGAGGAAGGATCAGAACAAGTGACAATATTGCTTTTTTCATACCTTACACCTCCACACAAAGAAGATAGATCTTTCATGTCTTGTTACATAAACTGCATTGAAATAAAGATCATTGAAGGCCATGTTATCCTCATAGCCGAGACTCCACGAGTCATTTATGCGATACAAGAGCTCACTTCTGAATGCCCATGATGTGTTGTAAGGGATATAGAAATCTGTTTCAGAGGTAGCAGAAACATTCATGAACAACCTGTTTCTTACATTCACACCAAGAGTTAAATCATAAGCTAGGTTGATATTCAAAAGTTTTCCTGTCTTGAAGTTTCTCATCCTGGTCTCAAAGGAGTAGATACCAACAGAGGCATCGAAGATAAAGGATACATTTTCAAATCTATCCTTTTCCAAGCGAATGCCTACCATGAATTCAGCCTCTGTATGCTTTGCAATATTGCCTTGTCCATATTGCAAGAGCTTCAAAGAGGTATGGAAGAGGCCACACCTTTCTTCCCTCAGAAATCCATCCTTGAAGACTGTTCTCGTGCTTTCCTTTTTGGGAACGATGAATCGATCCTTTACCGATATAGCTCTATCATCTCCACTTGAATAGAAGGAAAAACCTAAAGAATAATTCTTTCCAAGGTATGAGCCTGAAAAGGAAATAGCACTGTCTGCGCCATCGATTGTTGAAGATAGGAATGTATAATTACCTCTTGCCGAAAAATAACCATTATCATCAGCCCATAATCCAAAGCTGACAAGGAGCGCCAAAATTGAGAGCAGTACTACTCTATTTCTTTTTCTTTGCATATCTACTTCTAATTATATCTATTTCCAGAAGATATGCTACACCGAGTTCCTTCTCTTTGATCTCATCGGTGTAATCATTTTCACCAATTGTCGTAGTAAAGAATTTAGGAAGGCTCTCAAGTTCCTCTTCAGAAAGTTTCTCAAGAGCACATTCAACTAGAGCCTTGTCCTTCATTTTCCCAAGTACGAGAGATGAAAGTGAAGCTCTGAGCAAGAATGCGTTATCAGGGACAAACTTGAAAAGGATTTCAGAAACAGAGACAAGTGCAAGATCTGGAGAAACACCATTATCGATTTGATATAGGTAATATAACCTCAGGTATGCATATATTAAGCCAATATTCTTGTTAGAGAATTTCCTAGAAAGACCTAGGGCCAGGTCTGCATAGAAAGGATATAAGTCACCAAGAGCATAAGAGAGAGCCATCATCAAGCTTCCACGCAAATCACAGAGAGGGAAAAAGGATTTGTCTTCAAGTAACTTGATAGCAAGTGAATTGAAAAGTTCTCCAAATCCTTTCATCTCTGCCATTTCATCTAGAAGTGATAAGATGTCATCAACATCAGCGTTGTAGAGATCTGGGAAAGGATACTCTAGCTTCTCTTGATATTTCACATTGGCAAGGACATATCCAACACTTATAGGATCAAGACCAAGTGCAAGACAGCCCTCAAAGAGGAACTGAACCTTTACAGGATCGAAGAAACCAAGATTTGAGCCAAGAGCAAAGGCAGAAAACAGATCTATTGGAGCATCTTCCTCTCTATCCATCACCCTTTCAAAGTTAGCACTGGAAAGGTGTAGAAGACGAGGATCTTTTCTTCCTGAAAAATTCTTTACAGGCGCCCACCCATTCATAAATGCTTCATTGACAAGAGTAAGCCATCCTTCCTTGTCAATACGACTTCTAAGTTTTGACTTCCTCTTGCCTTCTCTTTCTTTGTTCTTAACCTCTCCTCTATTTCGGAGGATGATACCCTTCAGGTTCATCTCGCCAAAAACAGCGCCAATTCCCCCATGGCCAAATATAAATGATGTATCAAACACAAGAGATGAAAGAGGTGCCTTCATCTCGCCAGCCTTTCCAATAGAGATAAAACAATCTGAAGGGTTCTCTCCAAGCAGCTTCTTGAAGGTGTGAGGAGAAGAAAACTTAAGTTTCTCACACAGATGGATCTCGATTCCACTCTCTGAAATGTCTAGAAATGAAAGCCTTGATGCCTTACCAGAAATAATTACAGCAGAGATACCTTTTTGACTTATAACCCTTGCAAACTCACAAGAAGTTGTCTCTGTTATCCTGTTGCCGTTTCTAGGATTCAAATAACTTGCTCTCAGGATGCTACCTGAGAAGGTAAACACAATGCGCCCCGATAGATTTTCAATGACACTATTTTCAAGTGTATAGAGAGAAGAAACAGAAACACTCCTTTCTTCTACTCTCGATTGAGCAATATCTACTTCTAGAATTCTTCTATCCATCAAATAGAAATAATATAACCATTGAAAAGTTGACGTCAATTCTTAACGACAGCGGCAAAGTTTGGCTTTATAATCAGAGAATGCAGAATATGATCACAATTACGGTAGACAACAAAAAGTACTCCTTTGAAAGGGGTGTAACTATTCATGAAATATTCAAAGATGGGATTTCCACAAACTACGAAGCCAATCCATATGTTGCAGCTCTTGTAAATGGAGAACTTAAAAACTTGGGCTTTGCAATACTATACGATGCAGAAGTCAAACCTATCAGACTCTTTTCTCCACTTGGAAAGAGAGTATATAGGCACACTCTTGCTCTTCTGCTTTCCTATGCAGCAGCAAAGACTTACCCAGAGCTTCACTTTGTCATAGATTACGCTCTAGGTGATGGGCATTGCTTTCATTTTGAAAATGGTGAAGTAAGCGAAGATGTTGCATCGAAATTAAGCACTGTCATGGAAAAGGCAGTCAAAGACAATCTTGAAATTACATATACTGCAATTCCTTACACGAAGGCTCTGGAAATCTTCGACCAGAAAGCATTTCCTAGGACCAATTCACTTCTTGAGACAAGAAATGATGCCAAGATCAACGTCTGCATTCTTGATGGCTATCAGGATATCCTATATGAACCAGTACTTCCTTCTACAGGACTTTTGAAGCTCTGGGAGCTCAAGGCTTATAAGAACACTCTCCTTTTACGACACCCTCTTGCTCCAGACTTTGACAAGATAAAAGGGTTCGAGAACAATGAAAAGCTATTCGATGTACTCAATCGTGAAAGAAAGAATTGTAAGGTGATGAAAGTCACATCCATTGGTGAACTCAACAAAGCAATTGCCGATGGCTCGATCAACCATATAATCGAGTTATCAGAAACAATAAGAAATAGTGATATCGACCTAGTTGCAAGAGATATAAAGATGAGAGGAAGTGTAAAGGCAATCTTCCTTGCTGGCCCTTCTTCATCTGGCAAGACAACAACATCTTTGAAACTTTCATCTAGGCTTGAACTTTTTGGCTACAAGCCAATAAAGATCAGTCTTGATGATTATTATCTCCCAGGTGAGAATAGCACCCCTCTTGATGAAGAAGGAAAGCCTGACTATGAGGCTCTCGAAGCAATCGATGTTGCCTACTTCAAGAAACAGCTATCTGACCTTTTTGCGGGAAAGGGTATCCACCTTCCTCTCTACACATTCAAGACTCACACAAGGAAAGATGCAGAAAAGGAAACTATCCTCACTGAGAATTCGATCCTTGTAATCGAAGGAATCCATGGTCTCAACCCTGCCCTTTATGAGTCTTTTGCGCCAGATAGTATCTACAAGGTATATGTTTCTGCTCTCACAGGTCTCACAATCGATGACCACAACAGAATAAGTACAACAGATACAAGGATAATAAGGCGATGTGTAAGAGATGCTCGCACGAGAGGTTTCTCGGCAGAGAGCACACTTCAGATCTGGCCAAGTGTCGAGAGAGGAGAGAAGAATAACATCTTCCCATATCAGAACAATGCTGATGCAATGCTTTCCTCTTCTCTCGTTTATGAACTTGCTGCTTTGGCTCCATATGCAATTCCACTTCTCAGAAGCATCAAGCCACAATCTGGTGAAGCATATACAAATGCAAGAAGACTTCTAAAATTCCTAGAGCTCATTTATATAGTTAACGAAGACCGCATCCCTTTAGACAGTGTGCTAAGAGAATTCATCGGAGGTTCAATTTATGGGGCTGTCTAAGCTTTATCAAAAATAAAATATATATTATTGTTGTGTCGCAAATATATATTTTGAGGAAAAGCGACGTGAGAAAACTACTACCCTTATGCATTGTATTTACAATAATTCTATTTGTAGGATGTAAATACGACTCCTATTCCCTAGAGGACAGTCCTGACACAGGACTTGCTCGTGTTGTTATTGAAACAGACGAAGCTCTGCTGACAAAGACAGAGTATATCGACGCTTCTGCAGGATTCTATGAATATGGTTCTAAGACAAATGGATTCGACAAAGACAACAAGGAAGAGCTTTTATCAGGGTTTGATTTCCGTCTTAGGGGAAACACAACCAATACAGGAACAAAGAGACCATATAACTTGAAATTTCCAAAAAAGAGAGAAGCTGTTAATTTCTTCTCCGACCTTACCTATACAAATTATGTAGACAACAGCACAAATGGAGAAATAAAGCGAGTTACCCTTCTTGCAAACGCTCTCGAAGCTTCAATGATGAGAAATGATATCAGCTTTGCAATGATGGGAAATAATCTGGGAGCTGGTGCTCCACCTCTCAATTTCCAGTGGACTGTAAACCATGAATTTGTAGACCTTTATCTCAATAATGACTACAAGGGCACATACTTGATGACAGATGCAACCAAGAACATCACCAAGTTCCTTGAATTCAATAAAAAGGTTGGTGAATCCGGGTTCTTCCTTAGTATTGATGACCACTATGATGAAGATCCAAAGTTTAGGACAGCAGAATACAACTTACCTGTAATGCCAAAATGGCCTGAAGCTGATGACTACAAAGATGACTATGATAAAGATGTAAAGCTTTCTGACGCCGAGTATGCACCAGAGGTTGCAAGATTCAAGAGTGCACTTGAAGAAAAAGAAGGAGTACTCAATAGTGGCAGCTGGGATGCTATAAAAGAAGCTTTTGATATCGACTCATTTGCAAAATTCTGGATCCTTGTAAACATTGTTGGTACATCTGACCCTGAATTACCTTTCTCGGTATACTTCTATCAGCTGAACAAGAATGGAGACACTAAACTCTACTGTGGTCCAGGTTGGGACTTCGATATGTGGACCTTCCTTGAACCATACCACGATCTTTTCCTCACAGATGATTGGTACTATGAAACTTTCATGGAATATGATGGGTTTATTGATATCTTGAAAAATTACTGGTTCCAGCTCAGAAATTTTGGAACTATCAAGTATAGATACGAAGCAGATGGCTACAAGGCCAATACAGGTGATTATACTGATTCCACTGGAAGAGATTTCGTTGTTGATGTTGCTACCTACATTGATAACAAGGCAGAAGAAATCAGAAGAAGCTGGAATGCAAACGGAAAGATCTATGACAACAGGATCAGTGCCCTTGGCGGTCAGTTCCAGACTATCGAAGGACATGCATACTCATTGAAAGAGTACCTTGACGATAGAGCTGAAACACTAGATTCCCTGATCTATAATCTTTAATGGAGGAGAGACAAGATGAAAAGAACTATAGCTATTTTACTTATATTGATATCAGTAACTTCACTGTTTGCTTCCTTCAATACATTATCCGTTCAGTATGAATATTTTCTTGAGGACTGGTATTTCGGAGATGGCAAGAAGTACAGAACAGAAGAAGAAGTAAACCTCGTTGGAGCTTCATTTTCCCATTACCACATCAAGGATGAAAAGAATCATGGCTGGAATGCAAGAGCAACAGTCTATGCTCCAATTGGTGGTTACCACGAAATCTTTGACACAAAGAACAACGACTATTCAGTCGAAAGCTGTGACCTCAAGATTCACACACTTCCTCTTGGAATGGAGCTTGCTGCTGGTCCAACATTCCGCATGAGAAACTTCTACCTTTCTATAGACCCAACTGTATCTGTTGATACCTGGAACTACGGCTTCCCAACCTTCTCCTTCAACGTTGGTTTCGATATTGAAGGGGCTGCAATAATTAACCTGACAGACAGAATAAGCATGCTCGCAGGTGCTAGAGTCGAGTATGACTTTGCACGCTATATGGTTGGCTGGGTAAACAGCGAACTATCAAATGGATGGATTGAAGATTACAACAGATTTGGATTGATTCCTTTTATTGGAGTTTCAATCAAATAGACCAAGGCGCCTGATGGCATACTCATAACAAGTTGTCTTGCCTTCAAGCGTTTTAAGTTTTCTTCGCCAATTGAGTTTATACATAGGAGCACTGTCGATCAGTGCTCTTTTCTTTTCAGTGAGCACCTTGGAAGACACCTTATCAAGATAGAACATATCATTTTCGTAATATGGGAAACTGTCGATAAGTTTTCTGATCCAAGCAATATTCTCATAACCAAGACGGACAGTGAAATCTATCTGGAAGTAATCGATGATGGTTTTGTGTTTCAATGCAAAGTAAGTAAAAGCATCATCCATATAGCTAAAGAATGGATTATCTTTGCTCGTTGCCCAGAAGTAGGCGCTCCAGCGCGCAGCTGAAACATTCCACCACTCTTCGAAATCCTTAAGTCTTATTGAATAGAAGCTATACTTTTCAACAATGCTATCAAGGAAACTCTCATCCATGATAAGCATTGTTGAATCGATCCAGAAACCACCATGCTTTCTTAAAATTCTCATGCGAATTATATCTGACATGAACTGGATTTTAAGTTCACCAGATTCAAGCAGAGGAAGTACATCTGAAAGATCTATATAGGATGAGATATTCTCTTTATCGAGAATGGTAAGATTGTAATTCTCAAGTGAAGCCATTCTCTTGACGCACTCTTTCACAATTGGTGGAAGATTATCCTTTCCCTGCCACCAGAGGACCCACAGCTGTTTTGGAATGGGAGCAGAAAGAGTTACATCCATATTTCTGTACTTATCAAGGATAGAAGAGCAATCCTTTTCCATGAAAGAGAGGATATTGCTGTACTTCTTCAGATGTAGTCTTTTATGAAGAAGCAAAGCATAGGAATACTTTGCAGCGAAGCGGTAGAAGTAGATAGAGAAAGGGAATTCACGCTTCTTCATACACCAACCCTTGCAATTATCTCATCTGTATACTTTCTGTCGATCTCCATCTCTTTAAAAGAGCGGTTGCCACCTGCTTCGCAGACAAATTTACCTTTGATCGGAACCTTCTTGGTTGCTCTCATTCTATACCATTCAAGTTCTACATCCATGTGCCCAATATCATATGATTGATACCCCGCCTTGAAGAGGCGATATGACAGACAGGTTGCACTCATTCCGAGAGCAGAAAGGAACAGAGTATCCTTAGGTAGTTTTCTGCATTCCTTTTCTATCTCATCTATGTAGCTGTAGGCACTCTTTGATGGGCATATAATCCTTCTAACAGATTGAGCATTATCAAGGAGGTCATTTCCTACCCCAACTCTCGATCTTTCACCCTCTACCATCACAACATCTCTATCATTCCATAGTGCCTTGATTCTGGTAAACGAAAGCTCTGCAATATCTTCTTTTTGAACATCGATCCAGGGACGAGTTATCTCTGTATCTCCATATACCTTGCCATCGGCAAAGTAGTGCTTCCACGCCCATCCCCATTTCTTTATATTGTTCTGCCACCACTTCCTTGCAAGGTCTGTATAGTAGGAGTCATCAATGATTGGACCTGGAATGCAGACAAGAAAACCATCATCCTTT
Organism: Spirochaetales bacterium; assembly: GCA_017478205.1. Classification (GTDB taxonomy): domain Bacteria; phylum Spirochaetota; class Spirochaetia; order Sphaerochaetales; family Sphaerochaetaceae; genus Bullifex. Next base: position 6,316 of record JAFVDZ010000014.1, on the reverse strand, counting down.
GCTCTCGCAACATTGATAAGTTCACGTCTCAGCTTGAAGCTGATTCGCTGAAATCCAGACACAGGCATCATAAGCATCATCGAGAGTTCTCCATCTCCAAAGCGACTGAAGGAGCATCCTGTTCTTTCGATATGCTCTATTGTTTCCTCTCTAGTAAGAATTCTTGGTGGCCATTTACTCATCTATATACCCTAAAATCATTCTACAATAAAAATAGATACTGGCAATTAGCATTTAAGTCAAATCAAGTGATGCCATCAATAGACTTATCAAACCTTTTCCATTATTATTCAAATTGGTTTTAGTTTCTTTAAAATCAAAGGTTTAAACTGTGATTGCTCTATATATCGATCCAGGCACAGGATCAATGCTGTTTTCCGTAGTAATTGGTGTTGTTGCAACACTTTATTTTTCGTTTAGGACAATTTGGATCAAATCAAAAGGGATACTGCTCGGAAAAGGTTCAGTTTCCATGGCAAATGAAAAGCTTGTCATCTACAACGAAGGCAAGCAATATATGAATCTCTTTACTCCCGTAGTCAATGAGCTCATCAAAAGGAAAGTCCCTTTTACATATTTGACTTCTTATGACAAGGATCCACTTCTTGAGAAAAAAGCTGATGGGTTCAAATCTGAATTCATCGGAGAAGGAAACAAGGCCTTTGCAAAACTGAATCTCATAAAGGCAGACAATGTCCTAATGACAACACCTGGCCTCGATGTATATCAGATGAAGAGGTCAAAAGGTGTAAAAAGATATATCCACCTAGTCCATATGCCAAGTGATACTGCAACCTACCGTGTCTTTGGCTTAGATTACTTCGATGCAGTACTCCTATCGGGAGAGTATCAGAAGAGAGATATAAGGTATCTTGAAAAACTCAGAGGATTAAAGGAAAAGGAGTTAGTTACAGTAGGATGTCCATACATCGATATATTGAAAGAAAAGAGTGAAAAGGATGAGAGAAAAGAACATCAATTCACTGTTCTTGTATCCCCTTCCTGGGGTCCTTCCTCTTTGCTTTCTAGGTTTGGCACTGAGCTACTTGACCCACTTGAAGAATCAAACTTCAATGTCATTTTGCGACCTCATCCTCAATCTCTAAGGGTAGAAACAGATCTAATTGAGAGTCTCAAACAAAGATACAAAGACAGCAAAAATATAGTTTTTGATACCTCACCCGACAACTATAACTCTCTCAGTACAGCAGACATAATGATTTCAGATTTCTCTGGTATCATCTTTGACTACACTCTAGTTTTTGACAAACCTGTAATCTACCTGTCTCAAGGTTTTGATAACAGAATCTATGATGCCTATGACATTCCATATCAGCTTTGGCAGTTCGAATCATTGAAGAGCTTTGGTATCGAACTCAGAAAAGAAGATCTTAAAAATATCGAAAGTATCATAAAAAATGCAGCTGACAGCGAAGAGCTTTCAAAAGCAAGAGCCAAGGCAAGGACAGAATGCTGGGCCAACCAGGGAGAAAGTGCAATCAAGATTGCCGATTATCTCGAAGAACATATGAAGGAGAGTAAATAAAATGATTTCAAAAATTCTTTACAACATATTTATTTTCCCAATTACTGAGATAATTGAATTTGCGTTCACTTTCCTCACGTTCACAGGAAACTTGGGATACACAATAATTGGTCTCAGTTTCTTCATCACTCTTGTAACTCTTCCAATATATGCAATTGCTGAGCACTGGCAGGATATAGAAAGAAGGAAGACCATGGAAATGGCACCTAGAGTGAAGATGATAAAGGAAGTATTCAAGGGCGATGAAGGCTTCATGATCCTCTCGACCTACTATCGCCAGCAAGGCTATAGGCCTATCTATGCACTTCGTTCATCTTTCAGCATTCTCATCCAGATTCCGTTCTTCTTTGCTGCCTACAACTTCCTTTCGAACCTGCCTGTCCTAAAAGGTTATTCATTCCTATTCATCAATGACCTAGGCTCTCCAGATGGACTTTTGAAGCTTGGGCCACTCACTTTGAATCTTCTTCCAATCCTTATGACTACATTCAACTGTATTGCAGGATTTATCTATTCCAAGGGCCATCCTCTAAAGGAGAAGATTCAGATCTATGGGCTTGCTGCAATTTTCCTTGTAATACTATACAACTCTCCTGCAGGTCTTCTTGTCTACTGGACAATGAACAACTTTCTTTCCCTTGTTAAGAACATCTTCTACAAACAGAAGCACCCAGTTAGGAATTTCTTTTTCCTTCTTATGGCCTTTGGTCTTGTATACGGAATCCACCTGTACACCAAGAGTAGAAGTATCATGAATTATGGCACTCTCCTCTTTGTCATTGTTGCGCTTGGGTATTTGATAAGAAAACCATTGGGATTCTTCTATGATCACACTCTCCTGTGGCTCGAAGGTGAAGAAAAGACCTGCACAAAATTATTTATTTCTCTTTCAGTTGTGCTTGCTCTTTTGATGGGCCTGTTGATTCCTTCCTCATTAATTGCTTCCTCACCTGTGGATTTTTCTTTCCTGCATCCTTATTCCTCACCACTATCATTTGTTTTGATCACATTCTCCCAGGCTGTTGGAATCTGTGTGGCCTGGCCTCTGATCTTGTACTTTCTATTCCCAAAGAAGTACAAGAACACAGTACTGCTTATTACTCTTTTCTACGTCTTTGCTACCCTTATAAATGAGTTTGTATTCACTGCAGATTATGGAGTTGTCTCGATAAGGCTGGAAATAGATTATATAAGAACCTTCTTCCAGAGCAATTTCATGACTCAAATGAATACACTCTGCATTATTGCTTCCCTGATCGCTGCAATTGCACTTTGTGGAACAAAGCTTGTAAAAAGAATGAATCCTATATTCTTGATCTTGATCATTGCTCTTACCCTGCTGTCGTTCATGAAGATAATGTCGATTCAGAAAACATATAAAGATTACATTCCTATATATGAAAGAACTCTTACTGATGTCGAAGCAGATGATGAAATGCAACCAATTATTGAATTATCCAAGAGAGAAAGGAATGTAATAGTTTTCATGATGGATAGAGCAATAAGCTCATATCTACCATACATACTAGAAGAAAACCCTAATGTAAGAGATGAATTTGAAGGATTTGTTTTCTATCCAAACACTGTTTCTGCTAGTAACAAAACTCTTCATGGGACACCTTGTCTATTTGGAGGTTATGACTATTCACTTCAAAATCTAAGTACTACCAGAAAAGATACAGAACTTAGAGTAAAGCATAATGAAGCAATTTCAATGTTACCTCTCATGTTCTCGAAAAATGGCATGAACTCGTTCATCGTCAATGCACCTTGGCCAAATTATGAAGATATATCTTATGTTCCATTTGAGAATATCCCTGAAATAAAGGTTACATTCCCTCTAAACCGATATAACGAGAGATGGAAAAAGGAACATGGCTATAATGACCTAGGAGAGGGAGGTGCTGCAAAAATTCTTGAATGCTCTCTCATAAGATATGCACTTTTCCGCTTATTACCTGTTTCAGTCAGGATGGCATTCTATGATGCTGGACGTTATTACAATACCATCAATCCAAATCTATCATATAATGACGAACCACCTGCATTTATGAGGGAATATATCCTGATGGACAATCTTTCCCGCCTTACTGGAATAACAGATAATAATGGTACATATACTGCATTCATCTCATATCTCACTCACGAACCTTTCATACTGCAGGCTCCAGATTACGTTTTCAGTAAAGAAGTAGATAATAGCAACTATGATAGCCCATTCAAGAATCGAAGTGATTATTGTGTGAATGCAGCTAGTTACAGATTCATCGCAGAATGGTTAAGGTATCTAAAACGAAATGATGTATATGACAATACAAGAATAATTTTCGTCTCCGACCATGGCTCTAGGTCTCTGCATCCAGATGGAAATAATCCAAAACTTCCAGACGGAAGAAATACTGTTGACAGATATCAAGCATTGCTTCTTGTGAAGGATTTCGACCAGAGAAGTCCACTTGTAATAAATAATGACTTTATGACTCTCTGCGATGTCCCATATCTTGCAGCCCATGGAGTCCTCGATAGCTTAGAAAACCCATACACAGGCAATGAACTGACCATGAAAGGAAAAGAGAATGGCTTTTACGTTACAAGCACAGAAGAACCAGATCCTCCTGTCAATCCATATAAGTTCCCAATAACGAAAGATGAATGGTTCATTGTAAAGGATAATATCCTTAACCCAGAGAACTGGAAACAACAGGTACCTGAAGGTCTTTAAGGAATGAATATCTTGTGAAAACATTCTAAGAGACGAAGAAAGCTACAAGTTAAATTGCAAAGTTGCTACATAAAGAATGAGCTGTCACTTTTGTTCCAATCATAATGTGACAGCTCCTTTTTAGTTATATTTGTAGTATTCTGGATCTACTACAGCAAGCTCAGAAACAGAATCAATCTCAACTATCTGGCTATGCTTGACTGGATGTACAGTCAATTCAAGCTTATCAAGCTGTTGGTTAACGATATCATCCCAGAAGAGATTTTCATACTCTCCTTTGTGCTTGTATGCTTCATCGATCGCATCACGGATCAACGCTGCATCATCCTTCTTGAAGAAAGCAACCCCGCACATGTTATAAAGATTATCTCCGTGCTTACCTACTCTAGTTATCCTACCAAAAGCATCTTGCTCGAATACCCAGTCATCAGAGTGCCCCTGAACAAATTTTCCATAGTAGCAGGACTGATCCAATTCAGCTTGGAAGATCGAAGGATCTGAAACATAGAGGTCAGCTTCACAGATGAAGCAGTCATCTGTCCCCATCACATCTCTTGCTGCATGAATTGAAGAGATGTTATTTATCGTCATGAACTCTGTATTCTCGATCAATGTGAGATTTGGATACTTTTCTTCAAGACTTTCAAACTGCTCTTTCTTGTAGCCAACAACTACATAGATATGGTCAACCCTTTCTCTAAGCCCCTTTATGATGGTTTCGATCATGGCCTCTCCATGCACCTTTACAAGAGGCTTTGCTACAGTTTCTGTCAAAGGAGCCATTCTGGTTCCAAGTCCTGCTGCCATAAGAATTGCAATCATTGCCCTAATCTCCCAATATTTTCCAATCACGAGTCTACAGCAAACTCAAGGAAAAAAGGAAGAGCAAGTTTCAATACCGACAATAGTTATTTAAATGTTGCTTTAAAGACTTGTTTCATTTCCCTCAAACAAAATTACATGATAATTATTGATGATATTTTCATCCGGTGATAGCATATCTATCGGATTATTGTTCAGTAAAAAGATATTTTAAATCAATAATGAACACAAAATCAAAATATATTTAAACACAGATGAACAAAGACAAATAAAATGAAGTCTCATATCGTTGTTATCTTGTTCATAGAGGAGGATGTATTTGCAATATGATTTGAGTATTATTATCCCCTGCTATAATGCACAGAAGCATATTGCTGATACAATCCAAAGAATAGACTCCTTCCTTATTTCGAAAGACCTTAATTATGAAATCATACCAGTCAACGATGGAAGCAAAGATGATACCGAGAAGCTAATCGATCAAGCCACAAAAGACAAACAACGAGATAATAACGGCATCAATCATGTCTGGGGAGACATCAGAAAGGTCTCATATAGCCCCAACAAAGGAAAGGGAGAAGCTGTAAGGCAAGGAATTCTTCATGCAAATGGTGAATATATAATCTTTGTAGATGCAGATCTTCCTGTAGATGTTTCCTGCATCAAGCAGATGTACGATATGCTGAAAACCAATAAGGCAGATTTTGTACTGGCAGACAGAAGAAGCGAAGGTGGATCTGAAAATGCAAGCTTTCTAAGACACCTTGTCAGCATGTTCGGCTTCATGACGACAAAAGTCATATTGGGAATCCCATTCAAGGACACCCAGGCAGGCTTCAAGGGATTCAATAGAAAATGTGCAAAAGCATTGGCAGGCGCTCAGAAGGTGAAGAGATTTGCCTTTGATATGGAGTATCTCTATATTGCACGACTTTACAATTTCAAGATTGTTTCCCTGCCTGTTGTCTATAAGAACGATGTTTTCAGCACAACTGTACATATCGTAAGAGACTCTATCAGAACTTTGACGGATGTAGTTCGCATAAGACTCAGAAAGAGAGAATACCTAGCACACAGGAGTCACTAACAGATGCTGGAAATACTGAAAAAGAAGCAGATTAAGCATCTGTTCTTCGGAATCTTTGCAGAAAGTGTGAACTTCAGCAATTTCACTATTCTATCCATCTCATATAAGCAAGCTAATTGGATCTACAAATATTAAATGT
>JAFVDZ010000087.1 GCA_017478205.1 Spirochaetales bacterium | reverse complement strand
TCCTCGCAGTTTCATTTTACACCTTATGCCCCGGGTTCGATTCCCCGGGCATGGGTTATTTTATAAAAATCTTGAAAATTTTGAGCATAAAATGAGGGTGTTCAGTAAATCCTTAATTTTTGGACTTTCTTAACACCCCCTTTTACTTAGAATCTGTGTGATAGTTGAAGGCCGAAGTTTACATTCAGGGCCTTTTTCTTTACGTTGATTATAGCGCTCTTTGTTTCTATGGCATCTTCTTCCCAAGGTCTCTTATAGCGGAATATTACCTTGCTAAAGCCTTCATTCATTGCTCTGAATGTGAAACTGTGAAGCCCACCTGTACCAACTAGACCTTCCTTTTCCTTTGATGGCTTGTAGTCATCATAAGCAAGTGCTATGGCACTACCTTCAATTTCACAGGTCCAGCTGTATCCAGTTGTCGGGTTTTCATCGAGTGAGATCATGAATGTGTCTCCAGGATGAACCTTGATCTCTTCACCATCTATGAAGTTTATTCTGTTATTTGACTGGCAAGAGCAGAAAAGTGCCAATACCATAAATGCGAATAATAACTTTTTCATTTTCCTGATACTCCTTCTTTTAGCCAGTGTCCTCTAAAATAGTACACTATAAAAAGTAATGCTGTCACGCTCCAGGTTATTGGATAGGCTAGCATGATCGATTCGATTCCAGGCCAGATCCTGGCTCCTGTAAACATCCAGAGGAACCTCAAGAAACAGATACCAGATAGGGTAAGAATAGTTGAGGTCATTACCTTTCCACACCCCTTGATGACACCTGAGAGGATTTCTATAGGAAGGAATACTACAAAGAATGGAACAACGATATTGATGATCGTCTTTCCAATTTCGATTACATTTTCATCACTTGTGAACAGGAAAAGGATACTCCTTCCGAAGGTTATATAGACGACTTGTATTGACAATGTGACTACAAGAGCTAGAAGAGTGCAGACCCACATTCCTTTCTTGATTCTTTCCCTGTTGCCAGCTCCATAGTTCTGCCCAACAAAGGTTGTGATAGAGATACCAAAAGCATTGTCTACCATCCAGAAGAAGGCGTCTATCTTGCTGTAGGCTGCCCATGCAGCTACAGCATCTGTTCCGAGTGCATTAACACCTGATTGGATAAGTAGATTTGTTATGTTGTAGAGTGCTGACTGCAGTCCAACAGGAACGCCTATCCTGATTATATCCCTAAGCTCCCTCATGTCGAATCGAGTCTTTATGAAACTTATCTTGAAGCCATAATCTAGGCGCAATAGATAAATGAGAGTGAGAGCCATTGAGACAGCCTGTGAAAGTACAGTTGCCATTGCAGCTCCCGTTACTCCCATGTCGAAGTAGCCTATGAATAAAAAATCGAGGAGGATGTTTGCTATGCTTCCTGTTATCAGGAAGTACAATGGATGACGACTGTCACCAAGGGCCCTGAATATACCGCAGCCCATATTGTATAGGATCAAAGTCATTGAGCCTGCGAAGTAGATTTTAAGGTATGTGTTGGAAATCTCAAGGATTTCTGCAGGTGTATCTATCAATGAAAGCATCTGTCTTGAGAAAACAAAGCCAAAGACTGAGATGGCGATACCGAAGACCAATGCCAGAGCTAATGAGGTGTGGACTGCCTTGTCGGTTCTCTCTGTGTTTCCAGATCCATATCGCTGTGCAATTATAACTGAAGCACCTGAAGAGAGTCCGATAAAGAAGTTGATCAGGAGATTTATTATCACTGCAGTGCTTCCACCGACAGCAGCAAGAGCACCTTTTCCAAGGTACCTACCTACAATTATTGCATCAGCGGTGTTATAGAGTTGCTGAAAGAATGAACCAAAAAGAATAGGGAAGAAAAAGTAAAGAAGAGCCTTGCTGATTGACCCTTCTGTAATTAGTGTGCGATTTTTATTCTTTATCACAGATTTTATGTTAGTCCTTTGTCATTTAAATGGTAAATACTATTTAGCTTCCTGTCTTCTATAAAGATAGTAGATAGTTATAATTGTGCTGTTGATCACCCAGGAAAGTGGATAGCATAGAAGGAGTCCTCCTATAGTTGGAATGAAATTTGCTCCTGTATACAGCCATATGACACGGAAGAAGCATATTCCGAATATCGAAGTCAATGTTGGAACAAATATCTTTCCTTCTCCCTGAATTGCTCCTGTAAGAATCTCGAGAGGAAGATAGATGAGAAGAAATGGAGCAATTGTCATCACTATTTCATGACCAATTCCAATTACTCCCTCATCGAATGTGAAGATTGAATATATCCACTCGGATTTTGTTGTATATAGAAGACTTACTGAAAGTGTATAGATTGCAGAAAAAAGCAAAGTCTTCCTCACCGCTTTCTTTGCTCGTTGTGTCTTGCCAGCTCCATAGTTCTGTCCAACATATGCTGTAATTGACATAGAGAACGCACTGAGTACTGTATAGTAGATTGTGTCCAGTTTCGTATATACAGCCCATGCTGCTGCAGTGTCAGAGCCAAAAGCGTTGATTCCTGATATGAGGAAGAGTTTTGAAACAGTGAACATCATAGCCTGGATGCCGATTGGGATACCCATCCTGAGCATCTTCTTTGCCTTTTCCTTTTTAAAGGACATTCCCCTGAAATGGAACTCAAGCTCTGGATGTGTGAAACGAAGTAGAAAAAGACTATATATACAGCAGAATGTCTGTGAAAGGACTGTAGCAAGAGCAGCTCCACTGACACCGAGGTTAAAATGGCCGATCAACAGAAGATCAAGAAAGACATTTAGGATGGAACCTATTACGAGAGGATATAAAGGTCTTCTTCCATCTCCGATAGAGCGAAATATTCCACTTATCATGCTGTAGATGATCATCATGGAAGAGCCTGTAAAATAGAGTTTCAGGTAGCTTTCAGAAAGAGCGAAGATGTCTTCTGGTGTCTTTATGAGTCTGAGGAGGAATGGAGTGAGATAGACACCTAGAATTGTTATTGCAATACTGGCTGCAAGGCTCATGATTATTGCACTGTCAATGCTCTTTTTTGTGTTCTCAAGATCCTTGTTGCCATAATATTGGCTAATTAGCACACCTGAGCCTGCAGACACTCCAATAACAAAACCTATTATGAGCCCAATGATTTGACTTGTGCCTCCACCGACTGCTGCAAGAGCTTTTTTGCCGATGAGCTTTCCAACAACGATGCTGTCAGCTATGTTATATAGTTGCTGAAAGAATGTCCCAAAGAGAATTGGGAAGAATAGCGATGAAAGGCCTTTAGCAATTGGCCCATCAGTAATTAGATTATATCTGTTATCTTGCACAAGAGTGGATGATAGCCTAGAGAATGGAAAAATGATATAGCGAACTGTCTATTTTGCTTTCCATCTATATCTGTTGAATCTCTTTATCGCAAGTCCAAATCCAACCGCTCTTTCAAGAGCTGAAGTTGCTTGCCTGTAGTTTATATCCTTTCTTCTCATGATCCTCCTGATTATCTTCTTCCTTGAATGAAAATATGCGCGTCCGATTGCTTTCTTTATGAGCTCTTCCCCATATCCTTTTGTATATTTTCCATCACATCCATCGCAGCCAAAACACGCTTCTACATGTTCTCTTCCAAGGGTTTGTAAGAGTCGTCCTCTGATGCATCCATCAGTTGTGAAGATTCTATACAATGGACTTTGGTCGTAAGGATTCAAAAGCACATATGATGTGCTCTCGTATCCATCTCTGCCAGCTCTTCCTGCTTCCTGCAGAAAGTCCTGGCTGTTTTGAGGTAGATATAAATGGATGACTGTTCTTACACCCTTTGAATCTATTCCAAGTCCAAAAGCATTGGTTGCAGCAAGGACTGCTCCTTTCGTGGTTCTGAACCACTCTTCAACATCCTCTCTCTCTTTCTTTTCAAGACCAGCATGATAATATCGAGTAGGGTAAAAGGTAGAAAGAAACGATGATGCTTCTTCACATCTTGCTCTTGTTCCACAATAGATAATTGCTCTTCTGCTGTTTTCATTTTCAAGAAGTTTCTTTGCATCGTGAAATGGTAAGAGCGACATTATTCTTCTGTAGTTTATGTTTTCCCTATCAGCAGAAGAGATGAACACATATGGCTCAGATGTGAATATGGTGCTTTTCAGCTTGTCGATTGTCACTTCGTCGCAGGTAGCTGAAAATGCAAGTATGGCTTTGGGCCTTAATGACTTAATCACTGTTGGAATGTTTAAATATGCAGGCCGAAAGGTTTCTCCCCATGAGATAACTGTATGTGCTTCATCGAGCACTAGGTAGGAAAAGGAAAGACCTTTTAAATGGGAAATGACGCTCTGCGATGACAACATCTCAGGGTTTGTGATAATTATCTTTGCCTTTCTTTCTTCAAGCATTCGATAAGCACTCATTTTCTCATCTGGGCTCATTCCTCCTTTCAGCGTAACAAATGGAATATTCAATTTTCGAAGTTTATCTGATTGGTCGTTGATGAGAGCAATTACAGGAAAGATGAGAAGACTAATTCCTTTGGAAAGAAAGGCAGGCAAGAGAAAACAGATAGATTTCCCAAAGCCTGTTGAAAGAATTGCAAGTAAGTTTTCTTCCTTGCTACTTTCTTCATAGCTGATAATCTTTTCGATCAGAAGCTTCTGATTTGGCTTCAGGCATCTGATACCAAAATTGTTTTTTGCAGCATCGTCAATATAATCTGAAAATTCTGTATCCATATCTTTCTTTAGTAATGGATTTTAATAAATGTTTCATTTTAGAAATAACATTCTGAATTAGGAATAATATAAAAAAGTTAAGGTATATATTTTTTATGTATCAGTTTTTGCTAAGTCCTTTGGATAAAAAATATAGGGCCCAAGTTGGACCCTATAAGTCAAAGTGACTGTAAATTACTTTGCTGGCTTTGCAATGATCTTTGCAAGCTCTGGCTTCTTCTCGAGGTTGCCTACGAGACCTCTAGCTCTTGCCTTGTTGACGTAGTTAGGATCTTCGAAGGTGTAGTGGAAGTTGGTGTGAACATCATAAGTTCCCTTCATGAGAGCATATGCATCTTCAGTCATTACGAGCTCTTCATCGGTTGGGATTACGAAGATCTTGACCTTGGAGTCATCAGCACTGATGCAGGTTTCTGCGTTTCTGCAGTGGGAAAGATCGTTCTTCGCAAGGTCGAGCTTGATACCAAGGTTCTCAAGTCCTTCACATGCACCCTTTCTTACAATTTCGCCCATCTCACCAACACCTGCTGTGAAGACGATAGCGTCTACCTTGCCATCGAGAACAGCGAAGTAGGAACCGATATACTTCTTGAGTCTGTAGCACTCGAGGTCAACACCAAGCTGAGCCTTCTTGTCGCCTTCGCTAGCTGCCTGTGCAACATCTCTTCTGTCAGACATTCCACAAAGACCCACGAGACCTGACTTCTTGTTCATGAGTGTATCCATCTCAGCAGCAGTTACGCCGAGGTTCTTGCACATATAAGGAACAATTGCTGGATCCATATCACCAGTTCTTGTACCCATGACAAGTCCTTCGAGTGGGGTAAGACCCATGGAAGTATCAACACATACACCATTCTTTACAGCACAAGCAGATGCACCATTACCGATGTGGAGGATGATGATATTTGTATCCTTGTTTTCCTTTCCGAGAAGAACTGCAGCTCTCTTAGCACAGTAGAGGTGGCTGGTTCCATGGAAGCCATATCTTCTTACGTTGTACTTCTTGTACCAATCATAAGGTACTGCATACATATAAGCTGCTTCTGGCATTGTCTGATGCCATGCTGTATCCATGACAATTGCCTGTGGAACATCTGGCATGAGCTTTCTGGCTACTTCGATACCCATGATGTTTGCTGGCATGTGAAGTGGTCCAAGTGGAATGATCTCCTTGAGCTTCTCGATAACTTCGTCAGTTACGAGAGTAGACTTCTTGAAGTACTCGCCACCATGGAGAACTCTGTGACCTACAGCACCGATTTCGCTGAGGGACTTGATACAACCATATTTCTCGTCAACGAGCATCTTCAAAATAAGCTGGATAGCTTCCATGTGAGTAGGGCTGGAGAATCTTGCTTCATAGACTTCCTTGCCAGTTGTCTTCTGCTCGATGGTAGAATATTCAAGACCGATTCTCTCTACGATACCTACACAGAGGACATCCTTGTTGTCCCAATCATAGACCTGGTATTTCGCAGAGGAACTACCACAGTTAAGTGTCAAAATAACCATATAATAACTCCTGATTTAAGATATTGTTTGACAATATATCCAAATACTTTAGAAAGTTTATCTGCATTTAGAAAGTAAGGCAACTACAAAATTGTGTCACATTAGTACAGTATTCAAATTTTGAATGTAGATAATGTATGATGTTTATACTGCTATTACTTGTTTGCTCTACACTCAATGGATCTAGTCTGTCCTATTATCCAGAGAGGAACTCGTTTACATTCGTCTCTGAGAATATGTATATCAATTCATATCAAGAGGTGTTCAACATCTCTTATGGAAACCTGGAAGCAGGACTTTTGTCGGATAGATATTATGAGAGGTTGTATTCCCCATTTACCAATAAAGCAGAGCTTGAAGGACTTGCAATAAGAAGAAACGAAAGAGAGTTTTTTCTGCTTGAAGAACCAGCTCTTTCTACTGGTTACTTCTATTTTGGCAAAGTGATGAAGCTTGCCTTCGCTTTCGATCTGAAAAATGAAAGTAAAGAAGCCTTCCTCTTGAGAAATGATGAAAGAGAGCTAGGTGAGGGCTTCAGGGGAGATATCTCATTCGATCTTGCTGGACTTACTTTAGGATCCACATTTGGTTTCTTTCCAAGCATTGGGGGAAGATATGTACTTAAAGGTGGGATAAAAAGAAAAGGGTTTGATGTTAACTATGCTTTCGGAGTCTTTCCTGGAGTTGGAAGGGTGTATGAAGAGTATGTAAGCGTGGCATACAAATCTAAATATATCGATATACTGTATATATTTGGTAAAGGAAGCGAGCCTGTAAAGGTCGGAAACTGGAGAGAGCGATATAGCAGAGAAAGAATTGCAGTGAAGTATGGTAATGGTGGCTTAGTAATTGACCAGAGGGGGACATTTGGCAAGAGCGGTAAACTAAGTTTTTCAAGTGTGATGACCCTCTACTGCTCTCGTTGGACAGTTTCATGGAATAATCTGGATGTTGTGTATTTGTCCTATAGAAAGAGGAATGTTAGTCTCAGGATAGGAACAGATCTGAGTTGGAGGTTAAAGTTTTCCTTTGAGAGAAAGAAGCGGAATTTCAATTTCACTTTTTCATCAGATGGCAAGGCATCTTGCTATCTGAATTATAGCTACTGAAAATCACCAAGAAGAGTTACTTCGTATTCAAGATCTATTCCTTTCTTTTCTTTTACAAGGGATTGAAGTTTCTTCGATAGATCATAGAAATCCTGACTTTTTGCATTTTGCTTCTTTATAAGTACGTTTGCATTGAAAGGTGAGACACTTGCTCCATTTACACTCATCTCTTTCGCTCCTAACTCATCGAGGAGCTTTCCTGCACTTATGTTGTCTGGATTCTTGAAGAAACAGCCTAGAGATGGATATCTGAATTGTCCTTTTTCAATTCTTTCCTTCTGATAGCGTTCTTTTTCAAGTTTGGTATCCTTTATGTTCAGGCTTGGCGTGAGACGGAAGGCTACATTGAATATTATATCATCCTTGCTAAATGGACTTTTTCTGTAGGAGAAGATGTCAGAGCAGTGCATCATCCTCTGAATCTCTCCATCTCTATCTATATAATCTATATAGAAGCAGAAATCACCAGCTGATATACCGTTTGCTCCCGCGTTTCCAAATATTGCTCCTCCGACAGTTCCTGGAATGCCACCAAGCTTCTCAAGACCTTCGAGGTTGTGTTCTATCGCTTTGTCTATGACGTTATCGAGTGTTTCACCTGCAGCAGCTACTACCAGATTTTCCATTACAGTTATTCCCTTCAAGTTCTTTGTTGAGATGACAAGGCCTTCGATACCTTTGTCGGAAATCAAGGTGTTGGTAGTACCTCCTAACACAGTTATGGGTGTATGTGTCCTTTTTGCTTCTTTGACAATGAGCACAAGCTCCTCTGTGCTCTTTGGAAATGCAAGTAATTCGGCCTTGCCTCCACACCTTAGAAAGGAATGTTTCGATAGTGGTTCATCAGTCAATATATTGATTTTTTCACTGTATAGGCCTACATTAAATTGCATATTTTCATTATATTTGAAAATGCAAGTAAAACAAGATATAGGAGCAATGTATATGCCTGTCAAACTATTTAATACGATGTCCAGACGCTTAGAGGATTTCAAAGAAATCACACCAGGAAAGGTCAGGATGTACTGTTGCGGGCCTACTGTATATAACTATGCCCATATCGGTAACCTCAGGACTTTTATCTTTGAGGATGTTCTACATAGAACTCTTGAGCATGCTGGCTATGATGTTATGCACGTCATGAATATCACAGATGTAGGTCATCTCACTGGTGATGGTGATGATGGTGAGGATAAGATGAGCAAGAGGGCAAAGGAAACAGGAAGAAGTGTATGGGATATTGCAAAGTTCTATACAGATGCCTTCTTTACAGATGAAAAGAACCTCAACATCATACGTCCAAGTGTTGTATGTAAGGCAACTGATCACATTCAGGATATGATCAAACTCATCCAGAAGCTCGAAGAGAATGGGCATACATATATTTCTGGTGGAAATGTCTATTTCTCTATCGACACGATCGATGACTATGGCAAGCTTGCCAAGCTTAATCTCCATGAGCTTAAGGAAGGGGCTAGAATCGAAGTAGATGCCAACAAGAGAAATCCTAAGGACTTCGTTCTCTGGTTCACCAAGTCAAAGTTCGAAGGTCAGGCAATGACCTGGGATAGCCCATGGGGTGTTGGATATCCTGGTTGGCATATCGAATGTTCTGCAATGTCCAGCAAGTACCTTGGTGATCATTTCGATATCCATTGTGGTGGTATCGATGCAATTCCTGTCCACCATACAAACGAAATTGCACAGAGTGAGGCTGCATGTGACCATAAGCCATGGGTCAACTATTGGTGTCACGGTGAATTCCTCCTCAATGACAAAGGCAAGATGAGCAAGTCATCCGGTGAGTTCCTTACTCTTCCTGTCCTGATTGAGAAGGGCTACAATCCTCTCGATTACAGATATTTCTGCTTCACTGGTCACTATAGAAGCCAGCTGAAGTTCAGCTATGAGGCCCTCGATCAGGCACGAACAGCAAGAGAAGGACTCTTTAACAAAGTTGCTGAGATGAAAGCGGAAGCTCAGAAGAGTGAAACTATTGGCGATAAGGCCAAGATGTATAGAGACAAGTTCTTTGATGCAATGGAAAATGATCTCAAGGCACCTCAGGCACTTGCTGCGCTCTGGGGACTTGTAAGAGATAATCAGATACCAAGTGCTGAGAAACTCAATGTACTATATGAGATGGATGTCATCCTTGGCTTTGACCTTGATAAGATAGAACCTAAGAAGGTCGAAATTGTCGGAACTCCAGAGGCACTTGAGCTTGCAGCTAAGAGAGCTGAAGCTAAGAAAGCAAAGGATTTTGCTCTTGCAGATCAGCTGAGAGATGAGATCCTCGCTCTCGGTTTTATCGTAAAGGATACTCCTAAGGGACCTGTTCTAGAAAAAGTGTAACCTATAGGGTAAAGGGTTGTTTAAGGTTATGGAAATCAAAAGCACGGATGCGTCAGCTTTCAAGCTTGTCTATGATAGCACTTTCACACTTCTTATGAGAGTTAGCTATCACATTGTCTACAATGAGGATATTGCCCAAGAGCTGGTGCAGGAAGCATTCGAACGCTTCTACGTGAAGAATATGACCTTCCCAAACATGGAGGAGGCGAAGTTCTGGCTCATAAGGGTCACTAAGAACCTGGCACTCAACCATGTAAGGCGCCATAAGAGGGAGCTCAATATGGTGGAAAAGGTCAAGAAGATGCCAGGGGAAACATCCACAACACAGGATGGTTCTAGAGAACTGATCGAGGCTGAAACGATTCAGGCAGTCAGAAAGGCAATTGAAAGCCTTCCTGATAATTTGAAGATCGTTATCAAGCTCAAAGAGTACAGTGATCTGGATTACAAGGGTATCGGTAAGGTTCTGGGCATTTCCGAAAGCAATGTCAAGGTGAGGGTTTTCAGAGCGAGGAAGAAGCTTGAAGAGCTGCTTGGCAAGGAGGATGGATATGTGTATTGATGAACAGCTTATTTCTAGCTACCTAGATGGAGAACTCTGTGAACCATACAAGAGCCAGACAGAGGAGCATCTTTCCTACTGTAAGGCGTGCTCTGCCAGACTCGAGAAGCTCAGAAAGACAAGAGAACTTGTAAGACTCTCATCTCCTTCCGATGAAGTTCTGAATAAGGGCAAGGATGAAGTCTTTGCACTTCTTGAGAAGAAATACCTTGGTCAGAAGAAGAAGCATATCAGTTTCATCCAGAAAAAGTTCGAGGTCTCTTTCCCAACTATGGTAACCTCTGCAGCTGCAGTTGTTGTGATCTTCGTTGGTGGCTTTATGCTCTTTGGTTCCAATAGCAGCCAGACTGCTGATATCGTTCCATCCTTCAACGTTCAGGCAGGGCAGGAGAATGTCCGCTTTGTCAGCAACAAGGATCAGGGACTTGACTCCTATAGCCTTGAAGAGATCATGAAGTATCTCGATAGCAAGGGCTATGAGGTCGATATCTCAATCAAAGGTCTTAAGCCAATTGATGGTTCTTCTACAGACTCTGCAAGTAACCCTTAAGACCCTTGACAACCCAGAAATGATGCGTGATATTTTAAATAGAAAGGCACTGCCGTTGGACGGTGACTTCATCTAATAATCGTGCGAAAACCGCCTAGACTATTTCGGAGTCATTGGGCGGTTTACCTTTTTTAAGCAGTTACTAATATTGACGATTATTATCAGTAATCTTTAAGACCCTTGACAATCCAGAAATGATACGTGATATTTTAACTAGAAAAGCACTGCCGTTGGACGGTGACTTCATGTAGAAAAAGCGAAAAGCCGCCTATACTGTTGTAGAGTCATGGGCGGTTTACTTTTTTGATGCAGCTATTATTATTGCTAACACCATAAGCATTAGAGACAATATTTCATAATCGCTCATTGCCATCACCTCCCTAATTGATCTTTCGACTCATCGGGAAGTAAAACCTCCCGATATCCGTTAGAAATATAGGAAGTCAACCGTCCAACCATCACTGGCAATGCCATTTTAAATATGACTCATCTGCCACATTTTTTCATTCAACTTATAGTTGAATTCATTTCATCAATGGAAAGAAAGATGATTGCGCTGATTCTACTATCTTGAGATTGATAATGACTGATTATCTTAAGACCCTTGACAACTAATAAATGATGCGTGATATTTTAATTAACGAGGCACTGCCGTTGGACGGTGACTTCACAATTATAAGCGATAAGCCGCCTAGACTATTGCGGAGTCATTGGGTGGTTTACTTTTTTGATGCAGCTATTATTATTGCTAACACCATAAGCATTAGAGACAATATTTCATAATCGCTCATTGCCATCACCTCCCTAACCAATCTTTCGACTCATCGGGAAGCAAAACCTCCCGATATCTGTTAAAAATACGGGAAGTCAACCGTCCAACCATCACTGGCAATGCCTTTTTTAAGGTTCTTTACAATAAACGGTTGGATTTGTATTCATAGGCTGGAAGTCTGCTGGCTATAAGGATCTTCATGAAAAAGTATTTGGAGTCCTTGAATCCATA
>JAFVDZ010000086.1 GCA_017478205.1 Spirochaetales bacterium | reverse complement strand
GCTTCTTCCAGCACTGTGCAATTGTTTCAGCAAAGGATTCAATAACATCATCATCAACTTCTGCAATGAACTTCTCAAATGCCTTGCATTCTATTCCAGCAAGGTTCTTGGTAATTTCAGTGACGATTGGAGGAAAGCCAAGATTTTCCAATTCAAACTCCTCAACAATTTCTGTTGTTTTGCTTGGAGTTTTTGATGCAGGAATCTCATCCTCAGCTGGAATCTCATCCTCAGCTGGAATCTCATCCTCTACTGGAATTTCATCCTCTACTGGAATCTCATCCTCAACAGGAATCTCATCCTCAACAGGAACCTCATCCTCAACAGGAATCTCATCCTCTACAGGAATCTCATCCTCTACAGGAATCTCATCCTCAATAGGAATCTCATCCTCAATAGGAATCTCATCCTCAATAGGAATCTCATCCTCAACTGGAATCTCATCTTCAGCAGGAATCTCATCCTCAACAGGAATCTCATCCTCAGCAGGAATCTCATCCTCTACAGGAATCTCTTCCTCTACAGGAATCTCTTCCTCTACAGGAATCTCTTCCTCTACAGGAATCTCATCTTCAGCTGGAGAATCAGATTCAAAAGGAACTTCTATTGGTTCTGTTACGGGAGATTCTTTCTCATCATCTTCTACTACAACAGGTTCATCTGATGTTTCAATTTCATCCTCATCATAAACATCATTTGCCTTGTCATACTTATCGTTGAAGGAAGAAACTTCCTCTTCGGATATTTCTTCCTCATCGAAGTCATCTTCCCCCGGGATATTATCATCATTATGCTTTGAAACTTTATCTTCAAAGACACCATCGATACCATCAAAGAGAGAAAGCTGACCATTTTCTTTTTCCCTCTTCTCTTCTTCAGACATGTGAGGCACCTGATATGCATAGATTGAGGACTGTATATCCTGTGGAAGCTCCTCGAACTCCTCATTCTCTATCTCACTTTCAAGTGGATCTTCAGGAGTATCATCAACAAAGCTATCCTCTGAAGATTCCTCATCTACATCATTATCATCATCAAAGAGGCTATCTTCATAGTTCTCGATCACTTCAGTTTCTTTTGTATCTACATTAGGTTCAGAAACGTAATCATCAGCATCAAAGAGTTCAAGGTTACTTACTTCTTCATTCTCAAGCCTCTTTGGAAGTTCCCAAGACTCCTGTAAAGCCTTCAATTCTGACTGTGTCGGAGCATGATAGCTAGTTTCTAGCTCCTCTGGAGCCTTGTCGTTATCAACATTAGAGACCTCCTCGATCTCTTCCATTGCTTCCTCGTCACTTATCTCCTTGTCATATTCATACTCATCGAGATCAGCTTCAATGCTCTCTTCACTCTGATTCTCGATCTCTTCACTCTCTTCAATCTGCTCCTTTTCTTCGCTCAATGTTTCATTTTCATCGAGAACATCAGCAAGATCAGACTCTAGAACTTCCTCAACTTCAGCCATCTTTGATGAAGCAAAGAGACGATCAAGGAAGTTATTCTTTGCATCCTCTGTTTCACTAGCACGCTGAAGATAAGGAAGAGAAACTGAGAATGCACCCTGTCCAAGCTCCTTGAGCTCAGACCAGCTATCGGATTCGATAAAGAGAATGATATGTCCAGGCTTTGCCTTGATCGCTCGCTCTTCTGCAGTTCTCTGGCACTTGATCTCAAATCTATCAGGACGAGAGATACCATCAAAAATCCTAAGTGTAGTGATAAATATTACATCTGCATTGACATTTCCGCAGGACCAGACATCGACAGAGTCGGTGTCTCTCATGAGAATTGATAGGCATCTATTTGCCAGAGAATGGAGAACGTAGATGTCTGGAATTATCTCCTGATACTTGAGTTTGTAGTTGAGAACATTCAGATAGTTGGAAAACAGAGATCCAGTTACAAATGAGTAGTATTCACCTTCAAACTTGACAAATGGCATGTAGGATGCAGGAAGAAGTCCAAATCGGAGCATGTCATCGACCTTCACTGACCCCGCATCGAATGAAAGCTCCTTGCAAGTATCATCACTGAGAGAACAGTTTGCTTTTACGATAAAGAGGTCATACCCTTCACTTCTTCTCCTCAGCGTTTCAATTGCATCACTAAAGCCTTGTTTGAGAACAACATCACGAGCGATTACATTCTCATCTCTCGTATCTCCTGCCTTCTTTCTTTCTTCGACCATGTTTGTTATGACCATCTCGAACATGCTAGACTTAGCTGAAATGTCATCGATACCGTACCTGCCGTTTTCGCATAGGTCTACAAGAGCATTGCAAAAAGTTGTTGAATCTGTGTGATATAGATTTTCAGCTACATGGTCACTATCGGAGACGATAGTAGAAAGCATGCCTTTGGAAATTGCATACTCAGAATCTGAAACATCCTTTGTAAAGAGTCCTTCATAGAGGTAGTTTCTATACTTTCGATAGTTGCTTTCGTTAAGCTTGCCTTCCTTGACAGCAATTATCGCAGTGTTCTCAATATATTTTTCAAGGCGTCTCGATGCATCATTACAGAGTTCCACGAGACGCCTGAAGTCCTTTTGCTGGACATTGACATCTCTCGAACCTTTTCCAGGTCTATAGAACTCACTTTGAAAAACAGACTGGATGAGCAGAGGCATCAATCGAGCTGAACTTCTCGCTGTTTCATCATTCTTCTTCTGGATCAGAATTCTTCTCTGCTCGAAGATTGCAAGTTTCAGTATCTCAAGAGGATGATACTTTTCAAGGATCTGGGCAATTCCAACAAGATCATTGTTGAAGAAGCTCTGTGCCTCTGCAACATTCTTTTTAGCCTTATCCAATCTGAAACCTAGAGCAATACTCTCATCTGTAAACATCTTTTCGACCGCCTTGTCTGTATACTATATGATAAC
This sequence comes from Spirochaetales bacterium, assembly GCA_017478205.1. Classification (GTDB taxonomy): domain Bacteria; phylum Spirochaetota; class Spirochaetia; order Sphaerochaetales; family Sphaerochaetaceae; genus Bullifex. Next base: position 18,714 of record JAFVDZ010000086.1, on the reverse strand, counting down.
ATAAGAAATGCCGACTGAAATTGCCGGCATTCTATCTTACTATTTTATACCCATAACCTTCTTACGGTACTCCTTGAGTCCCTGCTTGATACACTCAGCACCGATCAAAAGTTCCTCTTCGTTGATTACATATGCAATTCTCGCCTGTTTTCGGCCAAGGCCTTCTGTGACATAGAAATCCTCAGCAGGAGCGAACATTACAGTATGCCCATTGTATGAAAAGTCCTTGAGAAGGAAGATTGCAAACTTTTCAGCATCATCAACAGGAAGATCGACAACGAAGTAGAATGCTCCCTTAGGTCTTGAGACCTTTATACCAGGGATCTCCTGAATTGCAGAGATAAGAGTGTTTCTTCTTCTCTCGTATTCGCCGACAACCTCGTCGATATAGCTTTCTGGAGCCTGTAAAGCTGCAGTTGCAGCTACCTGCTCGATTGCAGGAGGACAGAGTCTTGCCTGTGCAAGCTTGATTGCGTCGGACATGAAATCTTCATTGAAGGTTACGATTGCACCAACTCTTGCTCCACACATCGAGAATCTCTTGCTGAAGGAATCGACACAGATGATCCTATCGCGATACTCAGGGAAAGAGAGAATGGTTGTGAACTTCTGTCCATCGTAACAGAACTCTCTATATACTTCATCGACAACAAGGAAGATATCGTGCTTCTTGCAGATTTCAAGTAGCTGAAGAAGTTCATCTCTTGAGTAGACGTGTCCTGTTGGGTTATTTGGAGAACAAAGAAGAATTGCTGTAGTCTTCTTGTTGATACACTTCTCGAAGTCCTCAACAGGAGGAAGAGCAAAGGCGTCATCAAATGAGGAGGTAACCGGACAAAGGTTTACCATAGCGATATTTGCAAAGGTCGCAACATTCGTATAGAAAGGCTCCGGAATGATTATCTCATCATCTGGGTCGCAGAGTGTCATGAAGACAAACTGAAGGGCCTCAGAGCCACCAGTTGTGATCATAACATTTTCAGGCTTTACATCATCGACACCATACTTCTTGTAGTAGTTGGCAAGAGAAATTCTGAGACCAAGCTCTCCCTCACTTGAACCGTAGGCAATTACTTCATCAGAGAAATTATGAACAGCTTCAAGCGCTTCCGCTGGAGTCTTGATATCTGGCTGACCGATATTGAAATGAACTACCTTAACTCCCCTCTTCTGTGCTTCTCTAGCAAGTGGTACAAGCCTTCTGATAGGTGAAGCCTGGAAGCGGGATATTCTCTTGGACATCTGCATATTTGTCCCTCCTTTTCAAACGACAAGCACAGCCCTCGATTGGACTGTGCTTGATTTTGCCGGACTGATTTGTTTTCTCAATCCGGCAGACTAGCGCTATCCGCTGCTGTTGGTGAGCTGGATTGTGCATTATCGATAAGCTTCTGGATGAATCGTCTATTATCCAGAAGAGGACTGATCGATCTGCCATGGTGCAGACGGCTGATAACTCTAGCAAAGAGCTCGGTGACATCTGCCTGTACGAACCATTCCTTATCAAGGAGATTTGCACCCTGATATACAGCATTGGTTCCGATGATCCTATAAAAGACTCCTTCCTTGTAAGCGGCATCGAAATTCTCGACAGCGTTACCATTGAAGAAAGGAAGGGAAACGAGGATGATGATCTTCTTGGCACCGAGCTTCATGAGCTCTCTCATTGCTATGATCATCGTACCACCTGTTGCAATCATATCATCAGCCATCAGGACAGTCTTTCCCTTTACATCACCTAGCAAGTTGATAGACTTGATGTTGCTGTGGGTTGCATCTCTGGAAACGACTGAATAGTCCCTTTCCTTATAGAGCATAGCAAGTGGTCTATGAAGACCCTGTGCATAGAATTTATTTCTGTTTACAGCACCTGCATCTGGAGAAACGACAACGAGATTAGGATCAGAGAGATCGATTATCTTTCTTAGTGCAATCATTGTCTGATATGAACCATGGAGGTTCTCGATGTGGCAGGTAGTGAATGCATTCTCGATTTCACGAGAGTGGATATCGAGAGTAATTACACGATTGACGCCAAGAGTCTCAACGAAGTGTGCAAACATTGCAGCTGTCAAGGCTTCTCTACCAGACTTCTTGTGCTGTCGTGCATATGGATAGGTGGGAAGAACCAGTGTGATAGATGCAGCTCCAGCTAGGCGCACAGCATCAATGGTTGTAAAGAGGAACATCAGATGGTCATTTACACTGATTGGTCGTGGTTCATCGAAGCCTGCAACCTTGATCGGTGACATGTTGGATACATCGTGGATGATGTAGACATTCAATCCTCGTACAGGGTCGCTGAGCTCAGCCTTCTCTTCTCCGTTGGCAAAATGGGTGTATTTGACGTTGATAGTAAAATCGGGACAGTAGAAAACGTTCGGGCATTGACCTGTAGGAATCTTCTTGCTTTCAAGATCGTCTAGAAGAGTTACTTTTCTAAGAAGATCAGCCTCGCTGATATTATGTCTCTTCGAAAGAGCTTCTGAAAGCTTCTCATAACGATCGATGTACAATCTTCGAAGGTGCTTTACGACCTTCCCTGCAAAGTACTCAGTGCCGGGACCAGCGATGACTCCCAGCTTATGTGGTTTGATGATGCTCATGGCCATACTGTATACAAGAGAATAAAAAAATTCAACAGAAATGACATAAGTGACGATGAATTAAAGTATATTTTTCGGGCACGAAAAAAAATCCTCTCCCTGAAGTCATTCAGAAAGAGGAAATGTTTTACATAACAAGAATTACCAATTTACAGCACATAGTCCATCAAGGCAGAGAAGCTTAGAGTAGGCCTTGAAGTATACATCAAGTCTATCATCACACTCATTAATCAACTCCTTGCATATCTTCATATCTGTATCAAGATTGAGTTTCCCACTTGTTCCTGTGCTTGTTCTCTTCTTCAAGGCCTCATATGGGTCTTCCCTCTCTACATCTTCAAGGTTCAGACCTACACTCTTGTAGCTATCTCTGAATGTTCCGCCCTTCATTACCTTGTCAAACACCTTGTCTGTTGCATAGAGCTCAGGAACACAGGCCTTGACAAGTCTATCCTCATGGACAATTAGACCAGAGACCATCCTCTTCATTATAGAAACCAGTGCCCAAGTCTCCTTTACTCCTTCTATAAGAGGTTCCTTTGTATCCTGAAAATCTCTGTTGTAGCCAGAAGGAAGACTCCTGATTGAATTCTTGACTCTCTGTGCACAGGAATCGATCAAGGCACTTCTGCTTCTTGCAAGTTCAAGCCCATCAGGATTCTTCTTCTGGGGCATGATGGATGAACCAGTTGTCAGCTCTACAGGGAGAGAGAAATATCCAAATTCAGGAAGCGTAAAGAGTATCAAATCCTGGCTGAGCTTACTGATCGTAAGCGCAATATAATTACACTGATCGAGAAGGATAGCTTCAAACTTTCCTCTACTATTATTTGCATAGAGAACATTGTTCTGGACCTTGCCAAAACCCATCTGCTCTGCAGTGAACTCTCTATCAAGAGGAATTGGAGCACCATAGCTTGCAGCAGAGCCAAGTGGGGACTGGTCAAGCAGCCTGTTCATATCGAGCATAAGGCGTGCTTCATCGATAAGCTCCTCTGCAAAGGAAGCAGCCCAAAGGCCTACACTTGATGGCATCGCAATCTGCATATGAGTCCTGCCAGGCATTGGGACACCTTCATACTTCCTTGAAAAATCCAAAAGTTCAGATGCAAAACCAAGTGTTTCATGAGCAAGGCGGACACTGACTTCTCTCATATAGATTCTGAGGGCGGTCTGTACCTGGTCATTTCTGCTCCTTCCTGTGTGTATCTTCTTTCCTATATCACCCAGTTTCTTTGTAAGGTAGCCTTCGATAGCAGTATGGCAATCTTCATCAGCTTCATTAATTTCAAAGTTGTTTTCAAGACGAAGAGAAACGATTTCCTTAAGTCCGGACTCTAACTTTTCAAGTTCTTCCTTCTTCAAGATTCCAATTCTCTCAAGGCCTCTTGCATGTGCACAGGATGCAAGTGCATCGGAGATTACTAGCTCCTGGTCAAGAATGTAGTCAGTCCTGACTGTGAAGTGCTGCATAAGATCGTCAAGTGTGTAGTTCTTCTGCCAAAGTTTTGCCATTACTTTCTCCTGATTTTGAAACGAAAATCAAATATTTCCTCTAAACTATTATATGAAGTACTTGATTCTTATTCTATCCTTGCTTTTCGTTATTTCTTGCTCCGATGTGGAGATTAAAGATGCATTGAACAACATGCTCACAACTGACAGAGAGCTTGCATACCTGACATCTTCAAAGGCCAAATCTGAGAAATCGTATGAACTTTCATTCTCAGAAGATATCAAAGTCAGGAGTGCAAAGTGTCATGGAAGGAAGTTTTCATGTAAGGCAATTTCTCCAACAAGGGTTGAAATTGTATTTGATGAAAACCTTAGCCTTACAGAAGAAACTGAATTCTTCATTGCAGTTGAAGACAGAAATGGAAACATTTCATCATTTATCCTCAAGCTCACTGGAAAGAACTGCAATATCCCCAAGTTGATAATCAATGAAATATCTTCCAACGGGACAGATACACAACCTGACAGGATTGAAATAATCGCACTCTCAAGTGGAAACACTGAGGGTGTGTATCTTGCAGATGGCTCTAAAGGCAATGAGCAATATGGTTTCACTCTTCCTTCTATAAATATGAATAGAGGCGACATGCTTGTAATATATTGGAATAGTTATGTAAAGGAAGGAAGTTACAGGAATAAATCATCGAAAACTACATATAACCTTATGGCCCACTCAGAGACAGGCCTCACTGGAGCAAATGGTGTTTTTGTCATCTACGACACAAAAGCAGGTGATGGAGAGATTATCGATGCAATCATCTATTCAGATTTTCAGTCATCAACATATTCAGGTTTTGGAACAGCAAGAGTCGAAGCCTCTGCAAATGACATCATCAATAATATACAGTGGATCGGAAGCGCTGTTGATTCATCAAAGACTACAAGTACGAGAACACTTTCAAGATGGATAGGTTCTCAGGACTCAAACACATCAAATGATTTCTACACGACAATCACTCGAGGCCTAAGCTTTGGAGAGGCGAATCTCTCAGGGGAGTATATAGAAGAAAAGGAGTAAGATGAGACTTCCTTTCTCAAAAAAAGAGAAAGGAAGTTGTAATGGATAATAATGCTTTTAAATCCGAATTCGGAATTATTCAGAATAGATGATTATTGGTTCTTCAACCATATTCACACTGCCAACGTCAATATTAACCTCCTCTTCCTTTCCGTTGATCTTCTTTAGATAATCTACATGCTCAGCACAGATTACAATCTTGTACTGCTTCTTGCCTGTATTCTTATCGAGCCAGGAAAACATTCTTACTCTGCCAGATATACGGGTAAGTGTTCCCTTCTGGATTTCTAGAATCTTCTCTGCAAGATAACCCCAAGTCTCAATGTCGATAAAGGTAGTATCCTCCTTCTTTTCTCCGTCCTTTCCCCTGTAGTACCGATGATTTGCAATCGTGAAAACTACTAATTTGTCATTCGTATACTGGCTAGTTGCCACTATCTTGGGTTCGTGGCAAACATTTCCTTCGATGACAACACTGTTAAGTTGATTCATACCTAGAATCCTCCTAAAAAAATTATTATCTACCTTTATTTGCACCTATTATTTAATTTCTGTTTCAATTTTGCTAAAATTAGTTCATGAAAAATCTAACAGTTCTATCCCTTGGCGGGTCTATAATCGCGCCAGATAAGGTTGATTCCGTTTTTCTTACCGCCTTTTTCAAGGCAGTAAAGAATTATCTAGATGAGGACAAGGAAAGAAAGCTCATTCTTGTCTGTGGAGGTGGTGCACCTGCAAGAATCTATCAGGGAGCACTCAGAGAAGTTAATCCTGCAGCTCCTTCAGATATTCAGGACATGCTTGGTATCAAGGCAACCCATCTCAATGGCAGTCTTGTTAAGGCAGTATTCAATGATTATTGCTCAGATGAGCTTGTGATTGACCCAACCCTCGATATCCCATTCAAGGGACAGGTTCTAGTAGCTGCTGGCTGGAAGCCAGGGTTTTCTACCGATACTGATGCTGTATACCTTGCAAAGAAGTTTGAAGGAAAGCTCATTGTAAACCTTTCAAACATAGCAAAAGTCTATACAGATGATCCAAGAAAGAATCCAGATGCAAAGCCGCTCGATAACATCTCATGGGAAGATTTCATAAAGATGGTAGGAACCGAGTGGGTACCTGGAAAGAATACACCTTTTGACCCAATTGCCTCAGGTATCGCATCCAAGGAAGGCATGAAAGTAATCTGTGCAGATGGAAGAAATATTGAAAACACAATGGCAATCTTGACAGGAAAGCCATATGTTGGAACTACAATTGGTTGAACAGTAGAAATATCTGCAATTTTGGCCGGAGAATGTCTTCGGCCATATTTATTTGCTCAACTGTCTTTTCTTTACTGAAAGGAAATATTCATTTGCATCTGCAAAGCCAGCTGGAAATGGGACATCTTCTCTAAAGTCAGGAATCCAGAGAATATCATCACCTCTCTCTTGAACAAAACCATCCTCTATCCCAAATAGATCCAGAGCATCGAGTAGCGTTTCATAATCATCATCACTCATTGTTTCGAATGTGACATCCTGCTTTGGTGGGACGAATTGGACCATAAGTGAAAGAGCACACCTATCAATGCAGTTCTTTGAATACCACTCTAGAAACTCAAGTGTCTTAGGTAAAGTTCCTGGAAAGACAAGATGACGAACAAGAGCTCCCTTGAGTTTATCAAGATCAGTGTAGCTCTTATGCTTCATGATGAATTCCAGACAAGGAATTATCGCCTTAGCATATTCTTTCCTTCCACAGAAGATGGATGAAACCTTTTCATCAAGGCTCTTTACATCTACAAGATAGAGATCGATATAGGGGTCGATCAAAGAAAGTGCTTCAGGTCTCTCATAGCCCGATGAGTTCCATACAACTGGAAGATCAAAGCCTTTCTCTCTTGCTATCTCAAGAGCTTCTACAATCGATGGGATAAAATGGGTTCCTGTTACAAGATTTAGCGTTGTAGCCTTCATTTCCTGTAAGGAAAGCATTAGTAAGGCAAGCTCATTAACTGTGAATTCTACACCTACATCTTCACCAGCAGGCCCTGAAATTTGATGATTCTGGCAATATTGACAGTGCAAAGGACAGCCACAGAAGAAGATCATACCTGAGCCATACTTTCCAGTAACTGGTGGCTCTTCTCCTCTATGCAATCCACTCCAGGCAATCCTAACTGTATCTAGCTGCCCACAGATTCCCTTTCGTTTTGTTCTATCGACGCGACAGAGATTTGGGCATAGCTCACAGTTTTCATACAAATTCATACTAACTTGACCTTCAAGGGGAATATATCAAGCTTTAGACTCTTAGTAAACAGATAATCATCCAGACTTACAAACTATAAAGATACGAAAGAAACTTCGTTTCCGTGCCTTTCTATGACATTAACAAGATCTTCTGTCTTCAAATATATTGTTGCAGTATTATCATTTGGATGAACTCCGATAATGCCATTCAGAAAGTCACTATCTAAAAAGAAGTGAACCTTTCTTTCTTCATCACATAAAAGTCCTAGCGGAGTTATCGAGCCAGGAGTAAGTCCAAGTATATTCTTAAGATCTTCTTCAGATGCAAAGGACAAGGGCTTTGTATTGTTCTGTCGCCTGAACTCTTTCAGGTCAACCCTCTTGTCTCCCTTAACAGAGATAAGGTAGTAGTTTCTCTTCTTCTCATCTCGAATGAAAAGATTCTTTGCCTCACATTCAGGATGTGGCAAAGCAATGTTTTCAAGCTCTGCCATATTGAATACAGCCTCATGCTCGAATAATTCAAACTCGATACCAAGGCTATCAAGGTATTCGTAGATTTCGTTTTTTGTCATGATTTATTATTTCAACTTTCTTGAAAGCTTTCCAACTAGAGCTGGTATTTCACTTACGATCATTACAAGCATAATCATTATGAGTGCATACGCATATATGTCCTGATACTCATTGAAGTAGCTACTTGAGTGGATCGCTTTACCAAGTGAGTTCCTTGTCTGAACAAGGTATTCAGTTGAAACTATGAGTTTCATGCCCATTCCAACAGCACTGATATATGCCTGTTTCAGATAACCTGCCATGAGAGGAAGATGGACAAGACGAAGTACCTTGAAGTTGAATTCACTTTCTAGCTTGTATACATCCAGAAGATCCTTATCAAGATCGATGAAGCCTTGACAGGTAGCTTCACTTATCAAAGGAATAAGAAAGAGTGATGTTGCTATTACAGGAACTCTCTCATATTGCGTCATCACCATGATCACAACAGCCATAACGACCATTGGAATTGATCTAAGAAGAATCATGGTAGGTCTTAGAAGAGTCCTGACAAAAGGAGAATAGCCCTCAAGCATACCGAGGGCTATACCAATAATGGAGGAAAAGAAAAGCGTTATGACAAGATGCTTGAGTGTAACAAGCATCTTGAGATAGGTATTTTTCTGTCCTAAAAGGTTGAAAAACGCCTTGAGGATCTCAATGACCCCAGGGAATACTATCTTGTCTCCCTTGGCCTGCCCGGATAATTGAATCAGAAGGCCAATCAAGATGATTCCAAGACAGAAAACTAAGGCTTCTCTCTTATTTTTCTCCATAGTAGAAATCATCTGCAGGAACGCTACCACCGAACTGCTTGATATCGATATTTGCAGTTGTCTCGATCTGAGCCTTAGCTTCTAAAGCAGGTACGTAGTAAACGGTAATATTAGGAATTGCACTTGATGCAACCTTCAAATTAGGAAGGAGTTCAAGCTTTACAGCAGCTTCAGCAACAGCGTTTACATCAGAAACACACTTATCTGTAGAACCCTTTACCATATCAAGATAGCTCTTGACTGTATTTGGGCTTGAAGTAATGAGGTCAGCCTTGACGAAGAGACCTGCCTGTGTAAAGCCATCGTTTCCTGTTGCAGCCTTATAGAGCTGGTTGACACTGTAGCCTGTAATAGAAGGTTTCTTGGTCTTTGCAGCTGTGAGTGCTGGCTCAGCTGTCAGGACAACTGCAGCTGGATTTGTCAAAAGAAGCTGCTGAGTATTTGCAGCGCCTGCAAGATAGTTGACCTTAGCAGGAACGATTCCATTTTCCTTCAGGACAAAGAGTGCAATTGAGGAGTTGATTGTATTTTCACCAAAGAGTGTGATTTCAGCACCGTTGATGTCTTCAAGCTTGAAGTTCTCCTTCTGGGAAGCAAAGAAGAGGTTACCCCAGGAAACTACAGCAGCAAGCTTGTAGGTAGACTTTCCCTTAGTGTAGAGATTTGCACCTGCGTTGAGTGGAGCGATCAGGAAATCGGCTTCATTCTTTGCAAATTCAGCTGCAATAGTTTCAGCTACGACAAATCTATACTGATCTGGGTTCTCTGCTGCGAGAGTGGAAAGACAGAGTGCTGGAGCACCTGCAGGTGATACAATCTTAAGGTCTTCGACCTTTACAGCATCAACGATTACCTCTTCCTTCTTTCCACCAGCAAAGAGAGAAAGTGCAATCATCATGACAACTAGCATAATGAATATTTTCTTCATATAGTTACCCCTAATGAGTTAATTAATTCCATGTTAGCTTTAGCTAACCATTGCCAATATCTTAAATTAACCATGTTAATGTTTCAATAGGGTATATTAAAGGCCTCATGGAGTTTCATGAAGCCTCATTGTGTAAGTATTTATATAGATAGACCTGCTATCGCAGAGCCAATTACAGGGCTATCCTCGATATTGACTATCACGTAATATCTTTCCTTCTTCACTTCAAGATATTCATAGAGATACATCTCTGTGAGAGCCTTGAGATACTTTGTCTTATAGAAGGTAGTTCCATCTGCGTTTATAACAACAGGATGAGATGGATCTGTTCCCCTACCTGACTTCAATACAGCAGCTGAAATATTTACAGCTGTGAGCTTGGCAGCTCTCTCTATGATGCTCCTGAGGATGATATAAAGAGTCTTTTCATCCTTTTTTCTGTTTCTCACAAGAGTTGAGAGTACATTATCACTATCAAGTGGGTCATCAAGGAAGGCACTCATAGAGATTGTTGAAATGGTTTCTATCTTCTCAAAATCCTTAGCAAAGGATGTTGAGAAGAGTCCTTCCTTTATTGCCTTCTTGATTGCAAGGTGGGCATAAGGACCAAGGTATGCACCTGAAATAAGCTTTTCAAAGTGATGTATCTCTGGTTTCTTTGTTGATGCAATGAATTCTCTATCGAGCTTTGTGAGCTTTATCGCATAGGCTCCAGATTCTGTATTGATGATTTGTCTTCCTTCTCCACCTACTTCAGAAATATTGCTGTTCTTCTCTCCATAGGCTGTGTTTGTTCCAGTTCCAAGGATGAAACCGATATATCCATCTGCATTCTTTACAGAGCCAACTGCTGCTAAAAGGGTTGATACTGTGTCATTCAATATGACGATCTTCTTTTGGGAAACATCATATCCACGATTAGAAAGCTCTGAAAGAAGATTCTCTCCTAGCTTCATTCCAATTACTTCGCTTGCCTTTATCTCCTTCGAGAAGTCAAGGACGATGCCATCGTGTTCCTTTGTAATCTTGGCTGAATAACTGAAACAGAAGGCAATTCTGTCACTCTTTGTGACAAGGCGTTCGATATTGTCTGCGATGATAGAAAAGAACTCCTTGGCACTAACTTCTCTATCAAGGCCTGGCATCCTTGATTTCCTGAAGTCTGAGATAACAGGTTTTCCATCATCATCAAAAGTGACAAGGCAAGTTCTGAAATTTGTACCACCTGCATCGATTACTATTACACTCTTGCCACTTTCAATCTGTATATCTTCACTTTGGAAGGTGGGAATCATCTCAATGGAGCTCTTCTTTCCATCAAGTCCTCTTTTCATGTCTGAGAGAAAACTTCTTGTCAGCTTCTCTTCATCCACACACCTAGCTAATAGTCCATATTTTGTAAGAAAATCCTGCACCAACATTTACCTTACCTCACATTTTGATTTCCATAGGTTTTATAACCATTGCCCTGCCATCGCAAGTCATATGATCTGTCGTTATTCTCATGAGTCTATTTGCTCTGTCGCCTTCCCCTGTCAGCTGACCTTCAAATACAACCGGGGGTCTACCTTTCTTGGTAACTAGCATCGAAATTGTCATTACCATATTGAGGTTATCGATGTTCCCTGCAAAAAGGATATTGAAAATATCACGGCCTCTGATTGGCTTTTCAAACTTTATATCTATGACGCCATCAAGCAATGCATCCTGATAGTCGTACTCCTCAAGTAATGAAAGTGCTGTCTTTACCAAAGGTGAGACAGATAGCACAGCTCCTGAAATGATATTTTGATACCAGGAGCCTTTTTCTCCACTCAGACGATTTTTGAATCTAGATATATCAGAGCGGTTGAATGAAATAAGGTACTCATTGCCTTCTTCATTCATCATTTCTATCGTTACCCCATTGAGATCGACAGGGGCCGCATTTACCTGGCTTGCGATGACAGCAATTGCACCATTATAGAGGGCCCTAAGTGCATACGCAGAATCTCCATCCAGCTCTGATGAGAAGAGAGAAAGTGGTAGTAAGAGGAGTAAAAGTATTCCCTTGAGCCGTCTTGATGCCATAATCTTCAAATTTTGTCCCTCGTTCTAAAGGTTACTACATATGTTGCCATCTTTCAAAGAATCTTTTATCACCAATCGCTCTTGTGCTATCATTATCAACATATGAATGACTCAATGTTCTGGTATGATCTCGAGACCTTTGGACTTTCTCCCTTTACTGACAGAATTGCTCAGTTTGCAGGTGTGCGTACCGATATGGATCTCAATATCATCGACGATCCAGTAATTCTCTATTGTAAACCAACCCCTGACTACCTCCCGACTCCACAGTCCTGTCTAGTCACTGGCATAACTCCTCAGATTGCCATGAAAAATGGAATCATCGAAGAAAAGTTCATCGAGAAAATACTCAAACAGCTTTCTCGACCAAAGACTGTAACTGTCGGCTTTAACAATATCGGCTTCGATGATGAATTCATCCGCAATTGTCTTTATAGGAACTTTTATGACCCTTACGAACGAGAATGGAAGAATGGCTGCTCAAGATGGGATGTTCTAGATCTCGTGAGAGCCTGCCATGACCTCAGGCCGGAGGGAATAAAATTCCTTCATAGAAGTGAAAATGGCAATCCTCAGTTCAAGCTAGTATTCCTCACCGAAGATAACAATATCGAGCAAGTAGGTGCCCATGATGCACTCGTTGATGTGCTTGCAACTATAAATGTCGTCAAGTTGATACGACAAAAACAGCCAAAGCTCTATGACTTCTATTTCTCTCACCGCTCAAAGGATAAGGTACTCTCTCTCCTCGATACAGTAAGGAACACTCCTGTTCTCTACACAACTGCAAACTTCACAAACAAAAATGGTTGCACAAGACCTATTGCTCCTCTCACAGGGCACCCTGAGATGAGTAACCTTATCTACGCTTTCGATCTCACAGAGAATGCAGAAGAGCTTGTCAATGCAAATGAAGAGAGTATCCTCAAAGTTCCTGGACTTATAAAGATCCATGCAAATAAGTGTCCATATATTGCCCCGATTGAAATGCTGACTCGAGTCCCTTCTGTTCAGAATAGACTTAATATAGATATGGAACTCATGGAGAAGAATCTTTCTTTCATCAAAAACAATCCTGATATCATGAGCAAATTGAGAAGGACCAAGAAGGAAGAGTACTCTAGCGAAGAAAAGGATCCAGATGCCAGAATCTACTCTGATGGCTTCACGACAAGACATGACAAGGAGCTTTTTGATAAGGTTAGAAGCCTCAAGCCTTCTGAAAGACTCAGGACTTCATTCCATTTTGATAGCGAGAAGGCATCAAAGATGCTCTTTAGGCAGGTTGCGAGAAACTATCCAGAGGTGCTAAGCGAGAAGGAAAGCAAGATGTGGAAGAATTTCTGTGCCGCAAGACTATTGCAGCCAATAGGAAAGAATCCAAGTCTCGATAGCTACCAGAGAACAGTTTCAGAGCTACTTGAGAGTGTAGATACTACAGGAAAGGAAAAGTTGGTACTTATCGCACTGAGAGAGTATGCCAACACGCTCTCTGAAAATATACTCCACTAGCCTAATTCAACTCACTTTGCTATATTTCTTTACTATTAATTGGAGATCAATATGCTTACTAAGCTTTCTGAATATGAAAAACAGCTTCAAGAGATGGATGAAAAGCTCTCTGACAGCACCTTCATGCAGGACATGAAGGCCTATACAGAGCTCACCATGGAGCGAAGCCATCTTGCACCGATCGTTGATAAGATGCACGAGATAGTAAATCTCAAGAACCAGCTTTCAGAAGCAAAAGAAATGATAAAGAGCGAAGAGGATCAGGAGCTTGTCGAAATGGCAAGAGAAGAGATATCAACACTCGAAAGTGAGATCGAAAAATCAGAGACAGAACTCAAGATGCTCCTTATCCCACCAGACCCTCTTGCCGGAAAGAATATCATCATGGAAATCAGAGCAGGTACAGGTGGCGATGAAGCTGCTCTATTTGCTGCAGACCTTTTCAGGATGTATACCCACTTTGCTGAATCCATGAAGTGGAAGATGGAGATCATGAATGAAAATGATACTGGAATTGGAGGTATCAAGGAAATTGTTGTCTCCATCTCGGGAAAAGAGGTATATGGAAATCTTCGCTTCGAATCGGGAGTTCACCGTGTTCAGAGAGTTCCTGAAACTGAATCAGGTGGAAGAATCCACACTTCTGCAGTAACAGTAGCTGTCCTTCCCGAAGCAGAGGAAACCGATATCCAGATCAACGAAAAAGATCTCAAGATCGATGTAATGAGAGCAGGTGGCCCAGGCGGTCAGTGTGTAAACACAACTGATTCTGCAGTTAGAATCACACATATACCGACTGGTCTTGTTGTAATCCAGCAGGATGAAAAGTCTCAGCTCAAGAACAAGAACAAGGCACTGAGAGTCCTCAGAGCAAGACTCTATGACCTTGAAGAAGCAAGAAAGCAGAAAGAAAGAGCTGAAGCAAGAAGAAGTATGGTAGGCTCCGGAGACAGATCCGAGAGAATCAGGACATACAACTTCCCTCAAAATCGTCTAACAGACCACAGAATCAACCTAACTCTCTACAAGCTTGACCAGATCATCAATGGAGACCTTATACAGGTAATCGAGCCATTGAAGATTGCAGCAGGCGAAGAGGCATTAAAGGACGCATGAAATTAAAGTTCATCAAGCAGGATATAATCAAAAAACTTTCAGATGGGGGTATAGAAAACCCCTCCCTGGAGGCTTTTTTGCTTATCGAGAAATTTACAGGCCTTGATAAAGTTGCTCAGATTATGAAAGCAGATGAGGAAATAAAAGACACTTCTTCTCTTTTTGAAGCAACAGAGAAAAGAATATCTGGCTCTCCAATGGCATATATTCTTCGTCACAGAGAGTTCTATGGCCTTGATTTCTACATCGATGAGAATGTCCTCATCCCTCGAGCTGATACCGAAACACTTGTAGAGGAAGGAATAAACTTCCTTAAAAACAGAGAAGGAACCTTTCTTGACCTCTGTACAGGAAGTGGCTGTATCGGTGTCTCTGTTTCATATAACACTAAAACACCAGTAGTCCTTGCAGACATCTCGCCTTCTGCACTAGCTGTTTGCAAAGCAAATGCAGAAAGATATATTAAAAATAGATATGAAGTAGTCCAGAGCGATCTTTTTTCATCTCTTGAAGGCAGGAAATTTTCTGCAATTCTGACGAACCCACCCTACCTTACAGACAGCTGGTATGAAATTGTAGATAAAGAAGTTAAGATGGAACCTGAGCTTGCTTTTCTTGGTTTTGGTAGCGATGGACTCTATCTTATAAGAAAAATCATCGAAAATGGGCCATTCTTTCTTGAAAACAATGGCCTACTTGCGATTGAATGTGATTACCGTCAAACAAAAGAATGTGCTAGATTACTAGAACATAGAGGTTTTGTAGATATAAAGATACTCAAGGACCTTGCAGGTCTTGAGCGCTGTGTTAGGGGGATATATCCGGATGCTTCATAAAGAGCTCGTTGATAAGTTCTTGCAAAAGGCTTTCCTGTACTCTCAGGAGGATCAGGCCAAGATACGTGCGGCCGCAGAATTTGCAGATGAACTTCATGGAGATCAGAAAAGAAAAAGTGGCGAGCCATATATCATCCACCCTCTTGCAGTTGCAGAGATCCTTGTCCAGCTCAGGATGGATAGAGATACCATCTGTGCAGGACTTCTGCACGATACGGTTGAGGACACCCAATGTACACTTCAGGATTTAGAGGAAATCTTTGGCCATGAAGTTGCTGTCATGGTAGACGGTGTCACAAAGATCAGCAGGCTCAAGAATGAATCAAAGAGCCTTCAGGAAGCCAAGACGATAAGAAAGATGTTCTTTGCCATGGGCAATGATATGAGAGTCATAATCATCAAGCTTTCTGACAAGGTCCATAACATGAGAACCCTGCAGTTCATGAATCCAGAGCGACAGAAAGAAATCGCTCAGGATTGTCTCGATATCTTTGCGCCTCTTGCAGGAACTTTAGGTATTTCATCAATCAAGACTGAACTTGAAGATCTTTCCCTCAGGGCCTTGAAGCCAGATGCATACAACTACATCAATGACTTTCTGCTTCAGAAGAGAAGCGAATACAACGCATACATCAAGAGCGTAAAAAATGCTATCGTCGAAGCCTGCAACAAGATAAACATCAAGGATATCGAGATTAAGGGACGTGTAAAGCACGTCTACTCGATATACCAGAAGATAAAGAAGAGAAAGAAGGAGATCGATGAAATCTTCGATGTCCTCGGCATCAGAGTAATCTGCAACGATGTTACAGAGTGTTATACGATTCTTGGCATAATCCATCAGATCTGGCATCCAATTGAAGGTCGCTTCAAGGATTACATTGCCATGCCTAAATCCAATAACTATCAGTCACTCCATACGACTGTTCTTGGACCTAATTCAAGGCACCTTGAAATCCAGATTAGGACCAAGGA
The DNA here is from genome assembly GCA_017478205.1 of Spirochaetales bacterium. Taxonomy (GTDB): domain Bacteria; phylum Spirochaetota; class Spirochaetia; order Sphaerochaetales; family Sphaerochaetaceae; genus Bullifex. Next base: position 2,567 of record JAFVDZ010000086.1, on the reverse strand, counting down.
GATGGATAAGACTGCAGAGGAAGGTATCGCAGCCCACTGGTCATATAAGGCATCTAGTGGCTCTGAGAGCGCATGGCAAGATTATGATAGTGAAAACTTCAACAAGATCATCAACAAGATAAAGAACTGGTCCAACGAAATTAGTCAAAATGATGATTACATGGATGAGATCAAGAATGAACTGTTGAAGGATTCCATCGTTGTCTTCACACCTAAAGGAAGAGTTATCGAGCTTCCTGTCGGAGCAACTGCTCTGGACTTTGCTTTCAAGATCCACACTGAGGTCGGTTCTCACTGTACAGGAGCAAAGGCAGATGGCTCGATAATTCCACTTTCAAAACCACTGCAGAACACTCAGACTGTTGAAATTCTAACTAGCCCTAACGCTCACCCAAATGATTCCTGGCTCAATATGGTCATGACTGCAGGTGCAAGAAAGAAGATAATGAACTGGCTCAACAAGAATCAGCCTGCAAACGCACCTCAGATTTCCGAGAAGAAGAAAAAGGAAGAGCCAGAACCAGAACCAAACAAACAGGCAAAGACTGTGCTGATGCAGGGTGTAAAGTTCATCCCTACAGGAAAGAACCCTTCCACAGTCATAATTGGAAATGATAGACACATACTCTTTGACTTTGCAAAGTGCTGCAACCCTGTCCATGGTGATGACATCGTAGCATACATCACACGAGGTAGAGGGTATGTAATTCACAGAAGAGATTGCCCTAACCTTAAGCATATGAATGAGGTTGAACAGCGCCTTGTTCCAGTAGAATGGGATTCAAGTGAGCTTGTGCGCCGCTTCAAGGTGACAGCCAAGGCCAACACTGACCTGTTTGCTGAAATCGATGGAGCTGTAAAAAAGTGTGGTGGAAGAATCTTGGCTGGCATGCTAGATGCATCCTACTCTGATGTTGCAGGAACCTTTACAATTAGTGCAGCCTCTGAGTCGACACTTCAGAATATGATATCATCAATTAGACAGCTACCGTCGATAACTAAGATATGGGGTGTATAAAGAAATGAGGATCGGAAATGAATTGACCCCAATTCATTGAAGCAGCTAATCGAATACTAGGTTACCATTTTTCTGTAGTCAACAGGAGATAAGTAACCTAGTTTCTTCTGTATCCTGTCATTGTTGTACCAATCTATATAATCCTCTACCAATCTGTTCATTTCATCGAAGGTATATGCCTTCTTCTTTCTCTCCTGCTTGAATGTCTCTGACTTGAGATGTCCGAAGAAGTTCTCCATGCAGGCATTGTCCCAGCAGTTGCCTTTCCTCGACATGCTCTGGCATACACCGAGCTCCTTGAGATGCTGAACATAGCTTGTATGTGTATATGTCCATCCCATATCAGAGTGTATGAGTGTATTCTTGCCAAGTCCTCTTTCCTTGAGTCTGCTTACTACATCCTTTACCATATCCAGGCTCATGTGCCTGTCTATCCTGTAGGAGACTATCTCCCTGTTCCACAGGTCCAGCACAGCTGCCATGTAGATCCAGCCCTCGTCGGTCGGAAGATAGGTAATGTCCGTCACTAGCTTCTGCATCGGTTCATCTGCAGTGAAATTCCTTGCCAATACGTTCCCTGGCAGCTCTACAGGATTCTCCTTCATTGCAAGATAGTAGTTCTTCGGATAGCGTCTCTTCCTTGCCATTGCATGCAGATCATATTCTCCCATGACCCGCTCGACCCTCTTGTGGTTGAGTTTCTCTGCAAATCCTTCTGCCACAAGGAACTTCGCCATTCTCTTGGCCCCATACGCCCAGTTGTTCTGCTCCTGTGCAAGCCTTATTGCCTCGGCCAGCTTCACATCCGCAGTCCTCTCGTCATTCTCGTGCCTCTTCCAGAAGTGGTATGTGCTCGGACTCAGATCTAGGACTTCAAGACATCGTCCGAGAGGGATTCCAAGTTTTCTGCATTCGCCAACCGCTCGTAGAATCTTTTTTTTTCCGGATCCGGCTCGTTCTCGGCGCAGACGCGGAAGTATGTTCTGTAGATAATATTCTCTTCTTCCAGCTCTTTGAGTCTCTTCTGCTCTTTTGTCATTGGAACCATCCTTTCTGGGCCTGCCACGTTTTCTGGAACAGACCCCATGCTCAGTATAGTTCCTTTTCCATTGCACCAGTACACTTTCCGGGAAATCATATTTGGAAACTGCCTCTGCCCAACTAGGATTTGTCGATATCATCTCCTGGACTATTCGTAACTTCTCTACTTCTGGTGCTGCCTTCGTGTAATGGCGGAATCTGGATTCAAGCCATGAGAAGTCACCCGAGTCAAAGGAGTAGATTATTCTTTCTGCATGTCTTTTGTTTATCCCAACTGCTTTGGATATATATCTTGCTCTAAAGCCCTGCTTGTAGAGTTTGTAGAATTCCTTTTTCTGCTTGTCTGTAATTTTAGACAAAATAAAACTGGACATGGCATGATTTTCTTGACAGCAAGTTAAGAGAATAAGAGATTATTCAGGAGGAGAAAATCATGTCGAGAAGAGTTTTCACGAGAGAATTCAAGATTGCAGCAGTGAAACTCATTGTTGAAGATGAGTTGGATGTC
>JAFVDZ010000085.1 GCA_017478205.1 Spirochaetales bacterium | reverse complement strand
GAAGAGATTCCTGTAGAGGAAGAGATTCCTGTAGAGGATGAAATTCCTGTAGAGGATGAAATTCCTGCTGAGGATGAGATTCCAGTAGAGGATGAGATTCCAGTAGAGGATGAGATTCCAGCTGAGGATGAATTTCCAGTTGAGGAAGAGATTCCAGCATCAAAAACTCCAAGCAAAACAACAGAAATTGTTGAGGAGTTTGAATTGGAAAATCTTGGCTTTCCTCCAATCGTCACTGAAATTATCAAGAACCTTGCTGGAATAGAATGCAAGGCATTTGAGAAGTTCATTGCAGAAGTTGATGATGATGTTATTGAATCCTTTGCTGAAACAATTGCACAGTGCTGGAAGAAGCAGCAAGCAGATGGTAAAGATAAGATATTCTCCATCTATGATTACCAGATGACAATAGTTCTTGCTGTTGAAAGGAATTATGATACTCTCAGAAAGACTGAGCTCAAGAACAATGTAGGTGGTGTAATGCTCAGTAGAGATGCAGATAGCTGGACAAGCCTCATCATTTCCCTTGACGATAGCATGCATATCACAAACATCGATTCTGAGTTGATCACAGAAAAGAGTTTTTCTAGCTATGATTGGAAGATCGTAAATGTAATCAAGGGGCAACTCCTTTTGAAGAGGAAATGATATGGATGAAATCTTATCCAGGTTTGAGTTTGCCAAAGCTCTCGTGCTGAAGGCAGGTGGTTTCCTCTGTACTCATATTGAAGAAAGGCGTTTCGTAAAAGTAAAGCAAACAAATGATTACGTGACGCAAGCTGATATTGAGTGTGAGAAAAATCTTGTTGGAAGTCTTTCTGAAGAGTTTCCATCAGACTCTTTCCTTGGCGAAGAGGGTGGTTCCATATCAAAGGATGGCTCTACATTTAGATGGATAATCGATCCAATCGATGGAACTGTCAATTTCATGCACGCAATGCCACTGTTTTCCATTTCAGTTGCATTGGAACACAAGGGTGAACTTGTTGCCGGTATCGTATATATACCCGTTTTTAATGAGCTCTTTACTGCAATAAAGGGACATGGAGCTTTCTTGAATGGTAAGAGTATCCATGTAACTGAGGAAAAGGATCCAAAGAGATCTCTTGCATTGCTCGTTCCTCCTCATCGACACCACGAGTGGATGGATGAGTATATGCAGAAATTCAGAGCGATAATAATGGATGTTTCCGATCATCGCTCACTTGGCTCTGCCGCTGTTTCCCTTTGCTATGTTTCAAGTGGCAGATGTGCAATGTATTACGAATATGGACTTCATATATATGATATTGCAGCAGGTCTTGTAATTCTTAGCGAGGCAGGTGGAGAATACACACTAGAAAAGCAGATGGATGAGCAGATAATAATAAGCGCTGCTGCAAAGCACTTCATGCCATTTCTAAAGGAGCATACAAAATGATCAAGGCAGTACTCTTCGATCTCGATGGAACCCTTTTCGATTCCTCTCCAGGAATATTCCACACAGCAAATTATACAGTCAAGGCACTTGGCTTTGAGCCTTGTGATGACTATAAGCAGCTCAAAAAGTTTGTTGGCCCACCTCTAAGAGAGTGCTTCAGAATTACATTTGGCACCAAAGAGGAGTATCTCGATAAATGTGTTGAAGTTTATAGAGAGGAATACTCAAGAACTGGTGTCCACATGCTTTCCTTGTATGATGGAATGAAGAGTTTGCTTGAAAAACTCAAGGGTAGAAAATATCTTACTGCTGTATGTACCAATAAGTACGAGATATTGGCAAAGCAAATCATTCAGGAACAAGGACTTGAAGAGTTGTTCGACACAATCCAGGGAACTGATGATAAAGGAACGATTACAAAGACTGACTGCATAAGGAATGCAATCATCGAGCTAGGTATAACTCCTGATCAGGCACTCATGGTAGGGGATACTCTCAATGACCAGACTGGAGCTAAGGAAGCCGGTGTCAAATTCTGTGGTGTTACATATGGCTTTGGCTTTGAAAGCTTTTCAGAAATTGATGGCTTTGCTGCCTCTCATCCTCTGGATATCCTCGATATTGTCTCATCGAACTAAGTGAAATCTGCAAAGGTGCCTTCACAGGCCCTTTGGAGATCATCGGGTGTGAGTTTCAATTGAAGTCCTCTCTGTCCTGCTGATACATAGATTTCATCCTGAAGTCTTGAAACTTCCTCAATGAATGTAGGGTAGTGATGTATCATGCCAAGAGGGGAGCACCCACCTCTGATGTAGCCTGTATATTTCAGGAGCTGATCAAGTTTCAAAAGCTCAAGAGTCTTTTCACTAGTCAGCTCTCTTGCCTTTTTCAGTGAGATGGTAAATTCAGCAGGAGTTACAAATACGTATAGCTGGTTTGAACCACCCTTCATTACAATGGTCTTGAAAACCTGCTCAGGATCAAGGCCTGCACTTTCACTTGCGTGTATTGCATCAAGATGCTCCTCATCGAACTCATATTCAATTACCTCATATGGTATGTTCAAAGTTTCGAGTAGGCGCATTGCATTAGTTTTTTTGTTCTTCATCATTTCATTTGACATTCCCTCTATTTGGGGAACAACTTCTTTTATATCTATAATATACTACATTCTAAGCGATATTTTGTGTATTTTCTTGCAAGGATGTGAATAAGATCATGTTTACGTTTTCAAAACATAGTGTCTAAAACAATTAAATATTTCCATTCACTTAGTGGAATAAATAAAGTTTCCATGATAGAGTTCAAGTTAGTATAAAGTCACGCGGAGTATATATACACATGAGAGCACTGGTTTTTGTGTTATCTTTTTTGGCGATTTTTTCTTTGCCAATAATAGCTCAACCTCAAGTCGTCGATTCAGCACAGGCTGCAATTCTACTTGAATCACAACTTGAAATGAAGAATATGGAAAGGCAGAGCTATGTTCAGCAGCTTGGTTTCAACCCGGAATCAGAACTTGATGCAGCAATGGTCAATGATGGGGTTGTAGGTGCAAGGGTTCTAGTTGCAATCGGTGAAAAGAATTACCCTGTAACTGTTGGTGATGTCTACACATTATCATACAATTCTGAGGCAGGTCCCCTTACACTTGTCATTTCCGTTCCTCATGGAAACTCTGTAAAGGTTCCAGGATTCGGAGCATTCTCAATTGCAAATAAGACCTTCGTCGAACTCAAGGATGAGATCGAGGAAGAAGTTTTGAAATATTACCCATATGGAGACCCTGTCCTATCTATCCAGAGAACAGGCGTTTTCCTTGTAAGCGTAACTGGTGAAGCAATCAAGTCAACAATGGTAGAAGCTTGGGGACTATCCCGTCTCTCTTCAATGGCTCCATATGCTTCAGAAGCTGCCTCCACAAGAAATGTTGCAGTCTACAGTACAAATGGCGAGATCAAGACATATGATTTATATAGAATCATCAGAGAAGGTGTCGGAACAGATCCTATATTGAAGCCTGGTGACAAGGTTGTCTTTGCAAAGAGAGGTACTGAAGTCACTATAAGTGGAAATGTAAACAGACCTGGTACATATCAGATCATGGGTGGCGAAAACCTAGATAACGTGCTTTCATCCTATGCTCATGGTGTTTTGACCAGTGGAAACACCAACAGCATCAGCATCATCAGATACACAAATGGTGATAGAAAGGAATATAAGGTAAAGGTAGGTGCCAAGTTCCCACTTCAGGATGGCGATATGATCAGTGTATTCCCATCAACACTTTACCTTGGTTCTGTAACAGTTGAAGGTGCTCTCTCTCCAATTGAAGGTGGCACTACTGCTGATAACGCAAGAACCCAATCTGCAATAACACTTTTCTATCGCTTTGTTGAAGGCGAATCCATCAGAAGCATGGTTGAAATGATGAGCAACTACTTCTCTCCATCCAGTGATCTTTCAGGTTGCTATCTCATCCGTAATGGTGTGAACACACCTATCAGCTTCTCCGATATTCTCTATGGTAACAGTGAAGAGGGTGAAAAGCTCTTGATGAATTCTGATAGATTCGTAATTCCATTCTCTCAGAATATCGTCACTGTAAATGGTGCAGTAAACTCAACAGGTACCTATGGCTATGTTCCAGGAAAGAAGGCAAGCTACTACATTGTCCGCGCAGGTGGCATGTCTACAGCAGCCAAGGGTAGTGAAGATTATACAATCACAGATAGATATGGAAACGTTCTCGGTCACGATGATGAGATTCCTGCAGAAGCAGTTATCGAAGTCACTAGAGACGACTTTGTACGTAATCTCCAGCCTACAATGGCAGTAATTTCTCTGACAGCTGGTGTCCTCGGAATTGTCGCAGCAAGCCTTGCTATCTTGCTACCTAATATTTATTGATGGGAAGTTATATGGTTAGTAATTCGAACAACTCGCGATTTGGATTTGAACAAGAGATCGATATTCTTCAGCTAATAACTTCTGTATTCAGAAGGAAGTATCTTGTTCTTTTCTTCTTCATAACATTCTGTGCAGTAGCCATCAGCTATCTCTCTATTACGGTTCCTGTATATCAGTCCACTGCAACAATCATGGTTAATCCAATTAAGGATTCCAGTGCGCTAACTGATATCATGGAGATGGGTTCTCAGCCTACCAAGATTCAGACTGAGGTAGAACTCCTGTCGAGCCGAAGAACTGGTGTAGATGCACTTTCTAGACTGGATCTTACAAAATACGTCAACGCTGAAGGTGTAAGATATTCAGATTTTGAGATTCCTCTCAATGGGGGAGCCCTTATCAAGAGTGCTGTAACAAAGTCTACTATCAAGGATACAAACATTGTTACAGTTACAGTTGAAAATGAATCTCCTGAATTCTGTGCCGATTATGCAAATGCAATTGCATTGAGTCTGAATGATATTCTTACAGAGATTGCAAGAGAAAGTACAAAGGCTTCTCTTGACTTCATTGAGTCTCAGCTACCTTTGACCATGCAGGATTTACAGAAGGCTAGTAGTGCACTTGCTACCTTCCAGAAAGAAAACAAAATCATGCAGGTAACTCAGGAAGGTCAGAATGCTCTTGCAACCTACAGCTACCTCAGATCCAGGAAGGCTCCACTTGAGCTTGAGATTGGAGAATCTAAAAAGATCGTTTCCAACCTTGATGTAGTAATCGACCAGACAAATATCTATAACGATGAGACTATCAACAATTTGATCAATGAGTTCAAGACAGCAATGGAAGAGATCTTGAAGTATGACCTTATTTCCGTTTCTGTCGGTACAACAGGATTCATGACTCAGAATCAGAATGGTAGATATTATACTCTTTCTCAGACTGCAACCGAAGCTGAGAGAAAGATTGCATTGCGCGTTGCCGCTATCGCCAATCTGGATGTTACAAAGTCAACTGTATTTGCAAGAGCACTTGCTCAGAAGATTACAGCTGAAGCTGAAATCGAACTTATCGATGTTGAATTGCACCAGGCGGAAGTGACAATGTCTGGTATGCCTGATATCGAGAGAGAACTTATCGAACTCGAGAGTGAAGTAAATGTTTATCAGACAATTGAGGTTTCTCTTCTTCAGATGATGAATGAAGCAAAACTCAAGAACTCATCCATCACAAACAATGTTGAGATAATCGATGAAGCTCTTGTCCCTCACTTCCCTGTAAGACCTAAGAAGCTGATGATCTTTGCAGCAGCTGCAATGATTGGTCTTGCTGTTGGTTCATTGCTTGCAATTGTTCTCGAGTTCTCTGATAGAAACATCTACACAATCGATGATGTCAAGAAGATTATTGGTGATGAGATTCCATTCCTTGGATGGATACCACTGTTGAAGGAAAAGGAAAACAAACTCGTAACTGGTTCTGTTGTTCACAATAGTCCTCGTTCATATGAAGCTGAGAGATATAAGCTCATTGCCTCGAACTTGATGTTCGGCTCTGAGAGGAAGAATAGAATTATCAGTGTATGTTCTACAACAAAAGGTGAAGGTAAGACTTCCCTTATGACAAACATTGCGGTTGCTCTTGTACAGAATGGTAATAGAGTTCTTCTTATCGATGGTGACCTTAGATTGCCATCCTGTGAAGCGTACTTTGGACTCAAGAAGTCCAAGGAAGGTCTTGTTGATGCAGTCCTTGGCAAGGTAAAGATTGAAGATGTTCTTGTATATCCTATCGATGACCTTGACAACCTGCTTCTGCTTCCTTGTGGTTCAAAGCCACCAATTCCATCTGTGATCTACTACCACTCCAACTTCAAGAAGATTCTTGAAGAATTGAGACACCAGTTCGATGTTATCCTCATCGATGCACCACCTCTTGAATTCGGCTCTGAGCTCATGAGCTTGTCATCCAGTGCTGGTGAGACAATCATCGTTGCTCGTTCTGGTATTTCAAGCTCCGATGCTCTTGTCGACGTTATCAAGCAGTTCCAGACTTCTGGTGTTGTTGTTGATGGTGTATGTTTGAATGGTTATATTCCTAACAGTGCTATCAGCCTAGGAAAATCCTATGGCTATGGATATGGCTACGGATATGGCTATGGTTATGGACACCATTATGGTTACGGCTACGGATATGGCTATGGCTATGATGAAGAAGGTAAGGGCAAGAGAAAGAATAACATCATCGGAAGAGTTTCAATCTTCTCATCAAGAAAAGCATGCTACAGAAAGATGTACAAGCACTATGCCAAGTCTAGAGAGAAGCTGAAGAAGAAGGTCGCTGTAAAGGTCCCAAGAAGGTATATTGATACTGTTTCTGAAGAACCTAAGAACGAATGATTTTAAAAAGGGGACTATGTGTTCTTATGTTATCATAATATAGGAACACAACCCCTTGACGATGAGGCTAAGTATCTGTAGATTACTTACCTAAAGAGGTACATATGGCACTATCTACTATAGCAGGTAAAGTTCACCTTACTATCGAAAGAGCTATTTGTATCATTGATTTCTAATTTTCAGACTCCTGTTGGGAGTCTTTTTTTTGTCCGAGGAGAGGAATATGGCAAAGAATGTATTCAAAGGAAGATCTCTTACTGTAATCGAAGATCTGTCGATTGATGAAAGAAGGTACTTTTTCAGAAAGTGCTACGAATTGAAGCAGGCTGCTATCAGCAATGATAAGGCTAAGCTGGATGAATTCAGAATTAACGATAAGGATTTTGGTATCTACGAGGTGTTCCTGGAAAACAGTACAAGAACTAAGGAGTCATTTAGAAACGCAGCAAATTTCCACCATGCTAAGGTCTCTGAGCTCATGACTTCCAGCTCCTCTATCAACAAGGGCGAGAGTTATGCAGATACCTTCAATATGCTAACTGGCTATGATAACTCAATCTTCATCGTCCGCTCTCAGGTCGAGGGACTCTGTCGCTGGCTCGATGATGAGAGTGCTGATTACACAAGAAGAAACAATCTTCCAGTTAAACCAGCATTTATCAATGCAGGAGATGGAAAGCATGAGCATCCAACACAGGAGCTTCTAGATGAGTTTACATTCCTTGAAGATAACGGAATGGATTTTTCCAACATCCATGTAGCTCTTGTAGGTGACCTCTATCACGGTAGAACGGTACACTCCAAGGCTGATGGTCTGAAACTCTTTGACAAGGTAAAGGTGGACCTTGTAGCTCCACCAGAGCTGGCAATGCCAGAAAACTATCTTGAGAAGATGAAGGAAAATGGCTTTGAAGTAAATGTCTATTCTTCTATCGAAGAGTACCTTTCAGGAAACCATGATATTGCCAAAATGTGGTATTTCACTAGACCACAGCTTGAGAGAATGGGTGAAAGAATCCTTCAAAAGCAGGATATCCTCAGAGAGAGTATTACCTTCAAGAAGGATTTCCTTGACAGAATCCCTGTAGGAACCAAGTTCTACCACCCACTTCCACGCCACAAGGAGCATCCAACTATTCCAACCTGGCTTGATTCAACTGACCTCAATGGATGGGAGAGACAGGCAATAAACGGAATGTATGTAAGAATTATCCTGCTTGCGATCATCGCAGGTAAGGTCGGTGATGATTACGTCGCTCCTGAAAAAGAAGAAAAGGTTGTCGCAGATGAAGATTATATCGTCAAGGTAGATGTTTCTGGAAAGAAGAATGAAAAGAAGAAGGTATATTCTGAGGGCGTACATCCAATCGAGAATGGTATTGTAATTGACCATATCTGCCGTGGAGACAGACCAGATGATATAAGGAACCATATGAGACTCATCTCATCTGTTCTCAACATCGATTCTGATCGTGGTGGAGAGTGGATCAGCCGTGGCTCTGATGGTGCATACAAGGGTATCATATTCCGCCCAGGTGAGTATGAGCTCACAAGGAAGGATTTAAAGAGACTTGCTGCAGTTGCTCCAGGCTGTACACTCAATGTAGTCAGAGATGGAAAGATTGAAGCAAAGTATAGAATGCACATGCCACCAAGGGTCTACAACTTCGATGACCTCTCTTGTAAGAATGAGTCCTGTATCTCTCACCCAAGTCAGGGCGAGAATGTACCAGCACTCTTTTACCGCACACCAGATGGACACTTCGAATGTGCATTCTGTGGCAAGAGCCATGGTTTCAAGGAAATCTGGAAGGGTGGAAAGAACTAAGTTGAGGCTTGGTGCTTTTGGCATTAGAATTAATAAGATAAATAATAATAGGAAGGAAATATATGAAGACCATTGAAGAAATTACCAGCTACTACGGCCCACAGCTTGCAAAAGGGGCCTTTGAGCTTGGCGCTATCAGACTTTCACCCAATGATCCATTCACATGGGCAAGTGGTTATAGAATGCCAATCTATAACGACAACAGACAGTTTTTGGCCAAGTCAAATTACAGAGCTCTGATCTGCGATGCCTTTTCTGATATGCTTACCTCTCTTGGTTTCGATCCTGCAAATATTGCTGGCACAGCAACTGCAGGTATCCCACATGCAACAACATTGGCTGATAGACTCCACAAGCCACTATCTTATGTCCGCTCATCAAGCAAGGACCATGGACTTGGTCATCAGATCGAAGGACTTGGAAAGGATGGAAGCTACCATGGTGAGAAGGTTGTCCTCATCGAGGATCTGATCAGCACCGGAAAGAGCTCTCTTGCTGCTGTTGAAGCAATCCAGAAGGCAAATGGTGATGTACCATACTGTCTTGCAATATTCACATACGGACTTTCTGCAGCTGAGGAAGCTTTCAATAAGGTAGAGCCTTCATGTAAGGCATTCACAATCCTTTCCTATGATGTGATGATCAAGACAGCTGTCGAAGTCGGATATGTAAGCGATAAGGAAGCAGATGAACTCAGAGAGTGGAGAAAGGATCCATTCGGATGGGGGAATGCCCGTGGCTTTATGAAGGTGGAAAGATAATGAGTTATATTGAAAGACTTATTGAAAGTGCAGAAAACTGTGGCAACATAACCTGTATGGGTCTCGACCCTCAGCTCGATGTCCTTCCAGGTGAAGGGGACACAAGGACAAAGCTCAACGCATACTTCGATGAGCTTTTCCACAGGATGAGACTTGAGGGTGTAACACCTGCAGCGTTCAAGCCAAATATTGGCTACTACTCAGCATTGGATAACCCAAGGGATGAGGATTTTTCCGGCTCTCTTGCTCTTGTTGACCTTCTTGAGATGCTTGAAAGTTTCTTCCCAGGCGTTCCTGTAATCTTGGATAGCAAGAGAGGTGATATCGCAAGGTCTTCACTTAACTATGCGATCGAAGCCTTCGATAAGTGGAAAAGTGATGCTGTGACAATCAGCCCATATATGGGAACTGATTCAGCATCCCCATTTGCTTACGAAGATAAGGGTGTCTACATCCTAAATAGGACAAGTAACCCTGGCGGAAAGGTAATTCAGAATATCATGACAAAGATAGATGATGTCGAAGAGCCTCTATACCTTGCCGTTTCCAGGATAATTGCTGCATGGGCTCATGAACACAAAGGATTTGGAGCTGTCGTAGGTGCAACTAATATGGCAGAGCTTAAGGATATCGCTTCCTTCTACTCCTCTTGTGGTGAGAGTATCCCTCTCTTGATCCCTGGTGTTGGCTCTCAGGGTGGTTCTGCTCCTGAAGTCATGGATGCACTTAGAAGTGCACTCTATGATGTACGCCTTGCCAGAATCAACAGTTCAAGTGGTCTTACACACCCATGGAAGAAGGCTCCTGCGCCAGAAGATTGGCTTGAGATGTGTCTTGCAAATCTCAAGAAACTCAATGACGAGACCAGGATTTGAGGAAGAATGATAGATAGAATCAAATGCTTCAAGGGTGCACACTTGAGAAAGGAGGTGCACCTTTCAACAGTCAGTGGTGTTGCTTCGACCAAGCCAGAGATGGTCTCTTACTTTGATAAGAAGGTCAAAGCAATCGAGGTAATTACAACCAAGAGTTATCAGGTGAATCCTTGGCCGGGTAACAGAGAGCCTGTAATCTGTGAAACAGAGAGTGGTGTCTTTGGAAACTCTGTTGGACTTAGAAACCCAGGCATGGAGTATGTTCTTCCTCGCTTGAGAGAGATAAAGAAGAAGATGAGATGCATTCTCAATGTTTCCGTTTCTGGAAACAGACCTGAGGATTTCATCACACTTGTAAAGAACTTCGATGAGGTTGCAGATTCAATCGAGCTCAATTTCTCTTGCCCACATGCAGCAGCTGGCTTTGGTGCAGCAATCGGCTCTGATATAAATATCGCAACCGAATATGTCGAGAAGATAAGAAAAGCTTGCCCTGACCAGAAATCTGCACTAATAATCAAGCTCACTCCGAATGTCGATAACATTGGTGAGATTGCAAAGAGTGTAATTGATGCTGGTGCTGATGGTATTGCTGCAATCAATACAGTTACTCCAATTGTCCATAAGCAGAAGGGAATAGATGAGCCTATCTTGAACAACAAGCTTGGCGGAAAGGGCGGACAGAGTGGAAAGAATGTCCATTCACGAGCAATTGAATGCATCAAGGAGATAAGAAGAGCTATCGGCAGTGAGCCGATCATCTATGGTATGGGTGGTGTCTTCTCGGGCTATGATGCAGCATCCTTGGTAGATGCCGGAGCCGATGTAGTTGGCTGTGGCTCTGTACTTGGCAAGGTAACACAGAAGTATTGGCCTGAATTCCTTTGCTGTATCAAGGATGAAGCAACAGCAACTCTACAAGGCAAGAAAGTTGAGCTTCGTAGCCAGGACTTTATCAGAACCTACAATGAGATGCTCTACACAAGGCATACAGTTACCAAGGCATACTGTCACACCAAAGACATTCTGCTTTTGGAGCTTGATGGCACTTTGGATTGTCATGCAGGTGAGTTTGCATTCCTCTGGCTTCCAGGAAAGGGTGAAAAACCTTTCTCGGTTGCACATAACCAGCCTCTTACCTTCCTTATCCGCTCCCGCGGTGAGTTTACAAAGGCACTCTTTGACTTGAAAGAGGGGGATACTATCTACACAAGAGGCTTGTATGGAAAGCCACTTGAACATGTAAGAAAGGACAATTGCCTCTTGATCGCAGGCGGAAGTGGTGTTGCAGTACTCCCATCAGTTCTCAGGATGATCGAGAAGGATGGCTCCAAGGTTGAAATCCTCGTTGGAACAACAGCAGAAGTAAACGGCTGTGATGGAAAGCCTCTTTTTGCAGACTATTTTAATGGAAGGGGAAATTATACTGTAGTTGCTGATAATGGAAAGCCAGGACGCATCCTTGATAGCATCCCTGAGAAGCTCAATGATTCATCTACTACAGCTGCATACCTAGTAGGACCTGAGAAATTCATGGCAATTGCCGCAGATAGACTGCTTTCACTTGGTATGAAGAAGGAAGATATCTACCTTTCGATGGAAAGAAGCACTCTGTGTGGAATTGGACTCTGTGGTGAGTGTGTCTGTGGTGACAGACTTACCTGCCAGTGGGGTACCTTCCAGCGATATGACTACCTATTGGAGAATGCACCGGAGCTTTTGAAGTAATGATAGATCCACATGTACACCTGAGAGATTGGAACCAGAAGGATAAAGAAACTGTAGAGCATGGCCTCATGGTAGCCCACAAGGCCGGCTTTACTCGACTTTTCGATATGCCGAATACCAACCCTCCTATAACTTCAAGGGAGATGGCCATTGAGAGAATTGCTCTTGCCCAAGAGGTGATAAAGAAGCACTTCAGATCATCTCGTATGGCCTATAGCCTCTACCTTGGACTTACCTCTGATAGAGAGCAGGTCAAGGAAGTGGTATCTGCATCTCAGGAGCTATTTCCTCTGGTCTGTGGCCTTAAGCTCTTTGCTGGCCACTCTACAGGTAACATGGGAATTGTAGAAAAAGAGAATCAGGAGAAGATATTCTCATATCTTGCTGAATTTGGCTTTGAGGGTGTAGTTGTTGTCCATTGCGAGAAGGAATCGCTGATGAAGCCTGAACTCTTTAAAAATGGAGAGTGGGACACTCACTCTCTTGCGCGTCCAAAAGAGGCTGAAATTGAATCGATAAAGGATATGATTTCTCTTGCAAGAAAGACATCCTTCAAAGGTAATCTGCACATTGCACATATCTCGACTTCAGAAGGCATCAGCCTTGTAAAGAGTGCAAGAAAAGAAGGGATGAAGATAACATGTGGAGTTACTCCTCACCATGCACTTTTGAATGCTGAGGATGCAAAAGACCACGATAGATATCTCAAGATGAATCCACCACTTAGAAGTGAAGAAGACAGGAAGGCTGTCTTTGATGCTCTGCTCGATGGAAGTGCATCTTGGGCTGAATCGGACCATGCACCACACACTCTTGAAGACAAAGAGAAGGGTGCAAGTGGAATTCCTGGGATATCTGGCATGCTTCTTTTATTGTCTGAGTTGAGAAAGGCTGGAGCTGATGAAGAGCATCTCAAGGATATCTTTGGTCGAAATGCTCTTAGGACCTTCGGCTTTGATATGGAAGAAGTCAAGCTACCTGAAAGACCACTGGAGATCAAGAAGAGGATCGATGGAGAATATCCAATAAGACCATTTTGAAAATATGCTATTGGTTCTTTTCTTTTTTCCTATAGCTTGTTATTCTCTGAACTAGATTCATTAGGAGGACTATGATGAGAGAGATTGATGACAGTAATCCATTGCCTCGGAAACAGAATAGAAAACATTATAGTCCGGATTTTTATTAAGTAAACTTTTTCTGAGTCCGGATGCGGGAGCAAATGGATGATTACAGTCAGAAAAATGAATTTAGGCTCGAATAAGGGCTACACCTGGGTCGATGCCAGGGATGTAAACAGAGAAGATTTATCAGTGCTTACTGAGGAGTATATGATCTCCTCAGATTTGATGTCCGATATCCTTGACCAGGATGAACAGTCCCGTGTCGAGAAGGAGGATGAGTATACAGCTATCATAGCAAGAGTTCCTCTTGATGATGACGACTCATCTCCGATCAAGCAGAATTCAATTCCATTGGGTATTATTCTTTTCCCTGAAACAGTAGTAACTATCTGTCTTGGGGATAGCGTTGTGCTTGAAGATTTTGCAAGAAAAAGATTCAGACAGTATCCTGTACAGACTCGTGAAGGCTTTGTCATCTCGATCCTTGGCCGCTCTGCACTCGTTTTCATCAGAATCCTGAAGTATATCAACCGACAGAAAGAAGCTGCTGAAGAGCGCTTGAAGGAAAGAGTCCAGAATGCAGAGCTCTTGCAGATGCTTGAGATCCAGAAATCTCTTGTCTATCTCAACACAAGCATAACTAGTAACGAAATGCTCATCGAGAAGCTTATGAAGACACCTATCTTCCGCTTGAACAGTGAAGATGAGCAAGAGTTCTTCGAAGATGTTCTGATCGACAACAGACAGGCTATCGCGATGGCACAGAATTATGCAGATACGCTTGTCGTAACAATGGATGCATACGCGAACGTCATCAACAACAATATGAACAATTACATGAAGAGACTCACTGTCTTTTCACTTGGCATGATGTTCCCAACCTTCATAACAGGTTTCTATGGAATGAATGTCGCTCTTCCTCTACATAACTGGCCATGGGCCTGGATTCTGCTTTTCAGCTTCTGTATTGGATCTGCCTTATTTGGAACATGGGTCTTCTGGGATAGGAAGAATAAGGTAGCAAAGTGGGATGAAGAGGATGAGCTAAAGAATAAGAAGAGGAAAAAGAAGAGCTGATATAAGATAGACTGTAGCACTTAACTCTACAGTCTATCTGTTTTATAGGTTTACTTTATTACTCTGAGTATGTAACCCTTCAGGTATTCAGATTCTGGGAATGATATTCTGATCGGATGATCTTCACCAGCTGAGAGCGTTCTGAGTATCTGTATCTCCACATTCGCATCTGCAGCAGCCCAGGCAAGAGTTTGTCTGAAGGTTTCTCTTGTAACAGCTGAAGAACAGGAGAAGGTTGCTATGATACCACCATTTTTGATCTTGAGCATTGCAACTCTATTTAGGTCCTTATATGCCTTGAGTGCTGCTTCAAGCTTTCCCTTTGTCTGAGCAAGCTTTGGTGGGTCCAATATCATGAGATCGTACTTATCATCTTCGATTTTCCTCATCTCATCAAAGATATCGCAGCTCCTGATCTCGACCTTGTCTCTAGAACCACTTTCGAGAACACCCTTGTTTTCATTGAGGTGAATCTGATAGAGAAGGTGCCTCAATGCAGACTCTGAGGAATCAAGTGAAAGTACACTTTCAGCTCCACCGCGAAGAGCATGGAGAGTGAAGGCACCTGTGTATGAGCAGGCATCGAGAACGACTGTTCCCTTTGCATACTCTTCTACGATCTCTCTGTTATCTCTTTGGTCACAGAAGAATCCTGATTTCTGACCACTACCTCTCTCTGTTTCATAGTAGATTCCATTTTCCATGAAAGAAAGGTTTTCGTCTGTGAGTTTCGTTTCCTTTCCCTCTTCATCATACTCTCTTGCATTCTTTGAAAGACCTTCACTTGATGCATAGAAGCCATCGACAGTGACTGTAATTCCCTTTGGTTTCAGGATGGTAGCTAGAGTCTTTACAAGCAGCTCTTCGTGATACTTTGCATATCGTGAGCTTATGATGATTCTGATTTCCCTTCCATAGACATCTGCTGCGATGCCAGGGAGGAAGTCCGCTTCACCATGGATGAGACGGAATGTGTTTGTGTCAGGAAGAGAGAAGAGGTTTCTTCTTCTATAGATTGCTGCCTTGACTGCAGAGACAAACCAATCATCATCTGGAATGATTTCCTTGTCCCAGGAAAGTAGATGGAGAACGATATGGCTCTTTTCATCATACCAGCCATATGCGATGAAAGCTCCCCTGTAATCTAAGACCTTGCTAAGTCCAGCGTCCTTGAAAACTGGACTGATTTTCTCAATTGCTCCTGTGAAGACCCAAGGGTGTTTCTTCACGAGCTGTTTTTCCTTGCCTTGCAGGATAGTTATTTCGTACATAGCGCTATCATAATGAGTGTTCGATAAAAAGTCTAATGGATACTTATGACATGCTTTGTCCATTAATTTCAAACTTTGTTGCGTGCTGAAAAATGCTGTTGTATTATTTTAGAGGTATGGCAGCAATTCTTTTTGATCTTGATGGAACGCTCGTTGATACATTGGATGATATCAAAGAGAGCATAAACTACATCATGAGGAAAAAGGGATGCATGGAGATAGACCGTGAGACGACGAGAAAGGTTGTTGGACACGGTTTGAGAAATGCACTCAAGGAGGCCTTCTTCCATTCAGCATATGTGGTTGATGAAGACGAATTGATGCACTGCTATGATGATCTCATTAACTTTTATGAATACCATGCTGTCGTCTATTCGCGTCCTTACGAGAATGTTAAGGAACTACTTGGGGAGGTGAAAAGGAGGGGCGACAGTGTAGGTATCCTTTCTAACAAGAACGATGTGATCGTAAGAAAGATAGTCAATGAGTTATTTCCTTGTTTCCCATTCGACTACATCCAGGGAGCAAAAGAGGGAAAATCCCTGAAGCCTGACAGATGGGCTGTAGATGAGTTCAGAGAGAAGGTGAATGCAAGATATGAGGAGATAATTATCGTAGGAGACAGTGAGGTCGACTATGAGACAATGAAGAATGTCCCAGGTGTGAAAGGTGTATTCGTAACTTGGGGTTTTCGTGATAGAAGGGATATGGAAGCAAGTGGAATCAAGCCACTTGTTGACAATATAGATAAGCTGGAGGAAGTCTTATGGAATTGAGTGATAAGCAGAAGAAAGATGTCCTTGCAAAAGCACAGGTCTATCTTGAAAGTGAGAAGAATGAAATCTTCGCATCTGAAGTAAGAAAAGCAATCGAAAAAGAAGATTATGATGACCTTTTTGATCGCTTCTATACCGCACTGGCATTCGGTACTGCTGGTATGAGAGGTGTAATTGGCGGTGGTACAAACCGTATCAACACCTTCATGGTAAGAAAGGTAACACAGGGTCTTGCTGAGTACTGTCTCAAGGTAGGTGCAGATTCTACAGTCGTAATTGCATATGATTCCAGACACTTCTCTCCTGAATTTGCAAAGGCCGCAGCCTTGGTTCTCGCAGCAAATAAGGTAAAGACATATCTGTATGATACATTGCATCCAGTACCGATGCTCTCATTCGCAGTCAGAGATCTCAAGGCAACTGCTGGTATCGTTGTAACAGCAAGCCACAACCCATCAAAGTACAATGGCTACAAGGTATATTGGTCAGATGGTGGACAGGTAACACCTCCACACGATATCTCTATTGCTGAACTTGCCAATGCAGTAACAGCTGATAAGATCAAGGACATCGATGAAGAGAGTGCAAGAAAGTCTGGCTACCTCTTGAGCGTCCCAGAGCATGTCGATGAGGATTACTACAATATGGTTCTCTCTTCCCTCAGACGACCAGAGCTTGTACAGGGTAGCCCAATTACAGTTGCATACACACCTTTACATGGTTCAGGCAATGTACCTGTTCGCCATATGCTTGCAAAGTGTGGCATCAACTGTGTAGTTGTAAAGGAACAGGAGAAGCCAGATGGCTCCTTCCCAACTGTAAAGCTTCCTAACCCAGAGTCTGCTGAAGCTATGACCAAGGTTATCGAGCTTGCAAAGGCAAGCAAGGCTGATATCGTACTTGGAACCGATCCTGATGCAGACCGCCTCGGTATCGCAATTCCTAAGACACCAGCAAAGGATGATTATCTCCTCCTCACTGGCAACCAGATCGGTACTCTCCTTGCTGACTACCTCTTGAGCACAGCAAAGGAGCAGGGTAAGAATACTAAGCAGCCACTTGTTGTAAAGTCTCTTGTAACAACTGATCTCGTCAAGAAGATCGCTGAAGCAAATGGTGCTAAGTGCAAGGATGTTCTCACTGGCTTCAAGTTCATTGCTGAGCAGATGGAAGCAATTGATAATGGAACCAACAAGGACAACTATTTCCTCTTCGGCTGTGAAGAGTCCTATGGATTCCTCTCAGTAAATGATGTACACGACAAGGATGCAGTTTCTTCCACTATGTGCGCTGTTGAGATGATGTGCTACTACGCATCCAAGGGAGTTACACTGCAGCAGAGACTTGATGAGATCTATGCAAAGTATGGCTACCATGCAGAACTCGTATTTGCTCGTGATTATGAAGGTGCTGCTGGCAAGGAGCAGATGAAGAAGATCATGGCTGACACCAGACTTCTCAAGAAGGGTGACAAGTTCTGTAACCGCACCATTGAAAGTGTAGAAGATTTGCTCACAGGTGAAGCAGATTTCCCTAAGGCTGATGTAATCATCATCCGCTTTACAAGTGGTGAAAAGCTCGTTGTCAGACCTTCTGGTACAGAGCCAAAGATCAAGTACTACATCTTCCTTGTAGAAGGCGAGGGTGGCCGAAAGGCACTTGAAGAGAATAAGGGAGCAATCCTGGATGAATTCAAGTCCTGCCTCTGATAAGAAAGTCTATTTTATAAGAACAGGGGAGGGTGATAGAACTATCACCTCCCTTGAATTTGATGAAAGGCCTGAAGATATCTCATCATTTGAGATAGTCTCTTCGGGCCTTCTTACTGTAAATGAAAGAAAGAGGGTAGATGAGTATCTACTCAAGGCAGCATATAGCTCAGCTACGAAATATATCCAGGAAAGACATTACATTCTGCGCCTGCTCCTTTCTACATTTGCCTTTCTATTTATCTATCTCTTCCTTTCCTTGGTCGTAAGAGATCCAATTCCTATGCTCGATGAAATCTTGATTTCAGCACTTTTCTTTACGCTTGTCTGGACATTTCAGATGAAGAGAGATGGAGCTGCAGCAGAAAAGAGCAAACTTCTCTTAGAACTTGGAAAGATGATTGGAGATGCTGAGGTCGTCATTGATAGTTCACTTGACCCAGTTGAAAGTTTCATCTACGAAGTCGATCATAGATATGACCCGATAAAGCTCGCGAATCTGCTTTCATTGGTAGAGATGGATGAAGAACTTCTATTCTTCTCTTCAACTCTTTCACAATCCTTTAGAAAAGAGTTGAAGGAATATCTTACAAAGAGTGACAGAAAGAGTCTTGGATACCTTGAAATGATCAAGAAAAATAGGGGACCAAATAGAAGGCTTGCTGCAAGACTTCTGCTTTCAGCAAGCCATAGAGAAATCGACCTGGCATTTTTAGCCTTTCTTTTCAGAGCAGGATTATAATCCAAGCCTTTCCTTTAGTTCTGCTATTTCCTTATCCTTCTTTGCCATCTCGAGCATCATTGCTCTGTTATCCTTCGATAGCCTGCTATTTTCACTAAGTAGCCAGAGGTACTTCTTCCTGAAGTCTCTATCTATCTCCTTGTTTGAATTGATGTAGGATTTCAAGGATGAGGTAGTATAGTCTTCATCTGTCTTTTCGATAGTATCCTGAGTCTCGTCCTCTGTAATCTTTATCGTCTCAAGCTTGATCGGCTTTGTTCCAAGGTGCCTAAAGTAATAGAGGTGGCCAAATGTCCAACTATCTTCTTCTCCATATTCTTTTTCAAGGAGCTTCTTGAACTCTTCTGATTCAAGGTTGAATGCAACTCGATTTGGGAATACCGAGATCAATGCAGAATTTGTGAATATATCATCAGAGACATGGTTTGTTGCGACAACGAAGAATATTCCTGCTTGCTTGGCCTTGAGCGAGAGAGCGGCAATATCATTCATTGTCTCTTCTGGCTTGTCACTGTCCTTTAACATGTTCACAGCTTCTTCGATGATGAAGACAATGTAAGGCAGAGCTTTCTCCTCTTCATCATTTCTCTTCATGATTTCATTGTATTTTGCAATGTCCTTTACATTCTTTCTTGCAAAGTAGACATATCTTCTTTCCATCTCATCTCTGAGATAGTTGAGGACCTGTCCAGTCATCGAAGGGTCTGAGATAGGAGGCATGCTCAGGTGTGGGATATCCTTGTAGATATCAGTCTCTCCTTCTGTTCTGTTTACCATGATTAGTCTGAGCTCCTGAGGAGTCTTGACTTGGATCAATGTGGAGATGAATGTATTCAGGAAAATGGTTTTTCCCGATCCCTTCACTCCTGCAATGAAGATGTTTCCTGTCGAAGCAAGGTCATCGATGACAAACTTTCCATCCTTGTCCTGACCAACAGGAAAAGGAATCTTCATGTGGCGTAAATAATCATTATTCTGAATCTCTTCTATTACTTTGTTGAAACTTTCCATGGTGACCTCCTAATAAAATTATATCATCTTGAAAACCTGGAAAATAAAGAAATTTGGGCTTCTGGAGATAAAAATTGATACAATATTTAAAAAAAGCGAACAAATATATAGCGTGATACACTCTCTCTTTATCTCATTGTATGTTCAAGCTGGATACTTTGGCTTTGAAGTCTGGCCATTGACCTTTTTGCTGCTTTTTCCCATCAAGACAGCAATAAAGGATAAGCGAGTGTTTTGGGTTTTACTCATAATTATGACTCTTTGTAGCCTCCACCTATTTTTTTCTGCAAAGATTTTGGACAGACATTCATTCAGTGCAGGTTTTGAGAGAAGTGTTATCACAACCTTGAAGGGAAGAGCTTTGGATGATGGGGCAATTGGAGAATATGGAAACAACATTCTTCTCTCTACAAGGGAAGTGAACAGAAGAAGTGGTGAAGTTTCCACAGCACGAGGCCTTGTGAGAGTCTCATATCCATCCTTCATCGACCTCTATGCTGGTGATTACATTCTCTTTGAAGGTAAATTCAATGATTATGGCTTTTCATCAAAGCGCGTCAGGGTGATGAAGAGAAGCACGATGACAGATTTCAGGTGCAAAATGAAGAATGTGATAGCATCGAGGTTTTCACGCCTGAAAGATATAAATAACCTCGAAAGTCTGCTGCTGCTTGGAAAGAAGAATGAAACAGATAGTGAATTGACACTCCTTGCGCGAGAGAGTGGGACAAGTTATCTACTTGCGCTATCTGGGATGCATATTTCTCTTTTTTCATTTTTTATCTCATTTCTGCTTTCGTTCCTTCTGGGAAAAAGGAATGCACGTCTTGTCTCCCTATCTATAATGCTATTGTATGTATTCATAATTGGCCCAAAGCCATCGCTTGTCAGAGCGCTGATCTTTTCTTTTGTACTATTCCTTTTTCCAGGGTTGAAAGCGATTGAGGCACTTTTTCTATCTCTTTGCATACATGTTGCGATAATTCCAGAGAGCATCCTTGAAGTATCTGCTGTCTACAGCTATCTTTCGCTTTCTGGATTGCTTGGTTTTGGAGAAGTGTTCAAGAAGAGGCTCGATGATCTTGTATATCTTCCTCTTTTCATCCTTGACTCTCTCTCAGCCTCTGTTTCTGCACTTCTCTATACGATACCATTTTCATTCCATATCTTTGGCGGTTATTCACTCTCAAGTATCATCACAGGGCCCTTTTCAATGATGCTTATCTATTTTTTCATGTTGCTTTCAATTCTTTCGTTCTTTATCCCTTCCGTCGAGATACTGTTAGTTCATAATTATCGCCTCTTGAAGTTTATCCTTGAAAAGGGCAGCTCATTTGGTTACTTTGAAACGCTACGCCCATACATGATAATGATATTTTTTATCTTGTTAGTATTTCTTCTTTCCTCTATTCTTTCACACAGCAAGGGAAAAAAGTGATGTGGGATCTCAACTATACAAGTGTAAAGGAAGTAATGGCCGCTTTGGATGAGAACGGTCTTGCGATGAGCAAGAAGTTCGGGCAGAACTTCCTCATCGATAGATATGCAAGAGAATCTATTGCTGCATTGATTGGGGCAAAAGAAGGGATGAATCTTTGGGAGATCGGGCCAGGTCTTGGTGCGATCACATCCCTTATCATACCGACAAAAGCAAATCTCAAAGTGTTTGAAATCGACAATGGCTTTTGTCGTGTGCTATCAGAAAAGGCCTTTGCCGATGATGAGAACTTTACATTGATACAGGGAGATGCACTCAAGACAATCCCACAGCTTGATGAAGTGCCAAACATCATCTATGGAAACTTGCCATATAACGTTGGCTCTGTGATAATTGCATCTCTTATCGAACGCTCTATCCTTCCTGAGAAGATGGTATTCACACTCCAGAAGGAAGTAGTTGATAGGATGACTGCAAGTGCAGGGGATGATAACTACTCATCTTTTTCTCTTCTCACTCAGCTTGACTTTGAAAATAGCCTTTCGTTGGTTATAAAGAAAGGGTGTTTCTATCCCGAACCTAAGGTTGAAAGTGCTGTTGTTGTGATGAAGAGGCGTGAAAACCCAATGATTCCTTTTGCCTATCGAGAAACCTTCATTAAAATGGTAAGAGACCTCTTCAGTCAGAGAAGGAAGAATATAAGGAACAACCTGCTTTCTGGTACTGTGGGAAAGAAGGGTGGAAAGGAAGCTGTTGAGATGGTGCTAAAAAAGAGTGGCTTTACTGGAAGTGAAAGAGCAGAGACATTCGGCTTTGAAGAGTTCTTGGCCATCGCAAAGGCCTATAAGGAGCTAGTATGAAAATTGGTGTTTACGGACTTGGTCGATTCGGCTCCTTCTGGGCCGGTGCTATAGCAAAGAATACCCCAGAGTCAGAGGTTGTTGCATACTCAAGAAACGAGCATCCTCTCCCTGAAGGAGTAAAGAGAGCAAGTGAGGAAGAGGTTCTCTCAGCTGACATGATATTCTTCTGTGTGGCAATATCTTCATTCGAAGCTGTCCTTGAGAGGGTTTCTGGAAGGATAAAGAAGGGTGCTATCGTAATGGATACCTGTTCTGTAAAGACATATCCAGCAAAGTGGATGCAGAAGTATCTCAAGGATGATGATGTATATCTTGTTGCAACTCATCCTATGTTCGGTCCAGATTCTGCCAAGAATGGAGTAAAGGACCTTCCTTTGGTACTCTGCCCGATAGAGGGTGAAAATGAGGCATTTATAAAGGTAAAGGAGCTGTTCAGCTCCTGGCATCTTAGAGTCATCGTGATGTCTCCAACGGAGCATGATCTTCAGGCTGCATACTCTCAGGGTGTTACCCATTTTGTTGGAAGGACTCTAAAGAAGCTGGGAATCGAGAGCACACTGATCGGAACCAAGGGCTTCAACTCACTTCTTCAGATAATGGAACAGACCTGCAATGACCCAATGCAGCTCTTCTATGACCTTCAAAGATACAATCCTTACACAAGGAAGATGAGAAAGGAGCTTTCAAATGCCTTTTCATATGTCGATGGACAGGTAGAAGCTGTCGAGGAGCCAGAATTTGAATAAGGTATTGGTCTATACGCTAGGCTGCAGACTCAACCAGACAGAGAGTGAAGCCATTGCAGATAGCTTTGTAAAAGAAGGCTTTGCTGTAGTTGGTGAAGAGGATATAGCAGAGCTTTCAATTGTCAACACCTGCACTGTGACAAGCAAGGCAGAGCAGAAGGCAAGGAGGATGATCAGGCTACTTAGCCAGAAATCAGAAGCAGTCCTTGTCACGGGTTGCTATGCCCAGATGGCAGAGCCAGAGCTCAAGGCCTTGAGTGATAATATAGTAGTTGTGCCTCTTGAAAAGAAGGCATCTTTGCTGCGCTTTCCTGCTATCTTGAGAAGTGACCTTGAAAACAACATACCTCTCATCGACTCTCTTCGTGGCTTTACTACGCAAGAGGGCTCTGGTGTCTTCGATTACCAGGCATCTACATTCTCATACCACTCAAGGAGCTATTTGAAGGTCCAAGATGGATGTGATAATGAGTGCGCCTATTGCAGAGTCCATGTTGCTAGAGGAAAGAGTCTTTTCCTTCCAAAGGATGAGGTAATAAAGAGAGCTCTGGAGCTTGAAAAGTTTGGTTTTCATGAAATTGTCCTCACTGGCGTAAACCTTACAATGTATGACCACGAAGGAAAGGGCCTTGGAGGACTATTGGAAGAACTCCTTCCTCGTCTTTCAGATGAGACAAGAATTCGCCTTTCCAGTGTCGAAGCTGACAATGTCGATGAAAGGTTCATCGAGCAAGCTGCATCTTTCAAGATGCACCCATACTTTCATATCCCTATCCAGAGCGGTTCAGATAAGGTTCTAAGGCGTGTTGATAGAAAGTGTCTGACAGATCAGGTCGAGTTTGTGATAAATGGGCTTAGAAGAGTCAAGGATGACCCATTCATCGCCTGTGATATAATTACTGGCCTTCCTGGGGAAGGGGATGAGGAGTTTGAGGAGACTGTCAACTTTGTCAAAAAGAACAGGCTTGCCCACATACACGTCTTCCCATTCTCTCCGCGTCCTGACACTCCACTTGAAAAAGCACGAGATAGGGTGGCTGAAAGACTCAGAGATGAGAGAGCAGAAGTGTTAAGAGAGCTTTCCGAAAAACTTCATGAGGAGTATATTGAAAGACAGATAGGAAAAAGAGGAGAAGTTCTGCTCGAATCAAGAAAGAGCGGAGAGTGGAGAGGGACCACTGGCAACTATCTGAAAGTAAAAATTGAGAACACTCCAGCAGTGGCCAATAAAGGCATGCTGCTTAAGGGTGTTCTTACCAAAAAGGGAGAGTTCAAAGCAGATGAAAGGAAAGGCTGATCTATCAAGCGGTAGTGTAGAAAAAAATATTATGTCGATCGCAATTCCGATGACGCTTGCCGAGATTCTGCACCTACTTTACAACATAGTCGATAGAATCTTTATCGGCCACATCCCAGGTGAAGGCTCTCTTGCATTGCCTGGCATCGGCATCTGCTTTCCTATCATTTCCTTGGCAACTGCTTTCTCGAAGTTGTATGGCTCCAATGGTGGCTCTCCAATATTCAATATAGAAAGAGGAAGAGGAAACGATGATGAAGCCTTGAATATTCAGGGTACGTCACTTTCACTCATTGTGATCACAGGCTTTATCTTGATGATGGCAGGTCTTATCTACGCGCGCCCAATTCTATATCTATTTGGCGCATCAGATAACACATACTCATATGCCTATGATTACTTTTCAATCTACATACTGGGAACTATTCCATCTTTGATAACTCTTGGTATGAATCCATTTGTAAATGCCCAGGGCTATGGCTTCATAGGCATGGGTACTACAGTAATTGGTGCAGTGTGCAACCTCCTCCTCGACCCATTGTTCATATTTGTCTTCGGCTGGGGGATTAAAGGTGCAGCAATTGCAACTGTTATTAGCCAGATAATCTCATCACTCTGGATTCTCTACTTCCTCTTTATTTCGGCACCTTACAAGGTTTCAAGGAAGAATCTGACGCTCTCTCTTGAGAGAGTCAAGAGAATCTGCGCTCTTGGCCTTTCTGGCTTCATAATGGGAGCAACCAACTCAACTGTCCAGATCGTATGTAACAGAGCCGCACTCTTCTGGGGTGGTGATATCTACGTAGCTGTAATGACAGTCGTCAATTCGATAAGAGAGATATTACAGGTTCCACTTACAGGAGTTCAAAGTGGTGCAAGCCCAGTAATGAGCTATTGCTATGGAGCCAAGAGATATAAGGATGTAAGAAGATGCAACCACTTCCAGCTTGCAGTATACCTTGTCTATTCTCTCGTGCTTTCTGTAATCATCGTTGCATTCCCAACCGTCTTCTCGAGACTCTTTTCCTCTTCTGAGGAGCTTGTTGAGGCTGCAATCTTCCCAACTCGAGTATATTTCTGCTGCTTTGCATTCATGGCCTTCCAGAGCTGTGGCCAGACAGCCTTTGTTGCACTTGGAAAAGCAAAGTATGCAACTTTCTTCTCTCTTTTCAGGAAGGTAATAATCGTAGTTCCTTTGACTATTTTCCTGCCATATCTTTTTGGCAGTATAGGCGTAGTACTAGCCGAGCCTATCAGCAATGTTGTTGGAGGCCTGGCTGCATATACTACTATGATTAGGGTGACTAACCGCGAGTTTGCCTCTCATGGCGTTGTGTTATGACAATCTCTGGATCCTTTGGAAGAACTCTTGAGTTGTCAGGAATGTCCCTTGTGATCCAGGCAGATGAACCAATTATTGAGTTCTCACCGATTGTGATGTCCCCCAGAATTGTAGCATTTGCATAGATTGTTACATTGTTCTTGATCGTAGGGTGTCTCTTTGTTCCTCTGATCAAGGACCCGCAGCTATCTTTAGGAAATGAGAGGGCACCAAGTGTAACACCCTGATAGAGCTTTACATGGTCTCCTATGACCGCAGTCTCACCAATTACAACACCAGTGCCGTGGTCAACAAAGAAACTCTTGCCAATGTGTGCACCTGGATGGATATCCATACCTGTCTCTCTGTGCACGATCTCATTCATCATTCTAGGAATGAGAGGGACGCCCTGATTGTAGAGATGGTGAGCTACTCTGTGAACAGAGAGTGCCCTGATTGCGGGGTAGCAGAGGATTATCTCATGAAGAGACTGCGCTGCAGGGTCTCCATCAAAGCCAGCCTGTGCATCGAGCTTTATTAGTTGTCTTATTTTGCCAAGATTCTCAAGCAGAGAGTCTATGACTGCTTCTGTCTTCTCTCTGGCTTCGCACTCTCCCATATCTGGGTTCTCGTACCTATAGGCAATGAATATCTGCTTATAGAGGTGGTTGGAAAGGTGCTGCATGTAATAGCGCACTTCATCTTCGAGAGTAGAGATAGAGATGTCTTTCAAATCTCCAGGGAAGAAGAGCTCTGTAAGGTAATCGAGAATATTCTCGACATCCTTCATCTTTGGAAGAAGTGAAAGACCATGATTTTTCAGGTGTTCAGCCTTTATTCTATTGAAATGCTTGAGATAGTTATCAAGATGCTTTTCGGTATTCATGTGAGAAGAATAGCAAAGCTTTTTTGAAATGTTAATCCTCTTTTTCGAGTAGGTTTACTATCTTTTCTCTTGTATTCAGTGTAACAATTGCTGCAGCTACAAGTTTGATAGTGTCGCCAATGATGAAAGGGAAAAGACCTGCTGCCAAAGTCTTCGAAACAGTCATATGCCTTGAGATGCCTAGCCATAGCAATCCTGGAACATACAAAGCTACATTTGCTAGCATTCCTGTGAGGATAAGATAGGCAAATTCAAGTTTCTTATTTTCCTTGAATTCAAACTTTCCCATGAGGCCACAGACAATTACTGCTGGGATCCAGCCGAACATGAAACCTGCAGTTGGACCTGTCAAAAGTGCAAGGCCACCACCTGATGAGAAAACAGGAAGTCCAATTGCCCCCAAGATCAGGTAGAGGACAACTGAGGAAACTGAAAGAGAGAGGGGAAGTAACATTCCAGAGAGTAGGACAAAGAGTGTTTGAAGAGTGATAGGAACAGGTGGGAGAGGTATCCTTATGAATGTTCCTGCAATGATCAAACCTGTGAAAAGTGAAACTAGAATTGCTGATATAAGATTTTTCCTAGACATTTTGCATCTCCTTTGAAACATTGGAAGAATAATTGCTAGGTACTTTAAATGTAAACCCGTTTACGATATCATTGTAAACCATGACTACAAAGAAAATCGTGCTCGATCTACTTGAAGAGAACAAAGGAAACTTTGTCTCTGGAGAAGAGCTTGCAAAGAAGGCCTATGTTTCCCGAGCTGCCGTATGGAAAGCTGTCCTTTCTTTACAGAAGGAGGGCTATGAGATAGAAGGGGTTAGCCGTAAGGGCTACCGCCTTTCATCTAGTGACTCTTTCTCAGCTGAGGAGATAAAGAAATATCTAAAAGACATTCCCATATTCTTCTATGAGGATGTGGATAGCACCAACACAGAAACAAAGCGACTTATAAACAATGGAATAAAGGCGCCTTTTGTCTGCATTGCAAGAAAGCAGAGTGGGGGCAGAGGAAGGAGAGGAAGAAGCTTCCTTTCCCAAGAAGGTGGAATATACTTCTCTGTTGCTCTCTCTCTTGATAGGAATTTTGACACTGAAACAGTTACAACTGCTGCAGTTACAGGAATTGCAAAGGCAATAGAGTCACTTGGATTTGAAGTTGGAATAAAGTGGGTCAACGATCTTTTCGTGAAAGGAAAGAAGGTTGTCGGAATTCTTACTGAGGGTGTTGTCAATCTTGAAGAGGGTTGTATCAGTGATGTCATAATAGGAATTGGTACAAACTATACGACAAGAAGCTTCCCATCCGAGCTTGAGGCAATATGTACAAGTCTCTATCCTGATGGGAATGCACCTCTTTCAAGAAGTGAATTTGCCGCATTGGAAATTGAGGAGACGATCAAAGCGATCTTCAACCCTGATTACCTTACTGAATACAGAAAGAGGTGCTTTGTACTTGGTAAGGATGTTATGGTAATGAAGATGAATGCATCCCTTCCTGCTAAGGCGATAGACCTCGATGACAAGGCTCACCTTGTGGTTCAATATCCAGATGGGAGCATCGAGCACCTTTCAAGTGGGGAAGTCAGTATCCGTTCTACCTTGTAAAGGTAGTATATTTAATGTAATTTATGTTCGTTCGAGAGGAAAATATGCTTGAAGAAATAAAGAATAGCTGGAAAGAAGTAGTTGAAAATGAATTGAAGGCCTATGCAGGAGAAAAGGGTGTTACTGAAATTGCTCCATTGCAGGTAGGAACTCCACCAAAGGCAGAGCTTGGGGATATCGCATTCCCTCTCTTCCAATACTCCAAGGCATTGAGAATGGCACCAGCTCAGATCGCATCCGATATCAAGTCAAGACTTGAAAACAAAGAGCTCGATGTTTCAGGTGAGCTCCTTTTGGCAGGTCCATACCTCAACGTCAAGCTCGTTCTTGGCTCAATTGCCAACAGCCTCAGAGAAAGAGTTGAGAAGGAAGGGGACAGGTACGGTCATAACGACAGTCTCAAGGACAAGAAGGTCATGATCGAATTTTCATGCCCTAATACAAATAAGCCACTTCACCTTGGACACATGAGAAATGACTCTCTTGGTATGAGTGTTGCCAACTTGCTGCTTGCAAATGGTGCAGATGTAAAGAGAGTAAACCTTATCAACAACAGAGGTGTACACATCTGTAAGAGCATGTGGGCATACAAGATGTTCGGTAATGGAGAGACTCCTGAATCAACAGGTGAAAAGGGTGACCATTTCGTCGGTCGCTACTATGTCCGCTATGCACAGTTTGAAAAGGAGTGCATCGAAAAAGCTCTTCTTGCTCATCCTGAAGCAACAGATCAAGAGAAGGAAAGGATAAAGGAAGAGGCAGCTCAAAAGGCAAATGAAGAGCCACAGAAGATGCTTTTGAAGTGGGAGCAGAATGATCCTGAAGTTATGTCGCTCTGGAAGAAGATGAACCAGTGGACTCTAGATGGCCTTGCTACCTCCTATGAGAACATGGGAATCAAATTCGAGAAGTACTACTACGAATCTGATACATACAAGTTTGGTAAGGATCAGGTATATAAGGGTCTCGATATGGGTGTCTTCTACAAAGCAGAGGATGGCTCTGTCCAGATCGACCTTGCTCCAATTGGCCTTGATAAGAAGGTACTCCTTAGAAAGGATGGAACTAGTATCTACATGACTCAGGACCTTGGTACTGCAGTCAACAGACACTCTGACTGGCCTTTCGATTCTCTGATCTATGTAGTTGCTTCAGAGCAGCAATATCATTTCAAGGTACTATTCTATTGCCTCAAGATGCTCGGCTACAAGTGGGCAGATGAGCTCTATCACCTTTCATATGGTATGGTCAACCTACCAAATGGCAGAATGAAGAGCCGTGAAGGCACAGTTGTCGATGCAGATGACCTTCTTGAGAACCTCTCTGAACTTGCAAAGGAAGAAATTATTGCAAAGCAGAGAGAAGAACAGGTTGGTAATGTCGATCAGACAAGTAGAAAGATTGCACTCGGTGCGCTCAACTACTACCTCCTTCAGGTCTCTCCTGCAAAGGATATGATCTTCAACCCTGAAGAATCTATAAGCTTCAATGGAAACACTGGCCCATATCTTCAGTACATGGGTGCAAGAATTTCATCCATGATGATGAAGTATGAAGAGATCAAGGGTGAATATGAAGGAATAAAGTTCGATGGAACACTTTTGAAGGAAGAGGATGAGAAGACACTCATCAAGCTCATTGCAGCCTTCCCTGAGACAGTCAGAAGAGCAGGTAGCTCATACGACCCATCTGTGATCTGTGCCTTCCTCTATGAGCTTTCTAAGACATTCAGCCACTACTACCACGATAACCAGATACTCAAGGCAGAGAAGCCTGAGCTGGTCGTTGCAAGAGTAGAGCTATCTAGGATGGTACTCACAGTACTCAAGAATGCATATGCCCTTGTTGGCATTCCATTCCTTGCATCGATGTGAGGCAAATTGGATTCGATTTATCTGAAAGCACATAGTAAAAAAGCTATGTGCTTTTTGCTAACTCGACAGATTCGTAATTATAAATTTGGATAAAGTGAGATAATATTCTCTCAGCGCTATGAACTACTTCAATATTGTATCAGGACAGGTAAGTGTATTTGTAATCTACTCGATAATAGGTATCATCGCAGTAAAGAGCGGGGTACTTGATAGAACCGGTCTTGCTTATCTATCTAAGCTGGTTGCAAAGATATCCCTTGCCTGCCTTCTCTTTGTAAACACAATGAAGGCATCAAGTGAGAACGATATCTCAGGCTATCTTTCTGTCATCTTCGTAACTATCCTCTATTTCATCATCCTCTATCTTCTTGGATTGTTTATCTCATCTCTCTGCCATCTTGAAGGCGAGAAGAGAAATCTTTTCAGAGCTGGAACCATGTTCTCCAATACTGGCTTCATGGGTGTTCCAATTGCAGAAGCTGTCTTTGGTTCAGTTGGCGTTCTCATGGCAGCACTCTTTACTATTGTCGGGGATATAATCCTCTGGACCTGGGGTGTCAATCTGACTGTTCCACCAGAAAGACTTGAAAGGAGATCTTTTAGGAGTGTTGTGAAGAAAATCTTCAGCCCATGTCTTGTTGCAATCTTTCTTG
>JAFVDZ010000084.1 GCA_017478205.1 Spirochaetales bacterium | reverse complement strand
CTCTTGTTGTAAAGAAGCTCTACGAGGGACCACTTCCTGAGAAGAGAATCAGTCTTGAAGAGTTTTTAAAGAAGCATGATAGATGTGGAATCACAGATATCGATACAAGAGCTCTGACACTGCACATCAGAAGATGTGGAAGCCAGAACGCTGTAATATATCCAGAAGGAAAAGAAGATGAAGCAAAAGCCCTCCTCTCTTCCTTCCCACACATCACAGAGCGAGACCTCATCGATTCTGTCAGTGTAAAGAGCATAACAAGAAATCCACTTCTGGGAGAGGGCTTCATGGCTCCACCAAAAGAAGCTAAGCTCAACATCGCTCTTGCAGACTTCGGTATAAAGAGATCGATCATAGAGAACTTCTACAAAAGAAATGTAGCAGTTACCCTTCTTCCTCCCACATTCAAGAGCACAGATGTGCTAGATAGAAGCTATGACATGCTCTTTTTGTCTAATGGACCTGGAGACCCCGCACTTCTTTTATCTGTCGTTGAAGAAGTAAAGAAGTGTATCGGAAAGATTCCTGTATGTGGAATCTGTCTTGGACATCAGTTAATTACCTGGGCACTCGGAGGAAGGACTGTGAAGATGACCTATGGTCACCACGGTGGAAACCATCCTGTGAAGGATCTTGATACAGGAAAGACATTCGTAACTAGCCAGAACCATGGCTTTATGAGTGACATGACAACCCTTCCTGAAAGTGTCCACCTATGGTTTGTTAACGCAAACGATAACTCTGTCGAAGGTCTCTACGATGAAAAGAAACATGTTCGAAGTGTACAGTTCCATCCAGAAGCAGCTCCTGGCCCACAGGATGCTACCTGGATTTTCGACAAATTCCTTGAGGAGGTGAAATAATGCCAAGAAGAAACGATATAAACCATATTCTCGTTATCGGATCCGGTCCAATTATCATCGGACAAGCATGTGAGTTCGACTACTCAGGAAACCAGGCTGTAAAGGCACTGAAGGAAGAAGGTTATGAGGTTTCCCTCATCAACCCAAACCCAGCAACAGTAATGACAACTCCAGGTGTCGCCGACCACATCTTCCTCGAACCTCTCACGACTGAGTATGTAGAGAAGATATTCCAGCAGGTTGGCCCTGATGCAATCCTATCAACAATGGGTGGCCAGACAGGTCTCAACCTTACCATGGAGCTTGAAAGGAAGAAGATTCTTGAAAAGTATGGTGTCAAGGTAATTGGTGCATCTATAGAATCGATCAAGAAGGCAGAGGATAGAGGTGAATTCAAGAAGATTGTCTCCTCTGTTGGCCTTGAAAGTGCAAAGAGTACAATTGTTCACTCACTTGAGGATGCAATTGAGGCACATAAGGAAATTCCACTTCCTATAATCATCCGCCCATCCTATACCTTGGGAGGCATGGGCAGTTCCATTGCAAACACAGAAGATGAATATCTTACACTTGTTGAAAGAGCTCTTGAGATCTCTCCAACCCATGAAGCCTTGATCGAAGAGTCCCTTATCGGCTGGAAAGAGTTCGAGATGGAGGTAATGAGAGACCATAATGACAATGCAATCATTGTCTGCTCTATCGAGAATATAGATCCAATGGGTGTACATACAGGTGACAGTATCACCATCGCACCTATCCAGACACTCAGCGACAGACAGTATCAGAGGATGAGAACTGCATCCATCGATATCCTGAGGGCTGTCGGTGTAGACTGTGGTGGCTCAAATGTTCAGTTTGCCATGCAGCCAGGAACTGACAGGATGATCGTAATCGAGATGAATCCTCGTGTATCACGCTCCTCTGCTCTTGCATCGAAAGCTACAGGATTCCCAATCGCTCGCTGCTCTGCAAAGCTAGCTGTAGGATATACGCTAGATGAGGTCATGAATGAAATTACAGGCCAGTCTGTATCCTGCTTCGAACCAGCTCTGGACTACACAGCTATAAAGGTTCCACGCTTCGAACTTGAAAAGTTCCCTCTCCCAACCAGTGCTCTCGGCACCCAGATGAGAAGTGTCGGAGAAGCTCTTGCTCTTGGAAGAAACGCTCTCGAAGCCCTGAACAAAGGTATAAGAGCAAGTGAAAGAAAGCTTGAAGGTCTCGTTGGCCTTGATAACACAAAGTATGATATCGAGACACTTCTAAGAAGTGCTCACCCACTTCGCCTCCAGGCTGCATATACAGTCATAAAGCAGAAGGGAGAAAACTGCCTTGAAGAAGTTTCTTCCATCACAGGCTTTGACCGCTTCTTCCTTTCATTGCTTGTTGAGCAGGCAAAGCTTGATAGGGAGATTGAAGAGAATCTCACAATCGAAGTTCTAAAGAAAGCAAAGCAGGCAGGAATGTCTGACAAGAGAATAGCATCTCTTTCAATACGTTCATATAAGGAAATAATCGAGCTGAGAAACGAGAACAACCTGAAGCCTGTTGTACACTTTGTCGACACATGTGCAGGTGAATTCGATGCCCTCACTCCATACTGCTATACAACATATGGTGAAGAGGATGAAGGAGAACCTTTGGGAAAGGATGCAGTTGTCATCCTTGCATCCGGTCCAAATAGAATTGGACAAGGTCTCGAGTTCGATACCTGCTGTACACTTGCATCCCTTGCATTCAGAAAGAATGGCAGGAAGACCATCATGGTCAACAGTAATCCAGAGACTGTATCAACAGACTTCAACACATCCGACAGGCTCTATATCTCACCTCTCACAGCAGAAGAAGTTATCGGCATCATGGAAAAGGAAGGCACTAAAGATATCGTTGTCCAGCTTGGTGGCCAGACTCCTCTCAACATGGCAAAAGAGCTTGAAGAATGGGGTGCAAATATCATTGGAACTCCACTTGAAGGCATCGATGCAACTGAAGACAGAGGCCTTTTCTCTGCTCTTGTAAAGAAGCTGGGCCTGAGACAGCCTGAAAACAGAATGGCAGCAACCCCAGGAGAAGTCTTCCAGTGCTCCCATGAAATTGGCTTCCCTGTCCTACTTCGCCCATCCTTCGTCTTGGGAGGAAGAAGTATGTTCATCGCTTATGATGACCAGGGTCTTGCAGACTTCTTCGAGAAATCAGGAGTCACCATATCACCAGAGGCACCAGTCTTGGTAGACCAGTTCCTTGAAGATGCATTCGAGTACGATCTCGATGCTGTCTCTGATGGAAAAAATGTATATATCGGAGGCATATTGCAACATATCGAAGCTGCAGGCATCCACTCTGGAGACTCTGCTGCAGTATTCCCTCCATACAAGAGCAAACCTGAAATCCTCGATGAGATGAAACAATGGACACTTCGACTTGCAAGAGAGATTCCAGTAAAGGGAATGATGAACATCCAGTTTGCAGAAAAGGATGGAAAGCTTTACATCATAGAAGTTAACCCAAGAGCAAGTAGAACAGTTCCTTTCATCAGCAAATCATCAGGTGTGAACCTCATTGAAAAGGCAATCAAGATCTGGAAGGGAGAAGATTTGGTCAAACAGCATCTAGTTGATGAGGAAACTGGGCTTGGCTTAGGCCATTGCATTACAGGATGGGCAATCAAGGAAGCTGTATTCTCCTTTGATCGCTTTGTCGATGTAGACCCACAGCTTGGTCCTGAGATGAAATCAACAGGTGAAGTTGTAGGTATGGGCAGAAGCTTCGGAGAAGCATATGCAAAGAGCCAGGACAGTGCAGGAAATCTACTACCTACTACAGGAAAGGTAATCATAAGTGTAAACAAGAAGGATAGAAAGACGATCGTCCCTATTGTAAAGGCACTTGTCTCTATGGGCTTCGATATTGCAGCAACTAGAGGAACTGCTCGAGATCTCTTTGAAGAAGGAATTCTTGCAGAGGTTGTTCTCAAGGTCCATGATGGACATCCGAACATTGTCGATATCATGCGCCAACACAAGGTTGCACTTGTCATCAACACCCCTATGGGATTCCACTCTAGAAGGAGTGATGATGAGATAAGGTCAGAGGCTATGAGAAATAAAATTCCATATACAACTACAACCTCTGCAGCCAGTGCAGCTGTTGAAGCGATACGTTATCTACAGAGAAAAGAGTACATCGTAAGAGAGTTACCAAGCAAAATTTAGATATGGACAATAAAAATGTTCATAAAATAAAAATTTTGAAGAACATTTTTTGATATATAGTCTAATCATACTGACTATTAGGAAAGATGGTGCAACCCCTCAAGTATCCACAACTTAATTAGTCAGTATTTTTATGCTCTTTCGTTTCTTAATTGTCAAATCAGTATGCTAGATGATATTATTCATCTGATTATTCTCACAAGGAGACAAATATGTCAGAAGAAGTATTCCTACAGAGAAC
The DNA here is from genome assembly GCA_017478205.1 of Spirochaetales bacterium. Taxonomy (GTDB): domain Bacteria; phylum Spirochaetota; class Spirochaetia; order Sphaerochaetales; family Sphaerochaetaceae; genus Bullifex. The sequence continues at coordinate 11,468 of JAFVDZ010000084.1, read as the reverse complement.
TGAAACCTGCGGTTCTCTAAGGGCAAGCGATGAGGGCAAGAGAGTAATTCTCAATGGCTGGGTTCATCGCGATAGAAACCATGGCGCCCTCCACTTCATCAACCTGAGAGACCACTATGGCCTTACACAGGTAGTTGTTGACGATGACGCATCAGCAGAACTTTCTGCAGCTGCAGCTGCACTCAAGCTCGAATACTGTATTGCTGTAGAAGGCATTGTAAGGAAAAGACCAGATTCCATGATCAACCCAGATATGGAAACTGGAGAGATCGAAGTAAAGGCAGAGAAGATTCAGATCCTCAGCCAGTGTGATGTCCTTCCTTTCATGATCGACGAAGAGACCAACTCCAAGGAAGATTTCCGCCTCAAGTACCGCTTCCTCGATCTCAGAAGCTTTGGCATGCAGAAGCGTATCAAGCTCAGACACGAAATTGTAAAGGCAATCAGAGAGTACTTCTACAAGACCGATTTCATGGAAATCGAGACACCTACCCTCATCAGATCAACTCCAGAGGGTGCAAGAGACTTCCTCGTTCCATCAAGAATCTATCAGGGCAAGTTCTTTGCTCTCCCTCAGTCCCCTCAGCTTTACAAGCAGCTTCTGATGGTCTCTGGCATGGATAAATATTTCCAGATTGCAAGATGCTATCGTGACGAGGACCCAAGAGGTGACAGACAGCTTGAGTTCACACAGCTCGACGTAGAGATGAGCTTTGTAAAGAGAGATGACGTACTCTCTTTGATGGAAGACCTCATGGGTGAAGTCTTCAAGAAGGTTCAGAATGTCGAGCTTCCAAAGAAGTTTGTTCGCCTTGCATATAACGATGCTCTCAATACATATGGTTGTGATAAGCCAGACTTGAGATTTGGAATCGAACTTCACGATGCTGCATCCTTTGCTGCTAACTCTACCTTCTCACTCTTTACTGACACACTCAAAGCAGGTGGTCATGTAAAGTACCTCGTAGCGCCAAAGACTGAAGGTGTAGATTACACAAGAAAGTACATCACAGCTCTTGAAGATGCTGCAAAGGTCTATGGTGCAAAGGGTATGGCATGGATGAAGGTCCAGGAAGGCAAGCTCACTGGTGGTGTTTCCAAGTACTTTGCTGAAAATGAAGCTGAAGTGATAAAGGAGACAGGAGCTAAGGAAGGTGACCTCATCTGTTTCGTTGCACATGAAGATTGGAAGAAGTGCTGCAACAGCCTTGGTGCTGTAAGATCCAAGCTTGGTGCAGACCTTGGACTTCTTTCAGACTCTTATGCATTCTGCTGGATCGTAGACTTCCCTCTCTTCGAGTACAACGAAGAAGAAGGACACTGGGAAGCTGCACATCATATGTTCAGTATGCCACAGGAGGAGTATCTCGATACTCTCGAATCTGACCCAGGTTCAGTAAAGGGAGACCTTTATGACCTTGTTCTAAATGGCTATGAACTTGCATCCGGTTCTATCAGAATCCACGATATCGAGCTTCAGAAGAGAATCTTCAGAATCTGTAACTTCCCTGATGACGTTGCACAGGAACGCTTTGGCTTCCTCTTGGATGCATTCAAGTTCAGCCCACCACCACACGGTGGTATCGCTCCTGGTATCGACCGCCTGTGTATGATCATGAGCAAGGTAAATACCATCAGAGAAGTCATTGCTTTCCCAAAGAACACAGCAGCTATGTCTCCAATGGACAACTGTCCAGAAACAGTAGAGCCAAAGCAGCTTGAAGAGCTTGGACTTTCTATCGTAAAGAAGGAAGAGAAATAAGATGGAACACTACTCCGTCATTATTATCGGTGGCGGCTCAAGTGGACTCTTTCTTTCCTCCCTTTTAAAGGATAGCCTCCTAATAGAGAAGAACCATGAATGTGGAAAGAAGCTTCTCGTAACAGGAGGTGGAGAATGCAATATAACACACGACGAGGCCCCTCGGGACCTCGTTTGTCATTACTTTGAGAAAAAGAATTTCGTTTCCACAGCCTTGTACACTCTCCCTCCTGATGAGATCAGAAAATACTTCTCATCACTTGGTGTCGATTCTTTCACAAGAGAAGATGGAAAAGTATTTCCTTCTTCACGTGATGCCCATACTGTCAGGGATGCACTTCTATGCGGAGGAAAGATAATTACAGACCATGCTGTAAAGAGTATAAGGAAGGATGGCGATCTTTTTGTCGTTGATGATGAATTCTCTTCAACTTACCTGGTAATTGCAACAGGAGGAACTGTATTTCCTCAAACTGGCTCAACTGGTGATGGTTATAATTTCCTAAAGGAATTTGGTCACAGTATAGTGCCACAGCGCAATGCACTTTGTGAGATCAAATTATCAGAAGACACTTCCCGCTTGGAAGGTCTCAGTGTAGATAACGCAACATTGAAAATTGGAAAGAATGTAAAGACAGGGCCTCTACTTTTCACAAGGAAGGGCCTATCAGGGCCTGTAGCTCTCAACCTTTCACGCTTTGTTGATGGTAATGATGAAATGATCTTAAAACTCTGTGATATCACAGCTGAGGAAATAAAGCGTCTAAATGGAAAGCTCAAGTGTGCAAATGCACTACATCAGCTAACAGGCCTTCCTCAGCGCCTTATCGATGAAATAGTTCCAGCAAAAGATAAGAACATAGCATCTCTTACAAAAGAGGATATCAGAGAGATAATTACACGTCTGACATGTTGGCGTCTCAAAGGAAACACTCATGGACAAGCAAGGCTTGCAATGGTAACCCGAGGCGGGGTTTCAACTACAGAAGTCGACTCAAAGAGTATGGAATCGAAGCTGTGCCCAGGCCTTTTCATCGTCGGAGAATGTCTCGATGTAGATGGAGAGACTGGTGGCTACAACCTCTCCTTTGCCTTTGCATCAAGCTATCTTGTCTACAAGAAACTAAAGTCCTATCTCAGTTGAGATTTCACTCATCGCATCGATAGTTGTCTGGATAAGTTCAGATAGCTCGATGCCACACATTTCACTTCCCTTCTGGATAAGTTCGCGATTGACACCTGCTGCAAAGTTTGCGCTCTTCCATTTCTTCTTTACACTCTTTACGCTCATTCCATTCATGTGCTCAGGGCGCATAAGAGCTGTTGCATAGACAAGGCCAGTAAGTTCATCGATTGTATAAAGGATCTTCTCCATTTCACGAGTTGGCTCAACATCGCAGCAAATTTGCCAGCCATGTGAGCAGATTGCGTGAATCTGGTCATCAGGAACACCATTTTCCTTTAAAAGTTCAGGAGCCTTTTTACAGTGCTCGGAGGGGAACATCTCCCAATCAATATCGTGAAGAAGTCCAACGATACCCCAATAATCCTCATCCTCTCCCTTTTTCTTTGCAAAGGCTCTCATGGTCGCCTCTACACAGAGAGCATGGTGATATAGGTTTTCTGTCTTGTTGTACTTCTTGAAGAGTTCCAATGCTTTCTCTCTGCTTACCATAGATCACTCCTAGATCTTCAATGATAAACAGTTAGGATGCTTTGGAGAATACTCCCTTTTCCCTCAATAGACCAATGATAGTGAAAATGATGAAAACAATGAGGTGAATTGTGACAATCGAGGCTCCAACAGGAGTTCCTTTTGAGTAACTGAGGGTGATACCTAGGAAAAAGCAAATTGCTGATATCACACCAGATGATATTGTCACAGCCTTGTATGTCTTGAAAACTCTCATGGCCGAGAGGCATGGGAAAATTATGAGTGCACTTATCAAAAGGGAGCCAAGCATCCTCATCCCAAGAACTATTGTCAGTGCTGATAGGATTGCAAGCAGCATCGTATAGCGATCTGCATGAAGGCCTTGAGAACGTGCAAAGACTTCATCGAAGGTTATTGCAAACAGCCTAGGATAGAGAAGGATGTAAGCAAGAAGTACAACAAGAGAGAGGATAACAGAAAAGACTGCATCCTTCTTTCCTACAGCTAAGAGGGAGCCAAAGAGGAAGTTATTTATATCAGTATTCGTTCCCTTTACGAAGCTTATCGCCATTACACCAAGTGCAAGAGATGAAGAGGAGATGAGTGCAATTGCACTATCTGCACCGAGCTTGCTCCTTTCACTGATTCTCAGAATCAAGATTGCAGTGATAGTCACAACAGGAATCGTGAAATATAGAGGCTCGAGAGCACATACTGTTGCGATAGCAAGAGAGCCAAAGCCCACATGTGAAAGGCCATCTCCGATCATGGAAAAGCGTCTCAATACAAGAGAAACACCCAAGAGGGATGCACAAAGGCTAACTAGAAGACCAACTATTATCGCCCTCTGCATGAAGGCATATGAAAACATTTCAATTATCATGGTGATGGTGTCCAGACTCCTTCAGGTATTCCTTTCCCTCTTCACTTTGGAAGAATTCTTCTCTGCTCCCAAAGAAGAATTTCTTTCCAAGGTGCATTATGTGTGAGGCACTGTTGAGTGCCGGATGAATATCATGGGTGACCATGATTATAGTCATCTCTTCTTTGTTCAATTTAACAATTGTTTCATACAGCTCACTTGCTGTATGGACATCAAGGCCAGAAACTGGCTCATCTAGGAGCAATATCTTCTTTGCAGAAGTAAGAGCTCTAGCAAGCAGAACTCTCTGCTGCTGTCCCCCAGACAGGTCTTGAAACGAATGGTTTTCAAGACCTGTGAGTCCCATCTTGTTGATATTGTACAGAGCCCTTTCCTTGTCTGCTTTTGTAAGAAAGAAGTGGTGGCCAAGATTATTGACAGCACCAGAGTAAACTACCTCTCTCACACTTGCAGGGAAGGTCCTCCTAACATCACTTCTCTGGGGAAGATAGCCAATGCTTTTCTTATCATGAAGAAATGAAAGCTTTCCACTAATTGGCTCATGAAGGCCCAGGATTGCCTTTATTAGGGTTGATTTACCTGCACCATTGTCTCCAATGATGCAGAGGTAATCACCACTTTTAATTTCAAACGAGATACCTGAAGAGACAACCTGGCCCTCATAGCCGAGCTTCAAATCTTCTGCCTTGATAAGAGTCTTCAATCAAGAGCCTCCTTGAGAACATCGACGTTGCTTCTCATGATCTGAGTCCATGTAAGACCTGCATCGAACTGTCTCTTTGTAACGTTGTGAGCACTATTGAATTCCAGAGCCTTTGCTCCTGTCTCATCACTTATTACCTTTGCAAGCATGGTGTTGGAAAGCTCCATGTGGAGAATTACCTTTATTCCCCTCTCCTTTACAAGGTCGATAAGTGCAGCAACTGTGTTGGCATTTGCCTCAGTCTCATGAGCACAGCCTGGGAAAGCTGCAAAGACTTCAAGATCATATTCTATTGCAAAATACATGATTGGATATCTGTCTGCAATGACAAGTGTCTTTGTTGAAGCGTTATCGACAACGGCTCTAAAAGCCTTATCGATCTCATCGATTTCTTTGATATAAGATTCAGCATTTTTTTCATAGATAGCCTTGTTAGCTGAATCGATTTCTACAAGAACCTTGCAAAGTTCTGTAATTATGCTTCTTTCGTTTCTTGGACTTGTCCAAACATGCTCATCGAGTTCGTGCTCATGCTCATGCTCGTGGTCGTGCTCATGTCCACAGCATTCGTGGTTATGTTCATGGTCATGGTCGTGCCCACAACATTCGTGGCTGTGTTCGTGCTTATGGTCATGTCCACAGCATTCGTGGCTATGCTCGTGATCATGGTCATGGTCATGTCCACAACATTCGTGGTTATGTTCGTGATCATGGTTATGATCGTGTCCACAGCATTCATGATTATGCTCGTGATCGTGGTTATGCTCGTGACCGCAAGTACATTCATGGTCATGGTCATGATCGTGTCCACTTAGAGTTTCTGCTTCCTCAAGTACCTCATAGGCTGCATCCATCAGAGAGAATACCTTAACCTTGCTATCAAGATCCTTGAGAATATAATTTACCCATTCTTCACTCTCGCCACCCGTGTAAATGAATAGATCGGATGCCATTATCCTCTTGATATCATCAGGAGTTGGTTCAAATGAGTGGCTTTCTGCTCCACATGGCAGTAGCATCCTTATATCAGCACTGTCACCTGCGACAGCTCTGGCAGCATCGTAGGAAGGAAAGTTTACTGCTGTAATTACGAGCTTTCCTTCACTCCTGCTTTGCTTGTTGCAGGAAACAAAAAGTATCGAAATGATAATCAGAAATATGGTCAGTTTTTTCATTTTTTATCCTGGCACTCCTTGCACAGACAAGGCAGAACACTTCGTTCATCTATATGGAGACCAATCTTCTCTAGACCACTTTCAATTTGATGACTTGTTTTTTCATCGAGATGGATAAGACTTCCACATGAAGTGCATTCTGCATGTAGGTGATGATGGCAGTTTTCAGAGAAATAGGAATATAGACGCTTCTTGTCTACTGAGATTTTCTGAAGCAATCCTTCCTCTGCCATCCTTGGGAGCAGACGGTATACAGTACTTTTACCTACTTCAGGGAGAGCAGAAGCTACTTGGTCAGCAGAGAATTGACCTTCACTTTTCCTAAAGAATTCCAGAATCTGGTTGCGACCTTTTGTCTGATATGTCTGCATAGTAATATGAGAATTACTCTCAAATTCAAAGTTTGTCAACACCCTTAGCACGCTTATCTCAAAGGTGTAAAAAAATTCCTCTCAGATTTGAGAGGAAAGATGAATGTTGAATTTCTTTTCTATCAGACTTCTATGAGCTCGTATTCTCTTGAGCCAAAGCCAAGAGCTGCAGCAGCTTCGATAGTGTGTACACCATGTCTGCTTTCAACTCTTTCAAGGAAGTGTTTCTGGCCTGGGTCATCTGTCTGCTTGTAGACAAGATCGATACATGCCTGATCGATTGCAATAGGATCGAGGGATGCAAGGATACCGATATCCTTCATGCAAGGATCTTCTGCAACAGAGCAGCAGTCACAGTCGACAGAGAGGTTTTTCATTACGTTGATAAAGACCATGTTGCCCTTGAAGAAGCTGACAATTGAAGATGCTGCATCTGCCATTGATTCAAGGAAAAGGTCCTGTTCTGGAAGATCGTCCCAGACAATTTTCTGGTCGTCTGTCTTTCCAGCTGAGTGGATGATACTCTTTCCTCTTGAGGAGGCACAGCCGATAGAAAGCTGCTTGAGAGCTCCACCGTAGCCTCCCATTGGATGACCTTTGAAGTGGGAAAGAACGATCATGGAGTCATAATTTTTCAGATTCTTACCAACGATATTCTTCTTTATTACCTTGCCATTTGGGATATCGAGAACATCATCAGGACCTTCTGCGTCCATCAAATCGACATCGAAGTAGCGGCTCCAGCCATGCTGCTTGATAAGAGCAAGGTGCTTATTTGTGTAGTTTCTCTCACCCTCATAGGCTGTGTTGCATTCGACAACCTTACCACCGATGTGGTCAATAACAGGCTTCCAGAACTCAGGCTTCATGTAGTTCTGATTCCCCTTCTCTCCGCTGTGGAGCTTGATTGCAACCTTGCCTTCAAGTTTCTTGCCAAGTAGCTCATACAATTTCAGGACACTTTCGCTTGAAAGATCCCTTGTAAAATATACCTTTGCCTTTGCCATATTTACATCTCCCAATATGAGTAAAATTTACTGACAAACAAGAAATCCTGTCAACTTTTTATTGCTCTGTCCGGGTAATCAGTTATGATTCCGTCAACTTGCCATGCACTCATTTTTGCAATGTCTTTTTCGCCATTCACATTCCAGACATTGAGACCTACATTCCTTCTCTTGAAAGCCTTTACAGTCTCCTCATCCACTATTGAAACAGAAGGGTGGAAATAATCGATTCCAAGCTCAGAGATGATAGCTTCCTGCCCAAATGTTTTGATCTTATCAAACAGTAACCCGACCTTGATACTACCTTCTAACCTCTTAAGCTTCGTGACTGAAAGCCAATTGAAGGATGAAAAGATTACTCTATCCTGAAGAGAGTAGCGAGTGACGAGATTGAGAGTTTTCTCTTCGATCTTCTCATAGTAGACAGGAAGAGTCTTTATCTCGATATTCGTAATTATGCCAGGATGATTCCTGATGAAATCAAAGTACTCTTCAAGAGATGGAGGCGGATAGAAACCTGCATCTCCTCCTGCATTTATCTTTTCAAGTTCTGCGCGGGAGTAATCGAAGATGAAGCCATCTTTTCCTGTAGTTCTCATAAGTGCTTCATCGTGGATTATCATCACCTCTTTATCTTTTGAAAGGTGGACATCGAGCTCAATTCCATCACATCCTGCCTCGATCGCCTTTTCAAAGGCAAGCATTGTATTTTCAGGAAAAGCTCCTGAAAATCCCCTGTGTGCAAATACTTTCATACTTAAACTTTATCACTTTGTTGACTGTAATTGAAAGATTGACGATATTTTCAACTATGAATGATTTCAAGAGAAAGTTAGAGGAGTTCTTCAAAGATAGATATGGAACAGACCAGCTGTCTGTATTCATGTCCTTTATAGGTCTCGTGTTTATATTCTGTTCATCCGTCTTCTCATCTGCAGAGCTAGGTGCAATCATCTCGATCATTGGGCTTGCTCTGCTAATTTCTTCAAGTGCGAGAGTCCTTTCAAAGAATACAAGTCAGAGAAAGAAGGAAAACGATGTATTCCTCTCTTTCTTTGGAAGGACCAGCTCAAGTTCTGGTTTTTCCTATGAAAAGAGCGAAAACAGGGAAAAGAAGGAGAAAAAAGAAAGAGAGAAACAGGCCAAGAAGGCCTTGAAGGAAAAGCTCAAGACACACGCTCTCTTCTATTGCCCAAACTGTAAATGCAAGTGTTTCGTTCCAAAAGGAAAGGGAAAGGTCAGGATTACTTGTCCTAAGTGTGGGGAAAAATTCATAGGGAAGACCTGATATGTTCGGCTATATCGTAATAAACAGAAAAGATCTTTCGCGAGAAGATAAGGTTCGCTACAAGCAAAGCTATTGCGGACTTTGCAAAGCTCTCTCATCAAAATATGGATTAGTGGGTTCAACCTTACTTTCCTTTGATATTACCTTCGTCGCCCTCCTACTTGAAGACCTGTACAATGACGAAGGGAAGATAATCAAAAGTCGCTGTCACTCTCACCCCATCAAACTAGAATATAGACACACATTCTTTTCAGACTACTGTGCAAACATGCAGGTGCTGCTTTCACTTTTCTCACTCAAGGATAAAGTGAAAGATGAAGGTAAATATTCATTCCTCCTAAAGCGATTAGAGAAGAAGGAAGAGGAACTCAAGAAAGAGTTTCCTCGCCAATATGAAAGTGTAAGGAATACTATCGAAAGACTCGATGAAATGGAGAAGGAAAACTGCCAGGATCCTCTTTTGATGAGCAAGATCTCTGCCAAGCTTCTTGAAGAAGTCTTTGTCCCATTCGAGGGTGATATATTTTCCTCTGACCTTTCGAGGCTCGGAAGGGCAATTGGACGTTTTTCATATCTCATGGATGCCTATGATGATCTTGAGAAAGATCTGAAAAAGAACACCTATAATCCATTTAAGGAGATGGAAAAACGTCCCGATTTCAAGGAATATGTAAAGGAACTGCTCAAAGATGCTGCAACAGATGCAGCTTTGACTCTTGAGCATCTTCCACTGGACGAGAACCTAAATATCCTCAAAAATATTATATACAGTGGAATCTGGGCAGGTTTTGAGAGAAAGGAGAGCAAGAATTGAGAGACCCATATGAAGTATTAGGAGTATCAAGAAACGCCTCCGAAGATGAGATAAAGGCTGCCTACAAGAAGAAGGCAAGAAAGTACCACCCAGATTTGAATGGAAACTCCCCTGAGGCTGCTAGCAAGATGCAAGAAGTCAATGCAGCCTATGATGAGATAATGAACAAGGGAAAGGCCCATAGCTACTATGATAATTTTGGTCAGAGTCAGGAGAGATCTGCAGGGGGACAGAACCTCGCCTTCCAGGCTGCAATCCAATACATAAGATTCAGAAGATTTGCCGAAGCACTCAATGCACTAAATGGCATTTCAGAGCCTGAAAGAAATGGTCTTTGGTACTACCTCTATGCAAATGCACAGTATGGACTTGGCTATCTGACAGAAGCCAAGCTTGCAGCTAGAAAAGCTGTAGAGCTTGAACCTGGCAATATTGAATTCGTCATGTTCCGTGACAAGCTAGAAAACGGCTTCAATTTCTACACAAGTGAAAACATGAGCTATACAAGACCTGCTTTTGGCATGCTTTACAACTGTTTTTTGACCTACTTCATCATGCAACTTCTCTGTTGTTGCTGTGGCTGCTAGAGATCTAAAGAGCCTATCAGCAACTTGATGATCGAAGCAACTTCCTTTGGTGCTTCCTTGAGTGTAAGCCCCTTGTTTTCCTGAAGTGCATCTAGATAGGTCTCGATAATTCCATTGACCAGGATTGCAAGGATCCAATCGAGATGGCGATTCTCTCTCAGGCCGGAAGTGATGAATCCTACCCCGCTAAAAAGCTCATATAGCTTGTTCTTCCACTCTCTTACTATCGCATCTCTGTTTATCTCGATGAGCATCCTGTAGTAGTCAGGGTCTCTTAGGAGAAAGAGAGAGAAATCTGTTAGCGTGGGCTCAGGGTTTTTCAGAAAGTCGATGAAGTTGACCTTCCCCATGACGATACCGAGTTCACTGATCGCATCACTTTGAATCCTATCAAGTACATCCCCAGGACTCTTGAAGTGTGCATAGAAGGTACCCCTATTTATATCGGCCCTGTTGACTATATCAGTGACAGTAATATCCTCGAATGGCTTTTCCCTCATCAGTGCAATGAGTGCATTCCTTATAAGTGCCTTGCTTCGTTTGGAAGATCTGTATTCTGCTCTAACTCTTGTTGGTCTTTCGATTTCCACTAGCATACCTCGAAATGTTTCATAGCCTTCATGAGGCCATCAGAAAGAATATCGTCTGTCACATAGTCTGCAACTGCTTTGAGGTTATCTGAAGCGTTGCCCATTGCAACCCCGATCCCTGCATCCCTAATTATCTCGATATCATTTGCACCATCTCCAAAGGCAATGGAAGATGAAATATCCTGTCCAAAATAGTCCATGATGGCTCTCATTCCAACAGCCTTTGATTGTCCGGGAAGGACTATTTCTGCACTGCACTCCAGTGGGATTCCCATTGTGTTATCGATGACATCATATCTTCCCCTCAGCATTTCACGGATCGAGACGACATCATCATCCGGTGTCCAGAAACAGACCTTCCTCACATCATCAAGGATTGGATATTCATCTACTTCCACAAGGTTCTCTATCTTCATTTTTCTGCCATAGGATTTAATGAAGAGATCTGTGAGAGTCTTTACAAGATCTTTCGATATAACAGAACGTCCCTTGGTCTGAAAGAGCATCTGCCAGCCACGGGATGTCCCTATCTCTATAACTTCCTTCACCTGTTCTTTTGTAAAAACAGAAGAGTATATCTCTTCGTTTCCGACATAGGCCACTGCTCCACCACAATAGATTCCTCCATCGAAAT